>NZ_CP039393.1:601248-901873 GCF_004803695.1 Muribaculum gordoncarteri
CAGACGCCACGCCCGACACTATGATGACGAGATGGTCTTGATTACCAATAACTTTGAGAAAGATGCCATCGAAATTGTCCAATATTACCGAAGGCGCTGGGATATTGAGGTATTCTTTAAATTTCTCAAACAGGATCTGAGCTTTTCACATTTTATATCAACAAATGTACACGGAATACAGGTAATGCTGTATATGACCCTGATTGTCGCCCTGCTGGTTAAAATATATTCCATTGCCCATAATATGGGGCCACGCATAGCCAAACAGGCCATCATGACAGAATTGATTAGATATCAGACAGAAACGATAAAAAGACTTGAGGCTCAAGTAAAATCAATGAAATCAGAGGTCAATAATCTAAAAATCAAAATACTATCGTTACAAACCTCTTCCGACCACTAGAACCGCAAGGGGTTGTGGGATGAGGGTCGCTACCTATCCACGGGTGGCGCTTCGCTTACCCGCGGTTAAGCACATGTAATGCCTTCGGCATAATACAGGGTTGCGGGGAGCGGTGTTTGAGGGAGTGTGGGTTATTGGGCAACTACGTAGCCCTCTTTTTTATATAATAGCTCTTTATACCCGTGCTGCGGACGCCTAACGGCGTCCTTGCGCGGGCCTAACATATTAAGCGGCTCTGCAGCTTTGCACTAACGCGGGGATTTGCGGGCGGCGTGCGCCCTTCGCTGCGCGTGGCGAATACGTTGGCATTTGCGGGTGCGCGGGGCGAAAGCGTGGACACATGCGGGCGTGTGGGATGATATGTCTGGCGGCATATACGGGATGGAGGAGGTTAGGCGCCGCAGGAGCCGTCGCGGAGGAGTTCTTCTCCTCGGTAGGGTTCAATGTGGGTGGTTATTATGGCTGACTCGTTGCCGAAATCGTTTTTGAGCTTGTTTTCAACTTCGGTTGCGATTGAGTGACCTTGTTCCACCGTTATGTCTGGGTCGACTTTCAGATGCACCTCGATTATGATTTTGGATCCGTTACGGCGTGTGCGGAGATGATGATAGGTTCTCACCCCTTCCGATTCGGCGATTATGTGGCGTATCTGGTCCTCCATTTTTTCGGGCAATGACACTTCAAGCAGTTCGTTTATTGCCGGAATTGCCATCTTTATGCCTACGATGATGATGAATATGGCCACGACCATTGCTGCGATGGGGTCGAGTATTCGTCCGTTCTCGCCAAGGAACATCGCTCCCGCCACACCGACGAGTGTTGCCACTGATGAAAATGCGTCAGACCTGTGATGCCAGGCATTTGCAATGACGGCTCCCGACTGGATCCTTACTCCCACGCGTCGCGTGTAGCGAAACAGCCACTCCTTGATTACTATCGAGGCGAAGCATATAATGAGTGCTATCCATCCCGGGCGTGCAAGAGCTTCGCCTTGCAGGGCAAGGATAACATGTTTTATTCCGTCGATGAATATGCCTATGCCTACGATAATCAAGGCGACAGCAATGAGCATCGTAGCGAATGTTTCGTATTTGCCGTGTCCGTATTGATAGCGGGCGTTGGGTCGTCGACGGGCAATGCCCACCATTACCAAAACTATTACATCGGTAATGAAATCGGAGAACGAGTGAATACCGTCGGCGACAAGAGCTCCCGAACGGCCCACGATACCGGCAATGACTTTGGCCGTGCCGAGCGCGGCGTTGCACCAAAATCCCACCCATGTCACATGGCGGGCTTCCTTTACAGCTTCTTCAGGCGTTACGGATGAATGCTTTATTGAATTTGAATTATCCATAATGTCGCAAATATAGACATTACTTATTAAAAATGGAATAATCGGTTGCTTTTTCATCGAATATTCTCGCTATATTTGTCAATTATTGATAAATATAGCATTCCCAATGGAAAATAGTGAGAAAATATTGCCCGACTGGGCCAAGGCGATGAATTGCGCGGTAACGGTGTGTGATGCCGATTGCAATATAATATATATGAATGACAAGGCTCGTGCCACATTTGCGTCACATGGCGACTTGATAGGCCGCAATCTGATGGATTGTCACAACGAGCGTTCCGTTGCCATAATAAAGGAGCTGCTGGCAACTGGAGGAGTCAATTGCTATACGATCGACAAAAAGGGCGTAAAGAAGATGATATATCAAACGGCATGGCGTGATAACGGCTCGGTCGCCGGCCTTGTTGAAATATCGATGGAGATACCTGAGGAAATGCCTCACTACATAAGGTGAATGTCGACGGATTGTCCGGGCTTCAGGCGTAGTTTCTTTGTGGTTCCGTTATAGTGCAGCTTTGTCGCGCCGCCGGAACGTGAAGTGACTGTGGCCGACTTTACTTTGCCGTCCTTCCACGCGAAGTCGACCGTGAATCCGCCACGGGCGCACAATCCTTTTACTTCGCCCTCGCTCCAGTCGTCGGGTATTGCCGGAAGCAATGTTATGCTTTCGGGTGTGGACTGAATCAGCATCTCGGCTACGCCGGCGCTGCCTCCGAAGTTGCCGTCGATTTGGAACGGAGAGTGAGCGTCGAGCAGATTGGGGTAGGTGCCGCCTCCACGGCGCGCGTCCTTGCCACGATAGTTGTCGGGCGATATGTAGTTAAGGAGTTTGCGGTAAATGTGATAGGCGTTTTTACCGTCGCGGAGCCTTGCATATAGGTTGACGCGCCAACCGGTGCTCCATCCGGTTGTTTCATCGCCTTTTATTTCGAGTGTACGAGCTGCTGCCGCTGCCAGTTGGGGAGTGTCGTCGACCGACAGGTGATGACCGGGATATAGCCCGAACAGATGGGACTGATGGCGATGTCGCGGATCCTGGTCGGGCCAGTCGTGATACCATTCCTGAAGGTTGCCGTTGTGGCCTATCTTGTAGGGCTGCAGGCGTGAAATGGTGGCCGACAGCTGCGATGCGAATTTCTTGTCGATGCCAAGCTCGCGTGTCGCAGCCAATGCGTCGAGCAGGCACTCGCGGGTCATTGCAATGTCGGAAGTGTTGCCGTAGGATGTCGCTCCGGCATATCCGTCGGGTGTCATAAACTTGTTTTCGGGAGAGGTTCCGGGCGAAGTCATCAGCTTGCCGTCCTTTTCAATAAGCCATTCTATGCAGAATTCAGCGGCACCCCTGAGCAGCGGATAGTTGCGCATGAGGAACTCCTTGTCCTTGGTGAACTGGTAGCGCTCCCAGATGTGTGTTGCCACCCATGCGCCGCCCATGTTCCATGAAGCCCATGACGGGTCGCCGCCGTTTAGCCCCACGGGGCAGGTCATGGCCCAGATGTCGGTGTTGTGCCCAAGACACCACCCGCTATCCACACCATAGTAGTTGCTTGCTGTCGTCCTACCGGTTTTGCTGAGATTTTCAATGAATCCTAACAATGGGTCATGCATTTCGCTCAGATTGGTGACTTCGGCACCCCAGTAGTTTTCCTGGAGATTGATGTTGCTTGTGTAGTTGCTGCTCCATGGCGGAAGCAGTTTCTCGTTCCACAGACCTTGCAGATTGGCCGGTACGCCGGGTGTGCGTGAGCATGATATGAGCAGATAGCGGCCAAACTGGAAATAGAGCGCTTCGAGTTCGGGATTGCGCTCGTTTAGTTCGGTGTATCGGCGAAGCTGAACATCGGTGGGTAGTGCGGCAATCTGAGGGTCGGTAGCTCCAAGGTCGAGGTTTACGCGGTCGAAGAAATGGCGATAGTCGGCGATGTGGGCCGAACGCATATCCTCGTAACTCTTTTTTGAGGCGAGATCCATGCGCCGATTGGCAATCGCTTTGTAGTCGCGACCTTCCTTGACAGGGTCCTTGTCAAAGCCGTTGAAGCTTGTAGCATCGGTAATCAGTATCGTGACTTCGCGAGGCCCGTCGATCTTGATGTCGCCGGTAGGATAGGCGGTTACACCTTTGCCGTCAGGCGTTATAGCTTTTATGACAGTAAGGAAGTGTATGCCTCGGGCCGGGTCATAGAGATGCTTGTCGGAATCCTTTAGCCCGTCGTAATAGTTGGGATAGGATTGGTAGGCGGCATATCCTTCAGCTTCGATGGCTTTTCCGTGTGCCCGGGTTGAATGGGGAAGCAGGGAGTCAAAGTAGAGGCGCGCCTTTATGCCGTCGGGATTATCGGTGGTAATCTTTAGGGCTATTACCGAGTCGGGAGCCGATGCCAGGTATTCGGTGCTGAAACTGTAGCCGTCGCGGGTGTATCGGGTAGCGGCTACCGCTTCGTTAAGGTCGAGAGTGCGTTTATAGCCCGAGATGTCCTTAGTGTTGTCATATTGAATCAGCAATCGGCCGAGGGGCTGATAGTTTTGGCTGTAGTGTCCTTGAATCTTGCGGTTGGCCATGTCGGCTTCGCGATATTTTGCGCTGTCGAGCAGCGAGCGTATTTCGGGCAAAGCCTTATAGGCGTCGGGCGTTGTGACACCATTTTCAGGCTCTCCGCTCCACAGTGTTATGTCGTTGAGGGATATTTGGTCGGATGATGTGCCTCCGTATATCGTAGCTCCCAATGTTCCGTTGCCTATGACAAGTGCTTCCTCGAAAAATTCGGCCGGCTTGTCGTAGTGCAGGGTGAGGTTGCGGGAGAGTGCCGATGCTGTAGTGAGGAGGACGGCGATGATTAGAAATGTGATGTGACGGTTGTGATTCATGACAATGACGATATATCCAATTTCAATTTTGAAGTTATAAGTTCCAAAGCCTGTTTATATGCGCTTTCTGGATTCAGTTTTATCAGGTCGGGGTCGCGTTGCAGCCATGTGAGCTGCTTCTTTGCGTAGACCCTCGTGTTCTTGGCGATGCGAGGAACAGCCACATCAAGGGTCATCGTGCCGTCGAAAAATGCAAACAACTCTTTGTAGCCTACTGTGTTGAGAGAGTTGAGGTGCTTGAGGTGATATACGCTCCGAGCCTCTTCGATGAGTCCCTCCGCAATCATGTTGTCGACGCGGCGGTTTATGCGGTCAAAGAGCGTAGGACGATCGTAATCAATCATCATCTTGATGGTGTTGAACGGTCGTTGCTTGACTTCGCCGGTGCGAAGTGATGAGTAGGGGACACCCGCTTCAAGGCAAATTTCCACGGCGTGAACGAGTCGGCGATGGTTGGCCGGGTCGGCTGTGCGCAGATATTCGGGGTCGAGGTTGCGTAATGTGGCTCTAACGCCTTCGATTCCTTGGCTTTCATAGAGCTGCATTACGTGGCGGCGGATGTCGTCGCTTATGGTGGGCAGTTGATCGATGCCGCGTGTCACGGCGTCGATATACATCATCGAGCCTCCGCACATTATAGCGATGTTGTCGTCGTTCCACACCTTAGGAAGAAGCTCCATCACATCGCTTTCGTAACGCGCCGCGCTGTAATAATCGTCAAGGGCAAGGGTGCCGATGAAGTGGTGGCGTGCCGATGCAAGCTGCTCGGGAGTGGGGGCTGCCGTGCCTATGGGAATATCGCGATAAAGCTGGCGCGAATCGGCTGAAATGATGTCGCATTTCAGGGTTTGCGCCAGCTTTATGGATAAATCGGTTTTCCCGGAGCCTGTGGGTCCGGTGATGATTATAAGGGTAGGGCGGGTGTCGGTTGACACTTGCATTAGCTTATCGCTGAGCTACAAGACGAGCTATTTCAACAATGACATCGGTGGCCTTCTCCATCGACTTGACTGGGATGTATTCATAGCGTCCGTGGAAATTCAGGCCGCCTGCGAATATGTTGGGGCAGGGCAGACCCTTGAACGACAGCTGTGCTCCGTCGGTGCCTCCGCGTATGGGCACAACGTGGGGCGTTACATCAACATTGCGCATGGCCTCTTCGGCGATGTCGATGATAAATTTCACCGGCTCGATTTTTTCGCGCATGTTGTAGTACTGGTCCTTGATTTCGATTGCAGTGCTGTTGGGGAACTCGTTGTTTACCTTTCTCACGAGGTGCTCAAGTTCCTTTTTGCGGCGTTCAAAGCGGTCGCGGTCGTGGTCGCGGATGATGTAGGTAATCGTAGTCTGCTCCACGTTGCCTTCGATTGATGTAAGGTGATAGAATCCTTCGTAGCCTTCAGTGTGTTCGGGAGTTTCCCAGCGAGGCAGCATGGCCATGAACTGGTTGGCGATTCGGATTGAGTTTATCATCTTGTGCTTGGCATATCCGGGATGCACGTTGCGGCCGGTGAACGTTATCTTGGCCTGTGCGGCATTGAAGTTCTCATATTCAAGTTCGCCGATTTCTCCGCCGTCCATAGTGTAGGCCCATTCGGCGCCAAACTGCTCGACATCGAATTTGTGGGCGCCTTGTCCTATCTCCTCATCGGGATTGAAGGCAATCCTTATCTTTCCGTGCTTTATTTCGGGATGCTTTATGAGGTAATCGACCGCAGTTATGATTTCGGCGATGCCGGCTTTGTCATCGGCTCCGAGCAGTGTGTTGCCGTCGGTCACGATGAGGTCCTGACCAACGTAATGGTCGAGTTCGGGAAATTCGCGCGGTGACAACACGATGTTTTTCTCTTCGTTGAGAACTATGTTGCCGCCCTTGTACTGCGTGACAATGCGTGGTGTCACATGACGGCCCGACATGTCGGGCGATGTGTCAAGGTGTGCGATGAAGCCTATAGTGGGAATGGGCTTGTCGGTGTTGGCCGGAAGGGATGCCATAAGGTATCCGTTTTCGTCCAGTGATATCTCCTTGAGCCCCATTGCCTGAAGTTCCTTCTCAAGATGTTGGGCGAATATCATCTGCCCCGGAGTCGAGGGCCAAAGGTTGGTAAGTTCGTCACTTTGAGTGTCAAACTTTACGTATTGCAAAAATCGGTCAACTACATTCATGGCTAAGTAAATTTTGATTATCCGTAATTACAATGTATTTATTTAGGTATATAATGACTACAAAGTTAAAAGAAATAACGCAATAAAAAAGTGTTTTGGCATAAAACATCTGCCGGCGGTCGCAATTTTTCGCTTTTGGATTTGTTTATTAGTGAAAAATCATATTAGTTTGCATAAATAATCTATTCATCTTTATTTAACTTAAATATTCTATATGGAAAGAATCTACAAAAGTCTTATTGAATTGATAGGTAACACCCCTTTGCTTGAGTTGAGCAACATCGAGCGCGAAGAGGCGTTGAAGGCGCGTCTGCTCGTTAAGGTGGAGGCGTTCAATCCCGGTGGCAGCGTTAAGGACCGTGCCGCTTACTACATGATCGAGGATGCCGAGAAGAGGGGAGTGCTGACTCCCGGGGTGTTGATTATAGAACCTACAAGCGGAAATACCGGAATAGGACTTGCCTGGGTCGCTTCGCTGAAGGGGTACAAACTGGTGCTGACGATGCCCGACACGATGAGCGTCGAGCGACGCAATCTGCTCAAGGCATTGGGCGCGTCCATCGTGTTGACTCCCGGAGCCGAGGGCATGTCGGGCGCAATACGTAAGGCGATGGAGTTGAAAAATGAGAATCCCGGTTCGGTTATATTGCAACAGTTTGACAATAAGGCCAATCCTGCTTCTCACGAGAATACTACCGCCGAGGAGATTTGGCGTGACACCGATGGCAAGGTGGATGTGTTTGTTTCTGCCGTAGGTACGGGTGGAACCGTAAGCGGAACCGGACGAGGTCTTAAAAAGCATAACCGTGACATCGAGGTGGTGGCCGTTGAGCCTGAGGGTTCGCCTGTGCTTGAGGGCGGTAAGCCGGGACCGCATAAGATTCAAGGAATCGGAGCGGGATTCATCCCCGAGAATTATGATGCCGAAGTGGTTGACCGCGTAATGGCGGTGTCGGATGACGATGCGATACGCGGCTCGCGCATTTTGGCGCAGCATGAGGGATTGTTGGCGGGTATCTCGTCGGGTGCCGCTTTCAGTGCCGCGCTTAAGCTTGCTAAAAAGCCTGAATACAGCGGGAAAACGATTGTAGCGTTACTGCCCGATACCGGCGAGCGTTATTTGTCGACCGTGCTTTATGCATTTGACACATATCCCCTTTAATGAATATATGGTTAATTTGTGTTAACGAGGCGAATATTTTATGTATATGATATGTTATTTATAATAGAAAAATGCATATCTTTGCAATAGTTTTTCATGGTATTAGATTTAAGGTAAAAAGATTATTCGTCGTGATGACGGGTAATTTTTTTTATGCCTTTACGGAAGCCCGGCCTGCTCACGCTTGGCAAAAACAAAATAAATTTTGCTTTTTGCTCTCAGCTTATTTGTATCTTTGTGGGCAAAACATTGAATCCAGATGACGACTTATAAGCCATTGCGCAAGATAGAGCTTCTTGCACCCGCCCGTAATTCCGATATAGCAATTGAGGCGATAAAGCATGGAGCCGATGCAGTGTACATGGGTGCCGATGCGTTCGGGGCTCGTGCGGCTGCCGGCAATTCGGTTGAGGATATAGCTAAGGTAGTCAACTTTGCCCACTCTTTCCTTGCCAAGGTCTACGTGACGGTCAATACTATTATATATAATGATGAGCTTCATCGTGTGGAGAATCTCATTAAGGATTTATATCGTATAGGTGTCGATGCCGTGATTGTGCAGGACATGGCCGTGCTGAGGCTCGATTTGCCTCCGATTGCTTTGCATGCAAGTACGCAGTGCGACACCCGCACTCCTGAAAAGGCTCGGTTCCTGCAGGATGTGGGATTTTCCCAAATTGTGCTGCCTCGCGAGATGTCGCTCGATGAAATACGTGCGGTCCATGAGGCTGTCGATGTGCCGTTGGAGTCGTTTGTACACGGGGCTCTTTGTGTGAGCTACAGCGGCGACTGTCAGGCGAGCTATTCGCTAAAAGGGCGCAGCGCCAACAGGGGGGAGTGCGCCCAGATATGTCGTTTGCCTTTTGACCTGTATGACGGAGCCGGAAATTGTCGTCGCCGCGGACAGCATCTGCTTTCGCTGCGTGACCTTAATCTGAGCGACCGAATCGAGAGTATGCTTGATGCGGGCGTTTCGTCGTTTAAGATAGAGGGTAGGCTGAAGGATGCGTCCTATGTGAAAAATGTAGTGGCCTATTATCACAGAAAGCTTAACGAGGTGATTGCGTCATCCGGCGGAAAATATGTCAGAAGTTCCGTGGGTGAGGTGCGTCACTCTTTTGCCCCTCAGCTCGACAAGAGTTTCAACCGTGGATTCACGCGTTACTTCATCGACGGAGCCAATTCCCGGCTGTCAATTGCCTCAATCTATACTCCAAAGTCGCAGGGTGAGCGTGTTGGTGTTGTCAAGGCGGTTAAACCCGGATGTCTGATTGCGTCGCTTGATTGCGCGTTGAGCAATGGTGACGGATTAGGGTATTTTGATTCGCGCAACAGCTTTGTTGGGTTCCGGCTTAACCGTGCCGAGGGCGAGAGGCTATTTCCGGCGTCGAAAGTTGATGTCACTCCCGGCACGGTGCTGTATCGCAACAGCGACAAGGCTTTTGATGATGTGCTTTCCCGTGACAGTGCCACGCGCAGTATCGGGGTGACGATGGCGTTGAGCCGCTCGTCACGCGGCATAGTGCTGAAGGTGGACGACGAGCGAGGCAACGGTGTCGCTGTGACGCTCGACATGGATGAGATGCAGCCCGCCAACACTCCCCAGGAGGCGGCGCGTCGCAATGCACTCGGAAAGTTGGGCGGTACTATATATGTATTGAAAGGGCTTGACGACTTGCTCGGTGATCTGTTTGTCCCCGTGTCAAAATTGGCCGAGCTGCGCCGCCGTGCGATTTCGATGCTCGATTCGGCCAATCGAATTCGATACGAGGTCGACCGAAGGCGCGATGAGATTCCTGATGCGAAGTTCCCCGGCAACGGAGTGCTCTCCTATCATGATAATGTGGCCAACGACAAGGCGCGTGACTTCTATGAGCAGCACGGTGCAAAGTTGGGCGAGCAGGCGTTGGAGGTGGGGAAGTCAAAGCCCGGCCGTCGCGTTGTCATGACTACGCGTTATTGTCTGCGCAGGGAGCTCGGATGCTGCCTGCGTGACAATGGTGAGTCGCGAATGCCTTCGCCGTTGACGCTGCGTAACGGCGGCTCTTGCCTCGAATTGGAATTTGATTGTCGCCAATGTATAATGAGGGTGATAAATGTTGGTGTGAATAAGAAATTTTCTTAATTTTGCATCGATCCAAATAATAAACCATGTAGACATTAACTTATACAATTTTATAATATACCTATCACAGTCATGAAGAAGGATATGATTTTGGTTACGGGTGGAACCGGATACATCGGTTCGCACACCGTAGTTGAGCTCCAGAAAGCGGGCTATCCTGTAGTTATAGTGGATAATCTGTCAAACTCCAACAAGGAGGTCCTTGACGGGATTGAGCGTATTACCGGCATCCGCCCTGAGTTTGTTGAGGCTGATTGCACCGACATGGCCGCTCTCACAGCTCTGTTTGACAAGTATCCCGGAATCAAGGGAATAATCAATTTTGCTGCAAGCAAGGCCGTGGGCGAATCCATGCAGAAGCCTATTCTCTACTATCGCAACAATCTTAACACGCTCATGAATCTGCTCGACCTTATGGGTGAGCGTGGCGTAAAGGGCATTGTATTCTCTTCGTCATGTACAGTGTACGGCGAGCCTGATGTTAATCCCGTGACCGAAGCCGCTCCCATCAAGAAGGCCACTTCGCCTTACGGCAACACAAAGCAGATTTCGGAGGAGATTATAACTGATGTAATCAACGCCGGAGCGCCTTTCAAGAGCATCATACTTCGTTACTTCAATCCGGTTGGAGCTCATCCGAGCGCCGAAATCGGCGAATTGCCTAACGGAGTTCCCCAGAATCTCATCCCTTATTTGACTCAGACCGCCATTGGCGTGCGCAAGGAGCTTAGCGTATTCGGCAATGACTACAATACCCGCGACGGTTATTGCATCCGTGACTTCATCGATGTTGTAGACCTTGCGCGTGCTCATGTCATCGCTGTAGAGCGTATGCTTGAGGACAAGAGCCCCGAAAAGATTGAGATATTCAACCTCGGAACCGGCAACGGCCTGTCGGTTATGGAGCTCATCAATGCTTTTGAACGTGCTACGGGCGTAAAGGTTCCTTATAAGATCGCTCCCCGTCGTGCCGGTGACATTGAGCAGGTGTGGGCTAATCCCGCCTATGCAAATGAGGTTCTTGGCTGGAAAGCTGAAACTCCGATTGAGGACACAATGCGTTCGGCATGGGCTTGGCAGCTTCGTCTTCGTGAGCGCGGAGTCATGTAATAGTACTTTATTTTATATACCGTTTTTTTTCAAGGTCGTTGTCATTGGATGGCGACCTTGATTTTTTTTGTGTTTTGCGGGTGTTGATTCACAGGTGGTTGTGAATTTGTTTGGGATTTCGGCTAAAAAAGTGGTGAAAAAATTTGGTGGTTACGGACAAAGGGCGTAACTTTGCACTCGCTTTTGAGAAAGCGGTCATCCGGCGGAGGCCGGGACGCTCCGGAAGGGCGGCAACAAAATTTTGAATAAAAAGTTTGCGGGAATGAAAAAAACGTTGTAACTTTGCAACGCTTTTCCCGGAAAGCCCGAGAGAGCGAGGACATTGAAATTATTACAATAGACAAGAAGTAGTACAAGAGAAGGGTCATGTTAAACATGATTGCCACTCTGTCAATTCTGCGATAGCACAACACTCCGGCCAGGGGGTCGAGATGGAAAGCGTTTCCGTCAAGACACAGAAAAAATAAAAAAAAAGATACAAACAACGAAGAGTTTGATCCTGGCTCAGGATGAACGCTAGCGACAGGCCTAACACATGCAAGTCGAGGGGCATCGGGGCGAGGAGCAATCCTTGCCGCCGGCGACCGGCGCACGGGTGAGTAACGCGTATGCGACCTGCCCGTTGCAGGGGGATAATCGGGAGAAATCCCGTCTAATACCGCGTAATGCCGCGGGGCTGCATGGCCCTGCGGCCAAAGGAAGCGATTCCGGCAACGGATGGGCATGCGTGACATTAGCTAGTTGGCGGGGCAACGGCCCACCAAGGCGACGATGTCTAGGGGTTCTGAGAGGAAGGTCCCCCACACTGGTACTGAGACACGGACCAGACTCCTACGGGAGGCAGCAGTGAGGAATATTGGTCAATGGGCGCGAGCCTGAACCAGCCAAGTCGCGTGAGGGATGACGGCCCTACGGGTTGTAAACCTCTTTTGTCGGGGAGCAAATTCCGCCACGCGTGGCGGGGTCGAGAGTACCCGAAGAAAAAGCATCGGCTAACTCCGTGCCAGCAGCCGCGGTAATACGGAGGATGCGAGCGTTATCCGGATTTATTGGGTTTAAAGGGTGCGTAGGCGGACTGTCAAGTCAGCGGTAAAATACGGGGGCTCAACCTCCGCCCGCCGTTGAAACTGACGGTCTTGAGTGGGCGAGAAGTATGCGGAATGCGTGGTGTAGCGGTGAAATGCATAGATATCACGCAGAACTCCGATTGCGAAGGCAGCATACCGGCGCCCAACTGACGCTGAAGCACGAAAGCGTGGGTATCGAACAGGATTAGATACCCTGGTAGTCCACGCAGTAAACGATGAATACTAGCTGTCCGGGGAGAATGAGCCCTGGGTGGCACAGCGAAAGCGTTAAGTATTCCACCTGGGGAGTACGCCGGCAACGGTGAAACTCAAAGGAATTGACGGGGGCCCGCACAAGCGGAGGAACATGTGGTTTAATTCGATGATACGCGAGGAACCTTACCCGGGCTCAAACGACACAGGAACGGTCCTGAAAGGGGTCGGCTCTACGGAGCCTGTGTCGAGGTGCTGCATGGTTGTCGTCAGCTCGTGCCGTGAGGTGTCGGCTTAAGTGCCATAACGAGCGCAACCCCCATCGACAGTTGCTAACAGGTTAGGCTGAGGACTCTGTCGAGACTGCCGGCGCAAGCTGCGAGGAAGGCGGGGATGACGTCAAATCAGCACGGCCCTTACGTCCGGGGCGACACACGTGTTACAATGGCAGGTACAGCGGGAAGCCACCTGGCGACAGGGAGCGGAACCCGAAAGCCTGTCTCAGTTCGGATTGGAGTCTGCAACCCGACTCCATGAAGCTGGATTCGCTAGTAATCGCGCATCAGCCACGGCGCGGTGAATACGTTCCCGGGCCTTGTACACACCGCCCGTCAAGCCATGGAAGCCGGGGGTGCCTGAAGTGCGCTGCCGCAAGGAGCGCCCTAGGGTAAAACCGGTGACTGGGGCTAAGTCGTAACAAGGTAGCCGTACCGGAAGGTGCGGCTGGAACACCTCCTTTCTGGAGCGGAGCGCGAGCTCGGTTCCCCTGGAGAAAACGGAGGCTAACGCACGACCGAGTGGACAATCCCTTCGGTACTGCTTCGTCTATTGTTTTATATAACGCATTATCCTCCTTGACGGAGGTTGAAGTGCAGTCCCTTAGCTCAGTTGGTTAGAGCGCTACACTGATAATGTAGAGGTCGGCAGTTCAACTCTGCCAGGGACTACGATAAAGGAAGAGGACATTGACATGCTGGAAGCGATTCTGAGTAATCAGAATCAAGATACGAGTGAAACAAATGACGAAATCAAAGCATTAGGTATGCATATACGATGCGACAGATTGAGTAGGCGAAAAAAATAAACTCTAAGGAAAGGAGACAAGGGCACATGAAGGATGCCTTGGCTCTCGGAGGCGAAGAAGGACGTGATAAGCTGCGATAAGCCGCGGGGAGGGGCAAATACCCATTGATCCGCGGATTTCCGAATGGGGCAACCCGCCGGAAGCGATTCCGGCACCCGGCTTCTGGCCGGGGGCGAACCCGGGGAACTGAAACATCTCAATACCCGGAGGAAGAGAAAATAACAATGATTCCGCAAGTAGTGGCGAGCGAACGCGGAGGAGCCCAAACCCGGGCCGTCGAGGCGGCACCGGGGGTTGTAGGACCGCCCGTCAAGGACGCGCGAACGCTAGGGGGACCGGCTGGAAAGCCGGGCCGGAGAGGGTGACAGCCCCGTACCCGAAAGCGTGAACGCGACAAGGGCGGCACCTGAGTAGCGCGGGACACGAGAAATCCTGCGTGAATCCGCGAGGACCATCTCGCAAGGCTAAACACTACCGAGAGACCGATAGCGAACCAGTACCGTGAGGGAAAGGTGAAAAGAACCTCGAACAGAGGAGTGAAACAGACCCTGAAATCATGTGCCTACAAGCGGTCGGAGCCACGTAATGTGGTGACGGCGTGCCTTTTGCATAATGAACCTACGAGTCACCGTCGCCGGCGAGGCTAAGTGCGAGGACGCACGGAGCCGAAGCGAAAGCGAGTCTTAACAGGGCGCTGAGTCGGCGGAGGTGGACGCGAAACCAAGTGATCTACCCTCGGGCAGGTTGAAGGATGGGTAACACCATCTGGAGGACCGAACCGGTAAGCGTTGAAAAGCTTTCGGATGACCTGAGGGTAGGAGTGAAAGGCCAATCAAACTTGGAGATAGCTCGTACTCCCCGAAATGCATTTAGGTGCAGCCTCGGGACATGTACCGCGGAGGTAGAGCGACTGATAGGATGCGAGGGCTTCACCGCCTATCAAGTCCTGACAAACTCCGAATGCCGCGGCACGAATCCCGGGAGTGAGGGCGCGGGTGCTAAGGTCCGCGTCCGAGAGAGGAACAACTCAGACCACCGGCCAAGGCCCCCAAATGCGGGCTAAGTTGAAGACCATAACGAGGTGGGATTGCCTTGACAGCTAGGATGTTGGCTTGGAAGCAGCCATTCATTTAAAGAGTGCGTAACAGCTCACTAGTCGAGTGATCCCGCGTGGATAATAATCGGGCATAAGCCCGCTGCCGAAGCCGTGGAATGTCGCTTAGAGCGGCATTGGTAGGGGAGCATTCCGTAGGCCCTTGAAGGTGCGTCGCAAGGCGTGCTGGAGGCATCGGAAAAGCAAATGTAGGTATAAGTAACGACAAGGGAGGCGAGAAACCTCCCCGCCGAAAGACCAAGGGTTCCTGAACAACGCTAATCGGTTCAGGCACAGTCGGGACCTAAGGGGCAGCCGAACGGCGGACCCGATGGACAGCCGGTCAACATTCCGGCACCCCGGCGCGGAGCGATGCGGCGACGGAGAAGTGACACACCCGCGCACTGACGGAATAGTGCGTTGAACCGCGTAGCTATAGGCGGCGTAGTAAAGTACGCGCCGCCTGGTGAAACGGGATAGTACCGCGAGCCCCCGGGCAAGCGGATAGCGGTGGTAACCATGCTCCCGAGAAAACCCGCTAAGCAATCCGTGACGGGCCCGTACCGCAAACCGACACAGGTGGTCGGGTAGAACATACTTAGGCGCTCGAGTGAATCATGGTTAAGGAACTAGGCAAATTGACCCCGTAACTTCGGGATAAGGGGTTCCCTCCCCCGGGAGGGGCGCAGAGAATAGGTCCAGGCAACTGTTTAACAAAAACACAGGGCCATGCAAAGTTTAAAGACGAAGAATATGGCCTGACACCTGCCCGGTGCCGGAAGGTTAAGAGGAGACGTCATCGCAAGAGAAGCGTTGAATTGAAGCCCCGGTAAACGGCGGCCGTAACTATAACGGTCCTAAGGTAGCGAAATTCCTTGTCGGGTAAGTTCCGACCTGCACGAATGGTGTAATGATCCGGACACTGTCTCAACCATGAGCTCGGTGAAATTGTAGTATCGGTGAAGATGCCGATTACCCGCAGCGGGACGAAAAGACCCCGTGAACCTTTACTGCAGCTTAGCACTGTGACCGGGTGTGCGATGTGTAGGATAGTCAGGAGGCAGCGAAGCAGGGACGCCAGTCCCTGTGGAGCCGACGTTGAAATACTGACCTTCGCACATTTGGTCTCTAACTCGGCAATCGAGGACACTGCTTGGTGGGTAGTTTGACTGGGGTGGTCGCCTCCAAAAGAGTAACGGAGGCTTCTAAAGGTACCCTCAGGCCGATTGGTAACCGGCCGCAGAGTGTAATGGCACAAGGGTGCTTGACTGGGAGACTCACAAGTCGCACAGGTAGGAAACTAGAGCATAGTGATCCGGTGGTTCCGCATGGAAGGGCCATCGCTCAAAGGATAAAAGGTACTCCGGGGATAACAGGCTGATCCCTCCCAAGAGCTCATATCGACGGAGTGGTTTGGCACCTCGATGTCGGCTCGTCACATCCCGGGGCTGGAGAAGGTCCCAAGGGTTAGGCTGTTCGCCTATTAAAGTGGCACGCGAGCTGGGTTCAGAACGTCGTGAGACAGTTCGGTCTCTATCTGCTGTGGGCGCAGGAAATTTGCGGGGCTCCGACACTAGTACGAGAGGACCGTGTTGGACAGACCTCCGGTTTACCGGTTGTACCGCCAGGTGCACCGCCGGGTATCCGCGTCTGGTCAGGATAAGTGCTGAAAGCATCTAAGCACGAAGCCCTCCCCAAGATAAGATTTCCACACAGGGCCGTCAAAGACGATGACGTAGATAGGTTGCAGGTGCAGGGGCGGCAACGTCCAGAGCCGAGCAATACTAATCGCCCGAACCCTTTCCGGGACGCAAGTCCCCGTGCTCAATGCAAAGGTTCCGCAGGCCACGCCGCCGCGGGACGGTCGCAGTGCACAGTCCGAGGCTTCGATTGAGTCGAAGACCCGTATCAGCTTTCAGGAAGTCCGCTTCCTCCACCACACCGGTCGCCTAAGAGATGGCGACGACAGGAAAAAGAGAAAAACTAAGGTGGTGACAGCGCGGGGGGTCCACCTCTTCCCATTCCGAACAGAGAAGTTAAACCCCGCCACGCCGATGGTACTGCGAAAGTGGGAGAGTAGGTAACCGCCCCCTTCACAATCAGGCCGACTGCACATCGCAGTCGGCCTGATTCTTTTTATCCCCATGCCATTACAGCAAACAGATTGCCATAAATAAGAAAAGCAACCGAGGTGGTTGCTTTGTCGTTTATAGATGTGCCCCGTTTTGGGGGTTAGAGTTATTCTTTTTCGCTAAGCTCGAAAGCCTTTCTTACATCATTTCGGGCATCGTCCTTACGGTAACGCAGCTTGTTAAGGTAACCGCGATAAAGATAAAGCTCTCCGTTGTCGGGATCAAGCTCAAGTCCTGCGGCTATATCGGCCGACGCTTCGTTTAGCTTTTGAGTCATAAGATAACACACCGCGCGTGCGCTGTACAGGTCGGCTGAAGGTTTCTTCTTTATAAGCTCGCTGTAGTAGGGAATCGCTTTTTCCCACTGCTCGGTTGCAGTGTACAATGCTCCATAAGCGGTGTTGGCCTCATCGCTGCCCGGTGACATGCGGTTCAGTGCGTCACAATCATTCTGTGCAGTTGCATAGTCGCCATATCGCAGTGACATCACCGCATGCATGTAACGCGGTTCTATCAGCGTGGTGTCAAGTGCTATTATTTTTGAATAGTCGTTATAGGCCAATGAGTCACGGCCGAGTGCGAGATACACTTCCGCTCTGTTTTTCAGCACCGTCACCGATACGGGTGCTCGCTTGTGAGCGTCACTTAATGTTGCTATGGCTGCGCTGTCCTGCCCGAGATAGAATTGAACGAGTCCGAGATTGGACATTAGCAGGATGTTTGACGGATTCTCGGGATCGAGTGCCATAGCGTCCTTCAGGCTCTTTTCGGCTTCCAGCCATTTACCTTCGGATATGGCTTTGTCGGCATCTCCCATAAGGTCGAAATAAGTGTCGGATAGAGCTGTTACAGGCACCGATACCATTGTGGCCGACAGCAATGTGGCTATGATTGATTTGCGCATATTATTGAGGTTTGACCTGCAAATATACGGCTATTTTTGTTTATAGATGGCTATTGTTTACATATTTAGTCATTTTTTAGAATTGCTAATAAAAAGAATTAGTAACTTTGTATATTATGAAATTGAAATTGCTATTATCATTAATCATTTCCTTTTGTTTGGTTTCTTGTAGTGATGATGACGGTCCCGAAGTGAAGAAAGAGAGCAGTCGCACTCTGCTTGTCTATATGGTTTCGGATAACAGTCTGTATTCTTTTGGAGAGAGTGATTTAAAGGAGATGCTGACTGCCGCACGTAACGGCGGATTGAAAAATGACGGACGACTTTTGGTTTACTATGCATCGGGCCTGACGCCTGAATTGCGCGAGATAACTCCCGACGGCATTGTCACGCTTAAAACCTACGATGATGTGACATCGTCGGTAACGGTGTCGACTATGCGTCGTGTCATGGCCGATATGCACCAACTTGCTCCGGCCAATGATTACGCTCTTGTCATGTGGAGCCATTCGAGCGGATGGCTTAAGCCTTCGGTGTCGGCTCCGCAGAATCGTTCATGGGGCGTTGAAAACAGTACCGGAGGTGCCGAGATGTCGATTCCCGAACTTGCCGATGCTTTGCGAGGCGAGCATTTCAGCTTCATGTACTTTGACTGCTGTTACATGGGAAATATCGAAACCCTCTATGAGCTGCGTGGAATCACCGACTATGTAGTAGCGTCACCTACCGAGATTCCGAGCGACGGAATGCCCTATAATCTTAATGTGGGATGCTTCTTTGAGCTTGTGCCTGATCTTAAGGGTGCGGCACGTAACACATTCGATTATTATGATGTCCAGAGCGGCAAATACCGCAGCTGTACGATTTCAGTGTATGACATGTCCAAGATTGACCGTGTGGCCAATGCTACGCGCAACATAATGCTTGAAAATCTTACATTGCCTGATGATTATACCCCGCAGGGCTACGGTGTGGGCAATAAATTCCGTGACAAATACTACGATTTGGGTTATTACGCGCTTTCACTCACTGATAATGCATCGCTTCAAAGCGAATTTCAGTCGGCCATGGATGATTTTGTAATATATAAAGAGGCCACCGATTACATGTGGAATTCACTGAAGCTTGAACATTGCAGCGGAGTGTCGAGTTATATAGTCAAAGCGGATGAAGAGGGAATCTCAAAGGCCGACAATTATGGCTATTTTGATTTGGAATGGAGTGACGATGTTGTCATCCCGGCTTTCTCGGCACACTCGCTGATGTAACATTGTTGAACGCAAAGTGACTGTATGATCGTAAATGTTGAAGATATGATGGCCGGCGGAATGGTTGCCGGCGGGGGAGTCACGCCTGCTCCTACCGATTCGATTTCCGGATTTGACAAAGGCATGAAGACGCTTGAAAGCATGTCGCTTGATGATTTAATCAATCGGCTTGTGAGCGGATTGGTCGATTTTGCCATACACCTGGCTATCGCCATACTCGTATTCTATGTAGGAAAGTTTATAATCACCAAGATTTATAACATAACATCGTCGGTGTTTATAAGGCGGCGGATTGACCGTTCGCTCGCCACGTTTGTCCTGAGCCTCATACGCATAGTGCTCTATTTCATTCTTGTGGTGACGGTGGTCGGCATCCTCGGCATCGAAACGAGCTCGTTCCTCGCGCTGTTTGCATCGGCCGGTGTTGCCGTGGGTTTGGCGTTAAGCGGAACATTGCAGAATTTTGCCGGAGGAGTGCTGATATTGCTCCTCAAGCCCTATAAAATCGGTGATTACATCGAGGCGCAGGGCTATTCGGGAATCGTCAAGGAGATTCAGATATTCAGCACCATAATCAACACGCCCGACAATAAGCAGATAATCATACCTAACGGCGGATTGTCGACAAGCTCAATCAACAACTACTCCAAGGAGGAGTATCGTCGTGTCGATTGGTCGGTGTCGATAGCTTACGGCGATGATGTGGATGTCGCAAAGGCTGCGATTCTCGATATGCTCAGGAGCGATGATCGCATTGTGGTTAAGTATGTCGAGGACGACCGCAAGATGCGTGCCGACCGTAAGGAGATCGAAGAAACATCCGACAATGGTGACGCGGAATCGGAGGCAGCTGTCGAGCCTGTTGAGAAGAAGAGCTGGATTAAGCGGGTTTTCAGCAGCCGTAAGAAAGTGACCGTCATCTCCGACAGGATCGATGCCGAGCATGCCAAGACTCTTGAGATGCTGCCCAAGGCCGACCGCTCGCCGTTTGTCGCACTTGGCGTATTGAACTCAAGCAGCATCGACATAACGGTGCGCGCCTGGACACGCTCCGAATTCTATTGGGGAGTCTTCTATGAGATGAATGAGCGCTTCTACAAGGAACTTCCTGAAAAGGGCCTCCACTTCCCATTCCCTCAAATGGATGTGCATCTCAACCATATCAATAGTTAGAATTTGAAAATATAAATTAATATAAAACAATGTCGATATAGCCATTTTTTAAAAAGAAATGGCTATATTTGCGTTATATCCCCAAGTCGGTTTTCGTGCCTCTCCTCATGCTCACGATGAACGGCCGGCTTCATTATATTATGCTCTCTCTTCTTGCAGCCGTTGTTTACAGCGGCCTCTTCTACGCCAAAAATAAATAACAACATAAATGATAAGTAAATGGAATTACTTACCCCTTACTACAGAAGAACAAAAATTAGAGACGGAATTGGCGTCGCGTTACGCCAACTGTCCTCCTATTAGCGAGCTTTTGGTTCAGCGTGGCATATCGTCGGTGGAAGAGGCTGAGCGTTTCTTTCATCCGTCGTTGAAAAATATGCACGATCCGTTCCTTATGCCCGATATGGATAAAGCTGTAAACAGGCTTAACAGAGCCATGGGGTCAAAGGAGAAGATTCTGGTGTTTGGCGACTATGATGTCGATGGCACAACATCGGTGGCATTGGTCTATAAATACCTTCAGAATTTTTACTCCAACATTGAGTATTACATACCCACTCGTTACGATGAAGGGTATGGAATTTCAATCAGGACTATTGACGAGGCCGCCGCTTCGGGGGTCAAGCTCATCATAATCCTCGATTGTGGAATAAAGGCGATAGAAGAGATCAAGTATGCGCGTGAACTCGGTATCGATTTCATAATATGCGACCATCACGTGCCCGACGAGGAACTGCCTCCTGCTGTGGCCATACTGAATCCCAAGCTTGAGGGGAGTACCTATCCGTGTCCCCATCTGTCGGGTTGCGGTGTGGGCTACAAGTTCATGCAGGCGTTTTCGATGAGCAACGGCATCAAGTCCAATGAACTTGAGGGCATGCTCGACCTTGTCGCAGTAAGTATTGCCGCCGACATAGTGCCCATGGTGGGCGAGAATCGCATAATGGCCTATTGGGGATTGAAGCGCCTCAGCTCAAATCCTAATGTGGGATTGCGTGCGATAATAAAGATATGTCAGCTCAACAACCGTGAAATCACCATCAGCGATGTAATCTTCAAGATAGGGCCGCGCATCAATGCCTCGGGTCGTATGCAGAGCGGTCGCGAGGCCGTGGAACTGCTTGTGTCGCGTGACTTCGCCGAGGCCTATCAGAAGGCCAAGAACATCGACCAGTATAATAAAGACCGTAAGGAACTTGACAAGCGCATAACCGAGGAGGCCAATGCCATAATCGAGAGTCACGACAAATTGCTGAATGACAAAAAATCGATAGTCATCTACAATAAGGACTGGCATAAGGGCATAATAGGCATCGTTGCGTCGCGACTTACCGAGCTTTACTATAAGCCATCGGTTGTGTTGACGCTCTCCAACGGTCTTGCCACCGGTTCTTCGCGTTCGGTTCAGGGATTTGATGTGTACAGCGCCATCGAAGCGTCACGTGACCTTCTTGAGAACTTCGGCGGACACACTTATGCCGTGGGACTGTCGATGAAGGAGGAGAACATCCCGGAATTCCGACGCCGTTTCGAGGAGTATGTCGCACAGAACATACTGCCTTCGCAGTTGACGCCTCAACTCGACATCGACGCTTACCTCACGTTTGCCGAGATAACGCCCGAATTCCTGGGACTGCTGCGTAAGTTCAATCCCTTCGGTCCCGGCAATCAGAAACCGGTGTTCTGCTCTCGCGGTGTACTCGATTTCGGAACAAGCAAGCTTGTAGGAAAGCACCTTGAGCACATCAAGCTTGAGCTTGTCGACAACACATCGGGAAAGGTCATGAACGGTATCGCGTTCAATATGGGCAAGTACTTTGAACATATCCATGCACGCAAGCCGTTTGACATCTGCTATACGATAGAGGAGAACAAGCATCAGAATTCCTCTAACTCGATTCAGCTTCAAGTAAAGGAGATAAGGGTAGTCACCGAGTGAAGCGGGCTCTCATCCATGACATCCTCAAGCGATATTGGGGTTACGACTCTTTCCGTCCAAGGCAGGAGGAGATAATCATGTCGGTCCTTGACGGGCGTGACACTCTCGGACTGCTGCCTACCGGAGGGGGAAAGTCGCTCACTTTTCAGGTGCCGGCAATGGTATTCGAGGGAATAACCGTTGTCGTCACCCCCCTTATATCGTTAATGAAGGATCAGGTCGACAACCTCAGGGCAGCGGGCATCCGAGCCGTGTGTCTACACTCGGGACTGTCACGTGCCGAGCACCGGCTGGCTCTTGACCGATGCCGTCTTGGCAAGGCCAAATTGATGTATGTGTCACCTGAGAAGCTGCAGTCGGCTACATTCATCGACCAGTTGCGTTCGATGGATGTAAGTTTCCTTGTTGTCGACGAGGCCCACTGTATATCGCAATGGGGCTATGATTTCCGTCCATCCTATCTGAAGATAAGTCTTATACGTGAGCTGTTCCCCGACATACCGGTTCTTGCGCTCACGGCGTCGGCTACACCTGTAGTGGTCGATGACATAATGGACAAACTCGGCTTCAAGGAGCGCAATGTCTACGCCCGCAGTTTTTCGCGTGACAATCTATCCTATATTGTGCGCAATGACTTTGACAAGGAGCGACGGCTGATCAATGTGCTTACCAATACATCGGGGAGTGCTATTGTATATGTGAGGTCACGCCGTCGCACAAGGGAGATTGCCGATATGCTTGTGCGTAACGGCATATCGGCCGACTACTACCATGCCGGACTTGACGCAACCGAAAAGAATGAAAAGCAGAACAATTGGAAGACCGACGGCGTGCGCGTTATGGTCGCCACAAATGCTTTCGGAATGGGCATCGACAAGCCCGATGTAAGAACCGTGGTTCATTACGACATACCATCGTCACTTGAGGAGTACTATCAGGAGGCTGGCCGAGCCGGGCGTGACGGCAAAGAGGCTTTTGCTGTTCTGCTTGTGTCACGTGCCGACAAAGGCAGGCTTACAAGGATGCTTTCCGAAATGTTTCCTCCGAAGGATTTCATACGCAGAGTGTATGAACTGGCGGGAAATTTCGTCAATGTAGCGGTTGGCGACGGTTATAATTCGGTGTACGAGTTCAATTTCGCACTGTTCCTGAAAACCTACGATTTGCCCCCGCTTACCACACGAAGTGCCATGCGCTTGCTCACCCAGGCCCAGTACTTTGAATTTGTCGAGGAGGTGACGATGCAGTCGCGCGTTATGATAACGGCCAATAAAAGCGAATTGTACTCCGTTAAGCTTGATGAAGCGGGCGAGCGCGTCTTTAATATGCTGTTGCGGAGTTACACGGGCTTGTTTGCCGACTTTGTCTACATAAATGAATCGGTTATCGCCCGTCGTGCTGATGTCGACGAACAGAAAGTGTATGAAACGATGCTTCAGCTTTCGCGCATGCACATATTGCAGTATGTGCCTCGCAAGAGCACTCCTTATTTATATTATACTACATCACGCGAGTTGCCAAAATATATCGATATGCCCCGAAGTGTCTATGAGGATCAGTACAAGCGCCTTAAGGAGCGCATTGAAGCGATGAAGCGGTTCTCGTTTGGTGACGATGACTGTCGAGTCAACGTTATGTTGCGTTACTTCGGCGAGAAACCCGAGGCACCCTGCGGAAAGTGTGATGTGTGCCGTTCCCGTAATCGTAACCGTTTGACAAAGGGTGACAAGCAGTCGATTAAGGATTCCATCATCTATATGGTAGGTAACGCTCCTCGTTCTCTCGACTATATCGTAGCCGAGTCGCGATATGCTGAAGATGATGTAATCGAAGCCGTTAGAGCGTTGTTGTCATCGCACATTCTGTCGATTGATGACAGTGATATGATTTCATTGACCCGCAAATAGGCGTAAGTGCGATTGCCCTATACGCCTCTTAAATCAATTAGCGGATATTTCCCTGTATTCTTTCGGAGTCCGGCCTGTGCGCCGTTTGAAAAAACGTACAAAGTGTTGTGGATACTCGAATCCGAGCCTGTCGCCGATTTGCGTGACGGAGAGCGTGAGGTCATTGAGCAGCTCTCTCGCCGCACCCGCAAGACGCTCCGCAATCATGTCCTTGGCGGTGTTCCCTGTACTTGTCTTAACCAGTTCGCCGAAATAGCCCGGCGACAGATTGAGTTTGTCGGCGAAATAAGCAACCGTGGGCAATCCATGCTCTTGTATGTCATCGGCAATATAGCTGTCAAGCATAGCGCTGAATTTTTCTATGACTGAATTGTTTATGATCTCGCGCGTATAGAACTGCCGCTCGTAGAAGCGCAGACAATAGTCAAGGAAAACCTCTATATGCGATATGATGATGGAGCGGGTGTGACGATCGATGCTGTGTTTCATCTCTCTTTCAATCAGCGAGAGAACGGTTCCCAATAGCTCCACCTCTTCCTTGGAGAGATGCAAAGCCTCGTTGCTACTGTATGAGAAAAATCCGTAAGACGACATTTTCCGACCCAACGGTGTGCGGGCTAAAAAGTCGGGATGGAAAGCCAGTACGCTCCAGCGGGGCTGTATCATGCCCTCTTCCATGATTGATGTGACCTTCTGGCCGGGGGCGAATGAGGTCACCGACATTTCGTCGAAATCATACTTCGTGAGGCCGTAATTTAGCTTGCAGCCTTTAGTTTCCTTGATATATATTGCATACACCCCAAATTCGTAAGTCGTGACACCCGGTTCCAGGACTCCTTTATAGTGCCCTACGGTGATCATGGGATTCAGATGCTCAAACTCATAGTATTCATTGAGGCGCTTTATTGAGTCAATCTTTATCTCGTTTGTCATAATGCTTTAATTTACAAGTGCAAAATTACTAATAAACACCGTCTTATAAAAATCTGCTTTCGGGGTAAAGTAACCAATTTTTCGGAATTGTCGCAGAACCGGAAAAATGGTCATAAAACCCATAATTATGGTTTTCATTACAGTTTCAACGGGGCTAATTTTGCATCATGAAAATAAGACTCACAATTATTGCTGTCATATTATTGTCGCTGTGTGGCACTGTGACAGCAAAAGAAATCGAAAATAACGATATGGATAATCTGAAACTTACGCAAGTATGGGACAAGAAGTTCCCGAAGATAGACAAGGTCAATCATCGTAAAGTCACATTCACCAACCGTTTCGGCATAGAACTGGCTGCCGACCTTTATGAACCTGAGGACATGAGTGGCAAGCTGTCGGCGTTGGCTGTTGCCGGTCCTTTTGGCGCGGTCAAGGAACAGGTGTCGGGACGATATGCGCAGGCTATGGCTGAGCGCGGTTTTGTGACTATGGCCTTCGACCCTTCGTTTACGGGAGAGAGCGGCGGCGAGCCCCGCAACACGGCTTCGCCCGACATAAACACCGAGGATTTTTCGGCCGCTATAGATTATCTCGCGACATTGCCGGAGGTTGATGCCGATAGGATTGGTGTAATCGGTATTTGCGGATGGGGAGGCATGGCTCTAAATGCGGCCGCTATCGACACCCGCATCAAGGCCACCGTGACATCGACAATGTATAATATGAGTGAGCAGATGCACAATGGTTATCAGTTTGCCCCCATGTCTGCCGCCGATCTGCACAAGACCAAGGTTGCTATTAACGCGCAGCGTACAGCCGATGCCATCGCCGGAAAGCCGGAATATGTAGGCGGTTTCCCAAAAGAGTGTCCTGTCGATGTACCGCAGTTTATGCTTGATTACTGGGACTTTTACATGTCACCCGAAAGAGGATATATCGACCGTGCTCCGGCTTGTTCCACAGGATGGACTAAGACAACGCCGCTGTCATTTATCAACACGCCCCTCGATACATTCATCGGAGATATCATCACACCGGTGCTGCTTATTCACGGCGAGAAAGCTCATTCCCGTTACTTCAGCGAGGAGGCATTCGTAAGACTTAAAGGCGACAACAAGCATCTTATGATTATCCCCGGTGCTAATCACACCGACCTCTATGACAACCTCGATGTCATACCTTACGACGATATAGAGCAGTTTTTCAAGAGTAATCTGAAATAATTGATAGTGCGATTAAAACCCGGTTTAGATGATTAACTTTGTAACCCGACAATGAATAATCGTATATTTTTTACAATCGTTTCTATATTAATGACATTAACATCCGTTATGGCACAACAGAAAATAGTTCAACCCTCAGCTCGCGGCACGAAGGTGACGCAAACGGCAGGTCACCAGCAGCTTGGTGACTTCGCCCCGGAGTTCGCCCACCTCAACGACGACATCCTTTTCGGCGAAGTGTGGAGCCGCAACGACCTCCTTTCGCTGCGCGACCGCAGCCTCGTGACAATAACCTCGCTCATATCGATGGGCATAACCGACAATTCACTCAAATATCACCTGACGACAGCGAAACAGAACGGCATAACCCGCACCGAGATTGCTGAAATCATCACTCACATAGCCTTTTACGCCGGTTGGCCTAAGGCGTGGGCGGCGTTCAACCTCGCCAAGGAGGTATGGAACGATGACATTAAGGGCGAAGATGCCAAAACCGCCTTTGCCCGCACAATGATATTTCCTATTGGCGAACCTAACACCGCATACGCCAAATATTTCACAGGCAACAGCTATCTTGCTCCCATATCCACTGAACAGATTCCGTTTTTCAATGTCACTTTTGAGCCGGGGTGCCGCAACAACTGGCATATACACAAAGCAGAGAAGGGCGGAGGCCAGATGCTTGTTGGTGTTGCCGGTCGCGGCTGGTATCAGGAGGAAGGCAAACCCGCAGTGGAGATACTCCCCGGCACCGTAGTCCACATTCCCGCCAACGTGAAGCACTGGCACGGAGCAGCAAAAGACTCATGGTTTGCTCATCTTGCTTTTGAAATACCCGGCGAAAAGACTGAAAACGTATGGCTTGAACCGGTCAACGACGAAGAATACAACAAACTTGAATCACGATGAACCGACTTATTTGCGCGTTACTGATGATTGGATCAATATTTCTCAGCTCATGCGCCCAAAACAACAATATATCTGATATGGATAAGGAAAATACTAAAGCCTTGATAGTTTATTACTCTGAAACGGGTACTACCGAGGCTATTGCAAAAAAGATATCGCAGGCCACCGGCGCCGACCTATATCGTATAGAGCCGGAACAACCCTATACCTCGGCCGACCTTGACTGGCAGGACAATAATTCCCGCTCTTCCAAAGAGATGAATGACCGATCAGCGCGTCCGGCAATTAAGGACGGCAAGGTAAATCTTGACAATGTTGCCACTGTTTACCTCGGCTATCCGATATGGTGGGATCAGGCTCCTCACGTCGTCAATACATTCATTGAATCCAACGACCTCTCAGGCAAGAAAATCATAACTTTCTGCACTTCAGGCGAAACCTCTATTGACGGAAGCGTGCGACAACTCAAATCGGCATATCCTGCACTCGACTTCGTTAAAGGCAGACGCCTTAACGGAGCATCTGTCAACGAAATCGAAAAATGGATTTCATCATTGAAAAAATAGTAGAAGCACGACATACCTTTTGCAAAGAATCAGCCGACCATTACGGGAACACCGAGGCCGGCTGATTTAAGTATTTACCGAGTGCAACAATATTTACAGTTTCCAGTAAACAAGGAAATTACGCTATCCGGAATTTCCTTAGCTCATTAGGGAATTTTCCGAGCTGCATTTTCAAGTCAATGCTGAAAGTATCTCTAATGATTCAAAGGTCAACCTTTGGAATATGGTAAATACGGTTTACTTACACAATACTTAAAATCCTTAAAATGGTTAAGGATTTGTGTTATAAACTGTGCATTGTATGTAAAATTCCTGCAATTATTAGCTTGATGAGTTGTGTTAAACTGATTATCGTTTAATTGTGAAATAGGAACATTTATAAAAAACCGCTTTTTTGTCCGTACATCAATTTTATTTGTTGGTAATTTTATTACACAAGAATTATAATTACGACATATTCTGCAGTTTTGGATATTTATACCTTCTTTAATGGCAAAAGAAATGCCAAAATACCAAATATGATATTTATACCTTTTCGTAAGATTTGAATCATCAAATTGAATCTCAAATAGCGAGGCTTTATTATATTGCCCAATTACAGTGTTACATAAGCCAATGCATTTCTCTATTCCACCCCGAATGTAATCGTTGCTGTCTTTGTAGATTATAAAACGAGAAAGTTGTTTACATGGATAAATAATCCTATCGAAATTATAAAACTTGATTTTTTCTTCAATATACTGTGGGTTAGACAAAGTTATATGTTGATGTAATAGAGGTTCGGTCGTTTTCTGCTCTATTAAAGGGTGTAATACATCTCGTTCATTCGTAACCGAGATTTCGACTATAGGCACTCCCGATGATATTTTTTCAGGGGAACATTTATGAGTAACTGCAACTTCTATAAACAGTGGAGTTGCTTCGGGTTTATCTGAATTTGATAATTTAATATCGGCTCTAAAGCCACTATAAGCCCCTTCTATTTCGCAAATATTATAGCAATCCTTAAGGTTGATTATATGTAATTCTTTAATATTGGTATTGCAGTTTGAATCTCTTAAGCAGCAGTCTGTATTAGGACAGTTTTGGGTTACATAATAAGCAATTTCAAACTTATAATTATTGTCAAACCGCCATTTAAGTAGCAATTTACTAATCTTATGAAGATAACTTTCATAACTACACGAATCCCCCTTATGTCTAAAATGGTGTTCTCGCTTATTCCCAAGAACCGCACTCATTTCTATGCCGCATGACGGGCAATAGTATCTTTCCCTATTTTCATGTGTGACATTAGAGATGTCGACTAATGAGCCATTTATATTATTAGCATATAAATATTGAACCATTTGGTATGTGTTATTTCTTCTTTTTTTCTATATCCCATAGATATGAGAATGTATTATCTCCAATATTCAATGCTATAAGCAATCTTTTCCCTTTCTTATGCTTTATATTCATGTATCCAACAATTGCATCTCCTGGATGAACAGTATTAAGTTTTAAGTATCCTTGTTCCTTTACTGCTCTATCGTTGTCCATCATCTTTCCCAATGTCAGTATTTGCATATCCGCTGCTATATTTGCGTGGTATGCGGCTTTTGCGTCATATGTACGATTGATGGATGTATATGCGTATCCATTAGGAGAATATGAGGTGGTATAAGTTGTTGAATAACCAGCCGAGGCTGCATTTATCCCTGCTGAAAGCCCATACAATACCATTGCCCATGTTTGATCCTTTTTTATTTTCTTCTGAAATTTCTCATTGGTATATACTTCCAAACAGATTGTATCTCCTTTATTTGACAACAAATTTGCGAAAACTTCTTCTGGATTAAAAGTCAAAGTTGAATCTCGGTTATTGCTTATGAAAAAGTAGACCTGATAATATTTCCCATAATCATCTTTAAATTCTTCATTAGCCATTCCCACAGTAAGCCCATCAATAATTCGATAAACCCATTGTTTGCCATCATTATACTCAACAAATGCTGTAGTATCATTTTCAGATATAAATGTCTGTGCCCATATAACATATGGACTTACAAGGAATGATATTATCAAAAATAATCGGTTCATAACTATTATATAATTAAAAACGTGGGCAACTATACTACATCAAAATTGAAGATTGTAGGAAATTAATTGATGCAGATGTAACAATAGTAACCAACGTGATATGTGTGAGAGCCATTGTGCTATCTCTTGCATCCTTTTGAAAAGTCCTACGTTTTTCAGTTTACAATAAGAGCATAACGCTTCTTTTCTTCAGAATGTCGTGATGTAACTTCTTTCAATCAATTGCAAATATACATTTTTTTAGGGCTTATGTCAATATGTAATATGAAAACGGTTTGGTTCAGCCTTAGATATATACATCTAAACTGGTCCCAACCAATAATATAGGCCTGACTTCTATTTATCTTCTATCTCAATCTCATTGTCGACCACTGAAAAAAGAAAATAAACGCAAAAGAATATAACCATGAATAATTAACGCCTGCAACTTAAATGGCTGTTTTATGGTACTTAAACTATCTATTTGTTATATTGTCAGTACAATTATATGTCGGGCTTGCTTGTCGAGCACAGCTATGAGCCGATTGCGGTTGATAAAATGGAGGCTGTAAAAGACGAGGTGGAGAACCTGCCACCGGGAATTAACCGGCGGCACCGCGCAGTGGAAGTTCCTTGAGCAGTGGTACTAAAAATGAACCGGTAGAGGGGTGCGGACAACAAGTAGCCTGTCATTGCCGGAGCGGGCAACGATGCAGAAGGGGCGGAGGTGCCGTCAATATGGGTAGGGGGCGGAGCTGTAGGGTATTACTGCATATTCGCTTTGCGGGCGAGTTCAAACAGCTCGGGATGGATGTGACAATATCCGTTGGGGTTCTTGTCGAGATAGTCCTGATGATACTCTTCGGCAGGATAGAAGTTCTTGAGCTGCATTATCTCCACGACTACCGGGCGGTCGTAATCCTTGGCAAGACGGTTTACCGTGTCGATTATGATGTGTTGCTGCTCGGCGTTAGTGTAGTATATGCCGGTGCGGTACTGTGTGCCTTTGTCGCCGCCCTGGCGGTTGAGCGATGTAGGATCAATCGACTTGAAGTATAGCTCGATTAGGAATTCGAGGCTCACGACGGCAGGATCGTATTGAACTTCTACACCTTCGACGGCCATGGTCATGCCCGTGCACACTTCGTGATAGGTGGGATGGGGGATAGTGCTGTTGGCATATCCTACGCAGGTGTTGACAACTCCTTTTATCTGTTTGAAATAGTGCTGGGTGCCCCAAAAGCATCCTCCGGCAAAGTATACGGTAAGCATTTGTTTATATATTAAGGGTTGAGGGGATGCAGATTCATTTTTGCGGCTACTTGGTGCATATATTCAAGGGCCGCGTCACGCTCGTTGGGGATTACTCCGTCGAGTATGGCATTTTTGATGCTCTCTTTTATTTGTCCTACTTCGCGTGAAGGCGACAGGCCGTATATCTCCATGATCTCCTCGCCCGATACCGGCGGCTGGAAATTGCGGATGCGGTCTTTTTCCTCCAACTCCACCATCTTGCGCCTTACGAGTGCGAAATTGTCGAGAAACTGTCGCACCTTGACCTGATTTTTGGAGGTTATGTCGGCTTCGCACAGAGTCATGAGCTCGTCGATGTCATCGCCTGCATCAAAGAGCAATCGCCTTACGGCCGAATCGGTTACTTCGTCTTCGACCAATGCAATGGGACGCATGTGCAGCTCTACGAGTTTCTGCACATATTTCATCTTCTCGTTGAGCGGAAGTCGCAGATTCCTGAATATGCGCGGAACCATCTTGGCTCCGATGAAGTTGTGGTTGTGGAAAGTCCATCCCGATTTTCCGTCCCAGCGCTTTGTCACGGGTTTGGCGATGTCATGCAACAGGGCACCCCAACGGAGCCATACATTGTCGCTCTTGCGTGCCACGTTGTCGAGTACGGTAAGAGTGTGGTAGAAGTTGTCCTTGTGTCCGCGGCCGTTGACCGTTTCAACTCCCTTCATCGCTTCAAGTTCGGGCAGAATGTAGGAGAGAAGTCCGCAGTTCATAAGTAGCGTCCAGCCTATCGAGGGGACAGGCGACGACATTATCTTCATAAGCTCGTCGGCGATGCGCTCGTGGGATATAATCTTGATGCGTGACGCATTGCGGCTTATCGCCTCGAATGTTTCATCGTAGATAGTGAATCCAAGCTGAGTGGCGAAGCGTATAGCGCGCATCATGCGCAGAGGGTCGTCGCTGAAGGTTATGTCGGGGTCAAGGGGCGTGCGTATCAGCTGACGGTCGAGGTCGCCGACTCCGTCATAGGGGTCGATAAGCTCACCGAAGTTGTCACGATTTACGCTCATGGCCATGGCGTTTATAGTGAAGTCACGCCTTGACAGGTCGTCGTCGAGAGTACCGTCCTCAACTACGGGTTTACGGCTGTCGTGACTGTAGGACTCGCGACGCGCTCCAACAAATTCAAGCTCCGTGTCCCTGAATTTCACTTGCGCCGTTCCGAAATTCTTGAACACGTTACATCGCGCTCCCCGTCCGAGATGCTTGGCTACAGCCTCGGCCACCTCGATTCCGCTGCCTACGGTCACAAAGTCGATGTCCTTGGAGTGTCGACATAGGAACAGGTCGCGTACATAGCCGCCGACGACATAGCATTGGCGGTTCATGGAATCGGCAATAGAGCCTACTGAGTGAAAGAGAGGTGTATCTATCTTCTGTGACGGGGTCATTTACTGAATGGTGATGTTAGTCAAGACTTATTATGTGCTCGGGAGCATTGGTTATGCGCTCAAGCCCGTTTGCGGTGACGATGTAGGTGTTCTCGATGCCTACGGCTCCAATCTGCGGGATTACAAACTTTGGCTCAAGGGCAATCACGTTGTTGAGCTGCAGGATGTCCTTGGAGCGTGGAGCTATTACCGGGAGCTCGTTTATCTCGATGCCTACGCCGTGACCTATGAATCCTGCTTTCTGGGCATGGCCCATGAAGTAGTGTTCAAGGCCGTGTTGTGTCACAATCTCGATTGCGCGTTCATACAGTTGTGATGCCGGAGTGCCGGGAGTGCCGAGCTTTTCAAGTTCGCGACATATCTTTATCGAGCATTCATGGGCCTCGTATGCGAGAGGCTCTACATTGCCGAGCGAGAACACGCGGGTCATGTCGGTCATGTAGCCGGTGAAGTTACCGTTGGCATCGACCATGACGGTCATGCCGGGCTTTATTATCGTGCCGTTGGCACCTACGGGCAGTGACGGGTCAAGACCTCCGCCTCCCATTGCAAAGTCATAGGGGGTGGGGGTGTCGGCATTCTCACCGGTGAGGATGTTGCACATGAAAAGCTCCATCGACCCACCGCTTATGCGGAATTGTCCGAGGCATCCTTCAAGACGCGATGCTCGCTCAATCTCTATCTGCAGCTCTATGTCGCTCATGCCGTCCTGATAGAGGTTGGGGATGTGCCTGTAGACCATGGCGTGTTTCACGCCCGAACGGCGCAGCATTTCCAGCTCGAAGGGTGTCTTGACGGCCCGTGACACACGCAAAACCTGCGACGCATTGCTTATGGTCGAGGAGGGAAACAGCTTCGACAGCCTCTCGACGGTCATGTAGTCGGTCACGCTCAGCTCGAGGCCGAGGTTGCGCGGCTGCTCGATGCCTTTAGCCTCAAGGTATTCGGCGATTTGCTCGGGCTTGCGGATGTAGTGGATGTTGTCGCCTTTCAGCTCAAGCGGGCGTCGGATAAAATATGTGACATCACCGTCGGCCGGCAGGTAGACATAGCCGTTTATCACGCGGCCTGTCACATAGTATATGTTGGCATTGTCGGATATGAGAATGGCGTCAAGATTCTGCTGAATCATGGCGCTGCGTATCTTGGCAATGCGAAGGTTGATTTCGTCAATCGGGGTCAATGCATGTAATTCCATAATTGAATTTTGGGTTTTGGCCCTCGGGGAGCCGTGGTTGTCATTTCTTAGGAGAAACGAATGTGATACCTATTTGTTCAATGTCGCATAGTGTGTCGACACGCATTATGTGTCGAACCATTAGCGGAGAGCCGTTTATTATCGAAGCGGGATATTCCACCGTGTCGCTGTACTGGTAGCTTGCGCCGAAACCGTTGCCGTGCCAACGCCCGTAAATGTCGGATAGCTCAAGATTTACGGTGTCACGCCGCAGGACGCCTCCGGGGGTGTTGCGCGTAATCTCCAACCACAGGTTGCTGAACTCATATTCATTGTTGTGGCGTATTGCTACGGTGAGCAGTCCGGTTGCTGTCGAGTCCTCGATCGACGGGACGAATTTGACTGTGTCGCCGTAAAGCCAACCTTCGGCAGGCAGATTCCTGAATTCACTAAAATCATTGTGCCCGGGAACGCATGCTCCCAGACACAATGTCATTATTGCTATTATGGAAAGTAGTTTAGGCAGGTGTGTCATTGCTCGGTTGAGTTGACGGTTTGTTGCCGTTGTCGCGACGGTTGTTGTTGCCGTCACGTTGCGGCTGGCGATTGTCATTGCGCTTGTTGTCACGCTTGGGCTGCTGGCGTTGACCGTTATTGTCGGGCCTTGGCTGACGGTTGCCGCCTCCATCCTTGCTGGAATTGCCGTTGGGCTTCGGCGGGCGTGGCGGTCGCTGTTGCTGCTGTTTGGGCTCGCCGCCCTCCTGCTTGTTGCGCTCCTTGGGCTGATTGGGCTGTGGTGCGTTATTGCCGTTTTTGCGCTTCTTTTTCTTCGCTTTGTCAAATCGAGTCACGCTGTCCTGGCCAACAAGCTCGACAAACTCCTTGGGCGGCTTGGGCTTCTCGTTGTCCTCCAATGCCAGCTTTTCGGGCTTCTCGCCGCGCTTGTTCATTGTGATCACCTCAAATGCCCGGTCGGCGCTTATAGTCACCAGATTGGCCGGCATCGACTTGTCGGTCGAGTAGGTTATCTCGCGCTTGAATATATCGGTCTTGAAGTGATAGTAGGTGCTGTCGAGGGTTTCGAGGGCGATTTCACGCGAAGGCATGCGCTTTACGCTTTCGACATAAGTGTCGACCTCGAAGTTGAGGCAACATTTCAGCTTGGCACACTGTCCGGCAAGTTTCTGCGGGTTGAGCGATATGTCCTGATAGCGTGCCGCGCTTGTAGCCACCGACACAAAGTTGGTCATCCAGCTCGAGCAGCACAGCGGTCGTCCGCACGGGCCTATACCGCCGATGTGACCAGCTTCCTGGCGTGCGCCAATCTGCTTCATCTCGATTCTCACCTTAAATGTTTCGGCAAGAACCTTGATGAGCTGTCGGAAGTCGACACGCTCGTCGGCGATGTAGTAGAATATCGCCTTGTTGCCGTCGCCCTGATACTCGACATCGCCGATTTTCATGTTCAGCTTGAGGCTTTCGGCGATTTTGCGCGAACGTATCATCGTGTCGTTCTCCTTGGCTTTGGCCTCTTCATACTTTTCGAGGTCGTTGGCCTTTGCCTTGCGGAATATTCGGCGTATTTCGGCATCGGGACGCACATTGGCTTTCTTCATCTGGATAGCCACAAGGCGTCCGGTGAGCGTCACCATGCCTATGTCGTGACCCGGTGAAGCCTCTACGGCAACCATGTCGCCGATGGAGAGCTGCAGGTTGGACGAGTTTTTGTAAAACCCTTTTCGGGTGTTCTTGAATTGGACCTCGACCATGTCGAAGTCGGCATATCCGCCGGGAATGTCATCGAGCCAGTTGTAACAATGCAACTTGCCTCGCGGAGCGCATTTGCTGCTGCAATTGCCTTCCGTGCACTTGGAGCATCGGTCGCATTCCGACAACTCGCGACGGCATTTGTCGTCAAATTCTTTTGCCATAGTACTCTCTTAATGAAAGATTACTTGGCGAAGCTTACCGAACGAGTTTCGCGGATTACAGTTATCTTTACTTGGCCCGGATAGGTCATTTCGTCCTGAATGCGCTTAGCGATTTCAGCCGACAGCTTTTCGGTTTCGACATCGTCTATCTTGTCGGCTCCTACGATTACGCGGAGCTCGCGTCCGGCCTGTATAGCATAGGTCTTTATTACTCCGGGGTAGGAGAGTGCGAGCTGCTCAAGGTCGTTGAGGCGCTTGATGTAGGCTTCCACGATTTCGCGGCGAGCGCCGGGACGGGCGCCTGATATGGCGTCGCACACCTGTACGATGGGTGCAAGCAGTGTTGTCTGCTCGATTTCGTCATGATGGGCGCCTATGGCGTTGCATATTTCGGGCTTTTCCTTGTATTTCTCGGCGAGCTTCATACCCAGCAGTGCGTGGGGCAGTTCGGGCTCCTCGTCGGGCACTTTGCCTATGTCGTGCAACAGTCCGGCGCGACGGGCCTTCTTGGGGTTGAGGCCGAGTTCCGAAGCCATGATTGCACATAGGTTGGCTGTTTCGCGTGAGTGCTGGAGCAGGTTCTGTCCGTAGCTTGAGCGATATTTCATCTTTCCAACGAGGCGAATCAGGTCGGGGTGCAATCCGTGGATACCGAGGTCGATGGCGGTTCGCTTGCCGGTTTCCACGATTTCTTCTTCGATCTGCTTGCGCACCTTGGCCACCACTTCCTCGATGCGGGCGGGGTGGATGCGGCCGTCGGCCACGAGCTGATGCAGGGCGAGGCGGGCGATTTCGCGGCGCACGGGGTCAAATCCTGAAAGTACGATGGCCTCGGGGGTGTCGTCGACTATGATTTCAATGCCGGTAGCGGCTTCAAGTGCGCGTATGTTGCGGCCTTCGCGACCGATGATGCGACCTTTGATTTCGTCGGAGTCGATGTGGAACACGGTGACCGAGTTTTCGATAGCCGTTTCAGTGGCTACGCGCTGTATCGACTGCACTACGATGCGCTTGGCCTCCTTGTTGGCGGTGAGCTTGGCTTCATCCATGATGTCGTTGATGTAGCTGGCCGCTGCTGTCTTGGCTTCGTCACGCAGTGATTCGATTAATTTTTCCTTTGCTTCGTCGGCCGACAGTCCCGATATGTGTTCCAGGGTGTCCTGAGCGGTGCGGGTGAGCTTGTCGAGCTCGGTCTTCTGGCTTTCAAGCACTTGTGACTGTGCGTCAAGGTTTGCCTTTATTGCTTCGTTTTCGTTGCGACGGCGGGCTATGTCGCCTTGCTGCTGATTAAGCTGCAGTTCGCGCTGCTTGATTCGGGCTTCGGCCGCTTGTATCTTAGTCAAGCGCTGGTTGGCTTGCTTTTCGGCTTCGGCTTTTATCTGTAGTTCTTCTTCGCGTGCTTCGAGCAGTTTCTTTTGCTTAATCATCTCCGATTCCTGTTGAGCCTCTTCGATTATTGTCTTGGCTTGGCTGCGTGCCGATGACTTCTGGATGGCCACTCCTATGGCCAGACCTATGACGGCCGCCGCTATGCCCACTAAGACGTATATTAATAATGATGTCATAAAATGGTATATAATAAATGGTTAAAAAAATTGCACCCTCAATTGTCGACATCCCCGATGGAATGCGGTGACAATTGTAAGTGCAGGTTAATACGCTCTAATACTGTGGGATAGAGCTGAGATAACTATATCATTCGACCTTCAGAAGCATTTGGTCGAGTTCGTCCTCAAATTGTGTCAAAACCTCTTGGGTGGCCTGTGACTGTTGGCGTTGCTCAAGATACATTTTGGCAAACTGATAGGCCACCATGGCCAGAACTTCCTTTGAAGTCTTGTTTTTCTTGTAGGCTTCCATCCATTTGCTCCAGACGAGATTCACGTTATACTCGGCTGAACGAACGATTTCTTCCTCCTGAAGCTTCACCGACATGGCCATCGGGTCGAGGTCGGCAAGGCGTATAGTTATATTCAGTTTATCTTTCATTGCATCATTCGCTTAGTTCGGAGATGCATCTGTCGATTTCCCGCACTAACTCGGAAAGCCTGGCACGGCTCAGCTCAATGTCCTTGCGCGATGGAATCGCGGTAGTGACAATGGTCAGATATTCGACTCTGCGGTTTAGCTCTTCTATCTCCTTGCGCATGTCGTAAACAGTCGTTTCCAACTCTTCTATCCGTGCCTGTGCCTCATCTCTCTCTTTGAGAACTATAGAGTAGCGTTCTGTGAGCAATCGGGCTTTACGGCTTATGCGGTCAAGTGTTTGCTGCAGGTCGCTTGCCATTATTTCCAAGTTTTTACAAAAGTACTAAAAAATATTGTTGTTCCACAATTTTGCTGAAAAAAATTGCGTAAAAAAGTTATCCCACGTTAACAAGTATTGGGGAGCGGGGTTAAATGTGACAATATGACCGTGCTAAAGTACGGGGCTTAACAGCCTTACGAGCGACTCCTTGACTTTTTGTGTAGCGGGGCGTTTGCGCCACTGGTTGGAACTTACCCTCATGCACTTCTTCTGGTCCTCCAGAAATATTTCGCGCATGCGGCTGTTGACGGCGTGGGAGTATATGAACACGTTGCTCTCGAAGTTGTATTCAAAGCTTCGGAAGTCAAAGTTGGTGGAGCCTACCGACACAAACTCGTCGTCGACGATCACCGTCTTGGCGTGCATCATGCTTGGCTCGTAGAGATAGACCTTTATGCCCGAGCGCAGGCACTCCTGGATGTAGGAGAATGAGGCGTAAGTGAGTATCGATGAGTCACTTCGGGCGGGGATCATGAGCCGCACATCGACTTTTGACAAGGCCACTGTCTGCAATGTGCGCAGCAGGCTCTCGGTGGGCAGGAAGTAGGGCGTTTGGATGTAGACACACTGCTTCGCTCCCGCTATGGCTTTGTGAAACATCATTGCGATGTTGCTCCAATGGCTTGTGGGACCGCTCGTGAGCATCTGTATGCCCGATGTGAATCCCGGTGCATCGGGAATGTTGGTATCGGTGGTTTCTTCAAGCAGCGGCTGACCCATGAAGCTCCAGTCGACGGCAAATGAGTATTGGAGTGCGCCTACAGCCGGACCGGTTATGCGCAGATGTGTGTCGCGCCACGGCCCTTCGCCGGTGCCGTAGATGTAACGGTCGGCGATGTTCATGCCGCCTATGTAGCCTATGGTGCCGTCGATTATCACTATCTTGCGGTGGTTGCGCCAGTTTATGCGTGTGGCGAAGTGGGGGAATGTCACGCGGAAAAACGGATAGACCATTACGCCCGCCTCGCGAAGCTGCTTGAAAAACTTGTTTTTGGTCTTTATGGAGCCTATGTGGTCATATATTATCCTCACCTTGACCCCTTCGCGCGCCTTGCGCATGAGCAGCTCGCCTATCCGGGTGCCTATGCGGTCGTCGTCGAAGATGTAGTACTGCAGGTGTATGTATTGCCGTGCGTTTTCGATGTCGGCCATGAGCGAGTCAAATTTCGCTTGGCCCGAGGTGAATATCTCCACTTTGTTACCTGGATAGTAAATGGCTCCCGACAGGGTCTGCGCCAGCTTGACCTGCTGTATGCTCTCGTCGCTGAAGGGTATAGTGTTGATGTCGATGCTGCGAAATGACTCGCGCTTGCGCAGTCGCCTGCGGTTGCGGCGTGTGATCATGCGCGTGTTCTTCAGGCTTCGGCCGAAAAATATGTAGAAGATGACGCCGAGCACCGGCACCATCAGCAGCACCGTTATCCACGCGAGCGACTTTACCGGATTGCGATTTTCCGATAGCACGACGGCTACGAGGCTTATTATGGTGCCAACGTAGGCGGCGATTAGCAGTGCGTAATACCAGGCCATTGATTTATTATGTGCATTAAATCATCCGCTAAGATAGTAAAAACTTGCTTAGATTGTTCAGCAGGGCGGTAAAAAAAATAGCGGAGATTGCAACATTGTGCAATCTCCGCTGATGAGCGTTATGTCAAATTCCGATTATTCGGCTACTACTTCAAAGGGAATCTCAACTGAAACTTCCTTGTGAAGCTTGATGGTAGCGTTGTATTTGCCAACTTCCTTTACATTCTCCTTGAGAACGATGAGCTTGCGGTCGATGTTGTGACCGAGCTTCTCTAGAGCCTCGGCGATCTGGAGAGCGTTGACTGAACCGAATATTGTGCCGGTTGCGCTTGTCTTTGCTCCGATGGTGAGGGCTACTCCTTCAAGTGAAGCTGCAACTGCCTCGGCGTCGGCCTTGATCTTGGCGAGCTTGTGGGCGCGCTGGCGCTGATCCTCGGCAAGAACCTTGAGGGCTGCGGGGGTTGCGATGACTGCCTTTCCCTGGGGGATAAGGTAGTTGCGGCCGTAACCGCTCTTTACTTCAACGACATCGTCCTTGTATCCAAGGTTGTTAATGTCTTCTTTAAGTATAATTTTCATAATGTATTGTCTCCTTTAACGTTAAAGATTATTTCATCAAGTCGGTTACATAGGGAAGCAATGCCAAGTGACGGGCGCGCTTTACGGCCTGAGCCACGCGACGCTGAAACTTGAGCGAAGTGCCTGTGATGCGACGGGGAAGGAGCTTTCCTTGCTCGTTGAGGAACTTCTTGAGGAATTCGGGATCCTTGTAGTCGATATACTTGATGCCACTTCTCTTAAAGCGACAATATTTTTTCTTCTTAACGTCAACCGACAGAGGGGTGAGATAACGGATTTCTGATTGAGCTTGTGCCATGTCTTAGTTCTCCTTTACTTCTTGTGATGCATTATTTTTTGCTGCTCTCAGGCTGCGACGCTTGATGGCGTACTCTTCAGCGTACTTGTCAAGACGGAATGTGAGGAAACGCAGAACGCGCTCGTCGCGACGGAATTGAGTTTCGAGCTTCTTGATTACTTCGGGATTTGCGTCAAATTCCAAAAGTGTGTAGAAGCCGGTCGACTTCTTCTGGATGGGATAGGCAAGCTTGCGCAGTCCCCAGTTCTCTTCGTTGACAATAGCTCCGGCGTTGTCGGTGATGACTGCCTTGAACTTGTCTACCGCTTCCTTCATCTGAGCATCAGACAAAACGGGAGTTAAAATGAAAACGGTTTCGTAATGGTTCATGTTAAACGTTAATTTAAAATGTTTTGTTAAAAAATCGAGTGCAAAGGTATTGATTTTTTTTGGATTGCGCAAGTGAAGGGCTGATTTTTAAGCTATAAAAATCAAGAAGGCCGTCGCTGTTGTTGATGCGACGGCCTTGCAATGTAATCTTTAAGTAGAGCGCAGGGCTTACTTGCGGATACCAAGCTCCTTCTGGGCGATGATTGCACGGTAGCGGTTGATGTCCTTTCTGATCAGGTAGTCGAGAAGACGACGACGCTTACCTACAAGTGCCTTAAGAGCGCGCGCAGTGGTATAATCTTTGTGATTTGACTTAAGATGTTCAGTCAAATGAGCAATACGAACCGAGAATAATGCTATCTGAGCTTCAGGTGAGCCAGTATCAGTCTTGCCCTTACCGTATTTCTCAAAGATTTCTACTTTTTCTTCAGAATTTAAATGCATTCTTAAAGGAATTAATAGTTAATAATTATGATAGTGCTCGCAAATGAGCGCACAAAGGTAGTGATTTATCCCGTTATGGCCAAATCCTTAGTCGAGATTTTTGCCTTTTGCGGGGTTGCGATAATGAATTTTGCCTTCAAGATACTCCTGAGTGGCAATCAGTGTGGGCTTCGGGAGCTTCTCGTAGTAGCGTGAAATCTCGATTTGCTCACGGTTTTCCGAAATTTCTTCGAGGTTGTCGTTGAGCGATGCAAACTCCTGCAGCTTCTTTTCAAGGTCGTGCTTCATCTCGCCGGCAATCTGGTTGGCGCGTTTGGCGATGATGCACACGGTTTCGTAAATGTTACCGGTGTCCTCCGACATCTTAATAAGGTCACGAGTCGTGGTCGTGAGGGGTGCATTGGATTTCTTGTAGTCCATTATTAATAATGTATAGTTGTGAGATTTATTCGTTTACGTATTTGCTGGCAATCTTCATTATATTGTCGGCCTCCTTGCGGTTTTCCGAGTCGGGATAGTTGTTGATGAACGAGTAGTATTCATCGACTACATCGCGGAATCGGTCGGCTTTCTTCTCCTCGATACTTTGTGACGCTTCCTGATAGCGTGCTTTCAGTATGAGCATCTCAAGCTCCTCCTTGTACTTGGAGTAGGGATAGTTCTTTATGGCGTTGCGGGCCACAATCACGGCCGACTCGTAGTTGTTGCCGCCGTAATTGCCGAGATTGTAGTAGAGCTGTGCATTCTGCAGCTCCTTGAGGGTGAGCTTGTCCTGAAGCTCGAATATCGCGTTTTGTGCCACGGGCACTTTGTCGCTGCGCGGGTAGTAGTCGAGAAACGCCTGAAGCTCCTCGATGCCTTTTATGGTTTCGCTCTGGTCGAGCTGAGGTTCGGGCGAGTCGAGGTAGTAACCGTAGCCCGAGTAGAAGCGTGCAAGCTCGGCATATTTGCCTTTGGGGTAGCGGCTGTAGTAGGTGTGGAAATAGAGTCCCGAGTTGTAGTAGTCCTTGTTCTCGTAGTAGCTGAGGGCAAGTAGATAGAGCGATTCCTCGGCGTTTTTGGTGCCTTTGAGCTGCGTTACGATGTCGGTCAGCACGGTTGTCGCCTGGGTGTAACGCTTCTGCTCGAATGCACGGCGCGCGAAGTCGAGCTTCTCGTCGGGATTGGTGCTTTTTAATATTCGCTGGTACTCGCCGCATGATGTGAGGGCGAGCATTAGAACGGATAATGTTATATAAATGTATTTACGCATATATGCAATCAAATATTCAAGCTGCAAAGTTAAAAATAAATCGCGACAGGAGCAGAAAAATGTGCGCTTTTTTTGATGAAAAACGCTATTTGAGCTTTTTTAAGCTACAAAATTAATATAAATAGCCTCCCGTTTCGGCTTTTTTAGTTAAGTTTGCACTCGGTAGTTTGACAGTTGCATTTTCATGAATCTTTTTTGCTGGCACGCTTGCACGTGTCAAATTTTATTACTATCTTTGTAGCACCGTGTAGCAATCAACGGCAGGGCGGCATAATATGAAGCTGAAAATAACCAAGACAAAAAAGACTTCCATCCTTTATGTACAGAAGGCATACAGGGACAAGAACGGCAAAAGTACCTCAAGAATCCATGAGCGCCTTGGAACGCTTGAGGAAGTTCGTCAGAGATGCGGAGACAGAGATCCTGTTGAATGGGCCAGGGGATATATCGCCAGGCTTACGGCACAGGAGAAGGAGGGCCGGCAGGTGATAATATCACGTCTGTCGCCCACAAAGCTTATTGAAAAAGGCGAGGCTCAGAGTTGCGAGAGCGGATATCTGTTTCTTAAACGGCTGTACCATAAGGTCGGGATGGACAGGATATGCGAGGCAATCTCACGTAAACATAAGTTCGACTTCGATTTCAACAAAGTTCTGGAGCTGATGGTCTACGAACGGCTTTTGAGACCGGCTTCAAAACTAGGTAATTATCGCAGGAGCGGAAGCTATATCGAGCCTTTTGATATAGAAAAACAGCATATCTACAGGAGTCTGGATATCCTGGACAGACACGGTGAATACATCCAGAAGAGACTTTTCCTTAATTCGTCAAAGGTTGTCGAACGGGATACGACCGTCATGTACTATGACTGCACCAACTATTTTTTCGAGAGAGAATCTGCCGATCCGGACTATGTGACAGACAAAAAAGGGAACGTTCATGAACGTATACGCAAGTACGGAGTCTCCAAGGAACATCGACCGAACCCCATCGTACAGATGGGTATGTTCATCGACAACTCCGGCATGCCGGTTGCGATGTGCATCAATCCCGGCAATGCCAACGAACAGACTACCTTGATTCCAACTGAAAAGATTATAGTTGAGAAGATGGGGGTCAGCAAGATTGTAGTCTGTACAGACGGAGGTCTCTCTTCTGAAGGCAACCGGTCATATAACTCCACAGCAGAAAGATCATTCATAACGGTGCAGTCAATAAAGAAACTGGAGGATAATCTCAGGGACTGGTGTCTGGAACCGACAGGATGGAAACTTGTAAAGTCCGACACGGTACAAAAAGACAAGCGGTACCGGGATGCAGACGAGGATGAACTGGAGTTTGACCTGACTGATGCCGATACTGCCCGTTATTACGGAGACCGCACTTTTTATCGCGAGCGTTGGATTGTCAATGAAAAGACAAAGTTCTCTCAAAGATTGATTGTGACATTTTCATACAAATACCGCGACTACCTCCGATTCCTGCGTCAACGCGAGATTGACAAGGCTGACAGCAATGCACGTGGAAACAGGACATTGACCAAATCTTATAAGAGCCCTGACAGGTTCCTTTCCGAGACCTACGCCACAGAAGACGGCGAGGTTGCGGTATTCAGAACCGTCTCCCTGAATCTTGACGCCATATCAGAAGAAGAAAAATATGACGGCTTCTATGCGATATGTACGGATCTGTCTGACAATGTGACGAAAATCATCGAACTGAACCATAACCGCTGGGAGTCGGAGGATGCCTTCAGGGTCATCAAGACTGACTTCAAGGGTCGACCCGTCTTCGTCTGGACGGCGGAACACATAAGGGCCCACTTCATTGTCTGCTTTATCACACTACTGCTCTTCAGAATAATGGAAAAGGAACTGAACTATAAATACACATCCTCCGCTATAATTGAGAAACTACGGTCAATGACTATGAACATAGTCAAGGGAGAAGGCTACAAGCCTAACTTCACACGGGATGATCTTACCGATGACCTACATGCCAAAGCCGGCTTCAGACTCGACACCGAGATTGTTACTCGTCAGAAAATCAAACAGATTATTGCTAATATTAAAAAAGGTTAAATATAGATAACCCCATTCCAGTGCTACATATATAGACCCTTTTGCACATGGCTTCACGCCAATGTACAAAAGGGTTTGCTCGTTTTTGGACTGTAAAAGATGGGAAAATAAATCGCGACAGGAGCAGAAAAATGTGCGCTTTTTTTGATGAAAAACGCTATTTGAGCTTTTTTAAGCTACAAAATTAATATAAATAGCCTCCCGTTTCGGCTTTTTTAGTTAAGTTTGCACTCTAAACTGACATTCTTGTCGGCCGCTCTTGCATTAATCGCCGGGTCGGTTGACACAACTGGGATTGTCGATAAATTGATTTTACGCGTGGAAGACAAAACTGACAAAAAGACTAATAAGCCGGTCGACTTCATAAAAAAGCATCCGATACTCTTCAACCTGTTTTTGATAGTGCTTGTCGGGTGTGGCATCATCTGGCTTACACTTGTGGCATTGGATGTGTGGACAGGTCACGGCGAATATCGCGTGGTTCCCGACATGAAGGGACTGAGCTACGAGCAGGCCGTGAAGGCGCTCGACGAAGCCGGGCTTCGTGCCGAGCTTTCCGATTCTATCTATGACTCGTCGACCCGCCCCGGCACGGTGCTTGAGCAGTCGCCCAAGGTCAATGCCAAGGTAAAGCCCAACCGCACCGTCTATCTCACCATAAATGCCTTTTCACCGAGAATGATTTCGGTGCCGAGCCTCACCGACATGTCGTTGCGGCAGGCACGTTCAACCCTTGAGGGACTTGGATTTGAGAAGATAAGGGAGCTTTATGTTCCGAGCGAGTACAAGGATTTGGTGCTCGGTGTCAGGTTCAACGGTATCGAGCTGGATCCGGGAGCACGTGTTCCCGCCTCGGCTTCGCTGACCATTGTTGTGGGGCAGGGTATAACCGAGGAGTCGTCCGACACGATTGTTGACATGGCTGTCGCCGATGATGCTGAGGCCGAAGTGCTCGACCTTGATTGATGAAAAACCGAGAATCGTTTCATTTATTATGCAAGACTCAGCCCCGCAGTGTAAGCCGATGACCGATGATGACGACGAACTCGATGCCTTGGAAGGCGTCGACGGTGTCGAGGGTGATGACGGCGGCGGACTATATGAGCATTTCCGTTTTGTAGCCGATAAGGGACAGCAGTTGCTGCGTGTCGACAAGTTTCTTGTGGCGCGCATCGAGAAGTCGTCGCGTAACCGCATACAGCAGGCCGCCGATGCCGGATGCATTCTCGTCAACGGCAAGCCGGTGAAATCCAACTATCGTGTAAAGCCCCTCGATGTAGTGAGCGTAGTCATGGACCGTCCGCGTTACGAGCTTGAGATAATAGCCGAGGACATTCCTCTCGACATTGTGTATGAGGACGAGCATCTGCTCGTGGTTAACAAGCCTGCCGGGCTTGTGGTGCATCCCGGTCACGGCAACTATCACGGAACCCTCGTAAACGCGCTTGCATTTCATTTCCGTGACAATCCCGATTATGATGTCAACGACCCGAGAATGGGACTTGTGCATCGAATCGACAAGGATACTTCGGGACTGCTCGTTGTGGCCAAGACGCCTGATGCCAAGACTCATCTCGGTAAGCAGTTCTTCAACAAGACCACCAAGCGTGAATATGTGGCCGTTGTGTGGGGACAGCCTCGCCCTGCTTCGGGACGCATCGAGGGTAACATCGGACGCAGCCTGAAGGACCGGCTGCAGATGGCGGTGTTCCCCGAGGGCGATTATGGCAAGCATGCCGTGACACATTACGACACGGTGGAGCCGCTCGGCTATGTGAGCGTGGTGAAGTGTGTGCTCGAAACGGGCCGCACCCATCAGATAAGGGTTCACATGAAGCACATCGGACATTCCCTTTTCAATGACGCGCGTTACGGCGGCGACCAGATACTTCGAGGCACCCCCGGAGGGAAGTACAAGCAATTTGTGGCAAACTGCTTTGCCGTGTGTCCGCGGCAGGCGCTCCATGCCCGTACATTGGGCTTCGTGCATCCCGAAACAGGTGAGGAAATGTTTTTTTCGGCACCTGTGCCACCCGACATGACGGAGCTCATTGAAAAGTGGCGAAACTACAATCAGGGCTCCGAGTGATTAAGATTTCGTAAAGAAATTGCCGTGCTTCATGATTTTCTAATGTAAAATTGTTATCTTTGAGGAAATTGGATATTTCCATATATATTATAGAAATACAGACATGAATAAGGAAGAACAACTTTTTAATGATATCTGTCCCTATCCCGACAGTATGTTCCACGAAAAAATGGAGCACCTTGTAAAGGAACCGGGTTTTGAACATGCCGTAAAATGGGTTCTGCCGCAGGTCGATTTTCAGGAGTTCTGTAAGGAGCTGCTGCAGGTACAAGATAAAGAAACTTTCCAGCGAAAGATAATGTGGCCCTTCTTGGAGATGCTGGCTGCAAAAACCACTTCGGGCGTAACTATGGACGGCGTGGAGAATATAGATTGCTCAAAAGCCTATACTTTCATCACCAATCATCGTGACATAGTGCTCGACACATCATTCCTTAACTTGTGCTTCCTGCGTGCGGGACTTCCCACCACTGAGGTTGCCATAGGAAGCAATCTGTTGATCTACGAGTGGATAAGCGACCTCGTGCGCCTCAACAAGAGTTTTATCGTAAAGCGTAATCTGCCTCGTGCAAAGGCTCTGGAGGCAGCAAGCGAGCTGTCGGCCTACATTCACTATGCCGTAAGCGACCGCCGTCAGTCGGTGTGGATTGCCGAGCGCGAGGGCCGAAGCAAAGATTCAAGCGACCTTGCCCAGGACAGCTTGATAAAGATGCTCGGATTGGCCGGCGGACATGATTTCCACGACAACCTGATGGAAATTAATCTTATGCCCGTGTCGATTTCCTATGAGTATGACCCCAACGACTACCTGAAGGCTCGTGAGTTCCTGCTGAAACGCCGCAATCCCGATTTCAAGAAGTCGCAGCGCGACGACCTCTTCAGCATGGAAACCGGACTGCTTCAGCCCAAGGGTCGAGTACACTATACTGTAGGCAACACGTTGACCGATGAACTTAAGGAGCTGCCCAACGATCTTGACAAGACTTCGATAGCGCGTGATGTGTGCCAGTTGGTTGACTGCCAGATACATTCGGGTTTCAAGATATTCCCCATCAACTACATTGCCTACGACAAGCTGCACGACACCGATGAGTTTGCCCGTCATTACAATGACGACGATGTGGCCGGCTTCGAGCGATACATCGACGAGCAGTTGGCTAAAGTGGAGGATGTTCCCGACTTGACCGCCGACGATATGGCCTATATGCAGAAGATGATGCTCACCATGTATGCCAATCCATTGAAAAACAAGATGTCGGCAAGCCGTTATTGCCGAAAGTAGTTGAACCGGTAATCATAGCGAAAACGATATGCGTCTGCCTATTTTAACAATGATAATCCTGATAGTTGTCAATGTTTTTGTCGACATCTATATATGGCGATGCATCGTGAATAAAGAGCGCAAGCGTTGGCCCGGTGTGACCTATGCCTGGAGCTCGTTGTTCTTCATCATCTTCATCATCGTCACCGTAGCGTTGCCTCGGCGAAGCGGCAGCGATGCAGTGTTGCTTGCCGTGATGTGGATGCTCTATACCTACCTCTCGGTCTATCTCTCCAAATACGTTTTCTGTATAATAAGTTTCATCGGCCTCATTCCGCGACTGTGGCGCGGAAAGCGTTGGAAGGCCATGAACATTATAGGATCGGTGGCCGCGGTAGCTGTATTTTTGACTATGTGGTGGGGTGCGTTGATTAATCGCACCCGCTACCAGATAAAGGAGGTGGAGATTGAATTTGCCGACCTGCCCGACGCTTTCGACGGGTATCGCGTGCTTCAGTTCTCCGATTTCCATGTGGGCACTTATGGCTCCGACACAACTTTTGTCAGCGAAATCGTTGATGTAATCAACAATCAACGCGCCGACCTGGTGCTGTTTACCGGCGACATAGTGAACCGTCGCACCGATGAACTGTTGCCTCAGGTCAAGCCTCTGTCACGGCTCAAGGCTGCCGACGAAGTATATTCGATTCTTGGCAACCATGACTACGGTGACTATAAGAAATGGCCGTCGGCCGAAATGAAGAGCGAAAACATGAACATGATGTATCGCCTGCAACGTGACATGGGATGGAATCTTATGAACAACCGGTCGGAGTACATAAGACGAGGAAATGATTCTATCGCGCTTATCGGTGTTGAGAACTGGGGCGACCCGCCTTTCACCGTGTATGGCGACCTCGACAAGGCTTATCCCATGCAGTCCGACAGCACATTCAAGATTCTGATGACTCACAATCCCGCCCATTGGAGTGAAAAGATAGCCGACAACGATACAGTCAACATTGCCCTGTCGCTGTCGGGTCACACCCATGCCATGCAATGCCAGATAGGCTCATGGTCGCCCGCCGAGTGGCGATATGACAATTGGGGCGGATTATACGACGATTTATCTTCACGACATAAACTTTATGTAAACATCGGGCTCGGTACGGTGGCCTTGCCGGCACGTATCGGTGCGACTCCCGAAATAACTGTATTAACACTACGAAAAGCTCATTGATTATATCCATGACTAATGACTATTCCTCTATTATTGCACAAGAACTGAACATCCCGCGCAAGTCGGTCGCGGCAACTATAAAACTCCTTGACGACGGTGCGACAATACCGTTTATAAGCCGTTACCGCAAGGAGGCTACCGGAGCCCTTGACGAAGTCGGGGTGCACAACGTGCAGCTGCGTTATGAAGCTTTGAAGGCGTTGACCAAGCGCAAGGAAACTATTATCGACACCATAAAGGAGCAAGGTAAGCTCACTGCCGACCTTAAACGCCGCATAGAGGAAACTCTCGATTCGGCAACACTCGAGGATTTATATATGCCTTTCCGCCCTCGCAGGCGCACACGTGCCCAGATGGCCGCCGAGAAGGGGCTTGAGCCGCTTGCACGCATGATAATGGCACAGAATCTCGACGATGCAGCAAGTGCCGCCAAGCGATTCAAGAACGACGATGTACCCGATGTCGACAGCGCCATAGACGGTGCATGTGACATAATAGCCGAGTGGATGAGCGAAAGTGAAAAAGCACGTTCAATCGTAAGGTCGCGTTACATGCGCAATGCCGTGATATCGTCCAAAGTGGTGAAGGGCAAGGAGGAGGAAGGTCGAAATTACGAAAACTACTACGATTTCTCTTCGCCGTTGCGCACCTGCACATCCCATCGCCTCCTGGCCATACTGCGCGGTGCCGATGAGGGATTTCTCAAGGTCACGGTGACAATCGACGATGACGAGATGGTCGACCGACTGTCACGCCTGTTTGTAAAGGCCGGTACATCCGATAAGATAGCCTCGCTTATGCGACTCACCGTGAAGGACAGCTACAAGCGTCTTATAAAGCCGTCGATTGAGAGTGAAGCGTTGGCCGCCGCCAAGGTGCGTGCCGACGATGCCGCGATAGCCATGTTTGCCGAGAATGTGCGTCAGCTTCTTCTCGCGCCTCCGTTGGGACGCAAGAGAGTGCTTGCCATCGATCCGGGTTTCCGCACCGGTTGCAAGATTGTATGCCTTGACGAGCAGGGCAATCTGATGCACACCGAGGTGATATATCCCAATCCGCCTCAGAACGATTTCCACGGAGCCGCCTTTAAGCTGAGCCGTCTTGTGGAGTCCTACCGCATCGATGCCATAGCCGTAGGTAACGGCACGGCAAGCCGCGAAACCGAGAAGTTCCTTGAGTCGCTGCGTTATCCCCGCAAGATTCAGATATTTGTCGTGAGCGAGAACGGCGCTTCCATATACTCGGCTTCCAAGGTTGCGCGTGACGAGTTCCCCGATTACGATGTCACGGTGCGTGGAGCCGTGTCGATTGGCCGCAGATTGATTGACCCTCTTGCCGAATTGGTGAAGATTGACCCCAAGTCGATAGGGGTGGGGCAGTATCAGCACGATGTCGACCAGAATAAGTTGAAGGAGGCCCTGAACTATACGGTGGAAAGCTGTGTCAATATGGTTGGCGTCAATGTCAACACTGCGTCACGTGAGCTGCTCTCCTATGTATCGGGTATCGGGCCGGCACTCGCTTCCAATATTGTGGCTTATCGAGCTGAAAACGGTGACTTCCGCAGCCGCCGGGAGCTGCTAAGCGTTCCGCGCATGGGTGAAAAGGCATTTCAGCAGTGTGCCGGATTCCTGCGTATTCCCGGTGCCGACAATGTGCTCGACAACACGGCCGTGCACCCCGAGCGTTACGAACTGATCGAGCAGATAGCGGCCGACAACGGCGGCGATGTCGAGAAGCTGGTAAAGGACGCTTCGATGCGACGCAGTGTCGACTTGTCGCGTTACATCACCAAGCAGGTGGGATTGCCTACGTTGTCCGACATATTCCTTGAACTGGAGAAGCCCGGACGCGACCCGCGTGCAACGGTCGAGGTGATGGAGTTTGACGACCGCATCAAGGATATACATGACCTGCAGCCCGGACTTGAGCTGAACGGCATCGTCAACAACATAACGGCATTTGGCTGCTTTGTCGATTTGGGAATAAAGGAGAACGGACTTGTCCACATCTCGCAGTTGTGCGACAGGTTCATCTCGTCGCCTGCCGAAGTGGTGAGCGTGCATCAGCACGTGACGGTGAGGGTGCTCGATGTCGACTACGAGCGTGGTCGCATAGCATTGACTATGAAAGGGGTGCCGCAGCGATGAACGCCTTTGTCGTAAGCATCGGAAGCAATGTCATCGAGCGTGAAGCGATGATGTCACGCACTGTCAAGTGGCTTGAAGAGCAATTTGACGATGTAAGGGTGTCCGAGATTTACGAAACCCCTGAGTACAGCAGGCGTTACGATCCCTATTTTAATTGTGTGGCTTCGGCATCGACCCGCATGTCGCTGGACGATGCTGTAAAGCTGATGAAGGAGTGGGAGATGAAGTGCGGGCGCACACCTCAGTCCAAGATTACCGGAAAAGTGGTGATTGACCTCGACATAGTAATTTGGAATGACTCGGTCGTGAGGCCCAAGGAGTTGTCACGCGACTATTTCTTGCGCGGCTATCGCATGATGTTTCAGTAAGAGCCGGTTCGACAATAAACGTTATTCAGTTTCAAGCACTATGCTTTTGGAGCATCCGGCCGCCGAGGCCATGATGCCTACACCGCCGTTGATGTTGGTGTAGACCTTCACCGGGTTGGCAAGTCCGAGGTTGCCGAGGATGCTGTTTATGCCCGAGTGAGAGCGGTGTACCGACATCAGATAGGTGTAGTAGTCCTTGCTTATGTGGTGTAGCGTCACCTTTTCCTCGATTTTGTCTATAGTGTCGGATGTACGCAGATTGTGGATGAAACTCAGGTGTATCGTTTCTCCGTCCGACGATATGTCACGAAACAATGGTATTCTGTTGCCCGCCGAGAATGATTCATCGAGAATCGACTCGTTGGATGAGAATATGTCGTCAATTGACAGGTCGAAGTCCTCGTCGGCCCCACCCGTGGTTCCGTTTAGGGCGAGATAGTAGTAGTCGTCGCTTCCCTCGGGGTCGTTGAAACTCAATGTGTAGTAGATTCGGTAGAGGTAGCCGTACCTCGTTTGGTTGTCGGGATCGATTATTATGTGATTGGTGTCGATAAGTTTCTGTACGCGGCCTTCCATTGACTCAATTTCCACTTTCTTGGGAATTTCCGAAGTGCCCGATACCGAAGGGTAGTCGGAGTGTGACGCCGTGATTGTTATTATGTCACCTTCATGAGCCGTTACGGGTGAGGTGTATAGCTTCGACTCGGCATCAAATGTCATCAGCGATGAAATCTGTCCGTTTAAGCTCAATATCACTACCGCGTCATCCTGCGTTACATCGGGGCGGTTCTCGCTGTGGTTCCATGTGCGCGTTATGCTTGCCGATATTGTTGCGTCGGGGGTGACGAGCGAGTTAAGCACAAGCACCTGTGAGCCGTTTTCATCGATGTCGATAGTCGATGTGCATGCCGTGACGAGTGCAGTGGTTACGATGAGTTGTATGATGAGTCTTATTCGTGACATGGCGGTTAAAATTTCAGGGTGTAGGACACCGAAGGAATCAGTGGAATCATGCGCAGCTTCTCGTAAACGGCACCTTTGCCTGGAGCATGCATGCGCTTCCTTATCGCGATAACGTTCATGTTGCAGTAGGCGTTGTAGAGGCTGAAATTCCACACACCCTCTTTGCCGTTGACACCTTTTACGTGCAGGTTGGCGCCTATGTCGAGTCGGTGATAGGCGGGTAGTCGGTAGTTGTTGATCGATGTGATGTAGTCTATTGTTTCGTTCTCCCAGCTGCCTGTTATTTCGTTGGTTCCGGGAAGCGGATTATAGCTCTTGGTGGGCAGCGTTATGCGGTTGCCGCTCATTATCGTCCATCCGGCGTTTATTTCCCAACGGTCGTTTATGCGCCAGTTGGCCACGATGTTGGCCTTGTGACGGTTGTCGTAGGCCGATGGAAATTTTTGTCCGTTGTTCTTCTTTTCAAACCGTCGCTCGTTCCATAGCATACTGTAGCTGATGTGTCCCGTTATGTTGCCGAAGGTCTTGCGCACCGACATGTCGATGCCTCTCACCTTGCCGTCGCCTACGGTCAGCTTTTCATAGATTATGGTGTTGGAGGGGTAGTAATAGTAGTCGTCGCGATAGTCGATGAGGTTGTACATTCGCTTGTAGTAGGCTTCCATCGACAGCATGTAACGGTTGTTGATGTTGTAATAGGCTCCGATCGATGCCTTGCGGCTCTTCTGCGGCTTGAAGTCGCCGGCAATCGGAATCCACATGTCGGTAGGAAGACTCAAGGCTGTTTCACGCAGCTGATGGTTGTACTGCGACAGCTGTGTGAACGAAGCCTTCACACACAATGAAGGTATCGGACGATACATCGCCGATACCCTCGGATTAAGTTTGAGGTAGTCTTTGTTGCCAGGATTGATCCATGAACTGAGCGACACGCCCGCCAATATGGCCCAATGCCGGTTAATGTGCCACTCGTCGTCGATGTATAGGTTCATCTCATGGGGGTGAGAGCTGTACTGAAGTGTCGTGGAGGTGTTGGTGTTGTGGTTGACTTTCCTGATGAACTCGGTGAGGTAGGGGATGAATACGTGATATGTGTAGTTGACGCCGAAGTTCAGATGGTGGCTGTGAGTCAGTTGCCAGTCGTAGTTTACTCGCAGCGAATAGTCGTCGATGAGATTATGGATTTTGGATGTCGTCGATGAGATGAGGTCGTTGAGAAATGTGTTTTTGTACTTCATCTTACGCTTCAGCATCGAGTTGTAACGTGAAAATGACATCGATATCTCGCCAAACAGCTGTGGAGTGTAGACATGATTCCAGTTGGCCGACACGATGAAGCTGCCCCAGTCGAGGGTGCTTATGTCGCTCGACTCCTCAAGATCCTTGTCGTGACGGTGCTTTCGTTTGGTGCCGCCTTTAAAGAAGTCGTTGCCGTAGTAGACCATCAGGTGCAGGCGGCTGCGGTCGTTGAAGTGATAGGTGGTTTTGGCGTTGAAGTCGGTGAATGCGTAACGTGACACAATCTTGCTCTTGTTTTCATTGATGGCCGCGTTATATATGGCTATGCCGGGTATCGACAGCAGGTCAAACCACGATCGGCGCACCGAAATCGTATAGGTCATGCGATTCTTTATTATGGGGCCTTCGATGTTGAAGCTTCCCGATGTCAATCCTATTTTCCAGCTGCCTTGACGGCGCGTCAGGTTGCCGTCGCGTGTGCGTATGTCGATTATCGACGAGAGGCGCCCGTCGTAGCGTGACGGAAACGATGACTTGTAGAAGTCGACATTGTTTATCGCATCGGTGTTGAACGACGACAACATCCCTGCGAGGTGATTTACCTGATAAAGCGGCACGTTGTCGAGCAGATACATGTTCTGGTCGTCGCTTCCGCCGTGTACCTGCAGCCCGGAAAATCCCTCTACGCCGGGAATCACTCCGGGTTGGAACTGAAGTGACTTTATGATGTCGCTTTCGCCAAACAGCGTTGGCGTCGATGTGATCGAATAGCGGTTCATGGAGAGGTTGCCGATGACCGGCGACTCAAATGTAAGTTCGGAATTCTTGTCGCCCACTATTATTACCTCGTCGAGCTTGCCCGACGGCGTGAGCGTTATGTCGAGTCGATTGTCGAGCTTAAGCGAGTCGAGGCGTATCGAAATGGGGGTATAGCCGGTGAGCGTGACATTGATGTCAGCTTCGGAAGAGGTTACGGGCAGGCTGTAAAAGCCATTGCTGTTGCTTGTGGTGAACGCTCCCGAGTTGGCGTCACGCACGATGGCTCCTATGGCAGCCTCTCCCGATTCCTCCTCACGTACAAAACCGCTTATTACCCGTTTGGGGCTTAATACCGCTTCGCGTCGCAGTATTATATTGTTGTCCTTTACGCTGTAAGTGACACGCGTGTCCTTTAATATTGCGTCAAGGCACTCTTTCAGTGTTGCGTCTTCGAGATGCAGGGTTATCTTGCGGTCGGGGATGTCCGATGTTATGTAGATGAGGTTGATGCCCGACTGCGCCTTAACCTCCTTGAGCACCTCTTTTATGGGTTGTGAGTTGACATTGATTGTGATACGCCCGGCGGCCGAAGCTACGGCTGCCAAGGTCAGTATCAACAACAATGCCAACCTATTGCGCATTGTCCGCTATTTTTAATTGTGTTCCGAGCAGGGAGTTTATTTCGTTGACGAGTTGTTGAGCATCGCCCTTGAAGTAAAGAGTTAATGAGGGGTCGTTTTTGGGGAGTCCGGTTACAGTGACTCCGTAAACGCGTTCGATTGTGCCTGCAATCTTGCTCAGAGGCATGTTGTCAAACTCGACATTGCCGTCGACCCATGCAAATGCGTTTACATCGTCGATTGCCTGAACCTTAAGTGCTCTGTCGGTGGCTATGGCCATTGTGCCGCGCTCGAGTGTCGCGGTTCCGCTGGGGCATGTCACCTCCACTTTTCCCTCCTGCACCTGCACGATTGTGCTTTGTGACTCATCGTCCACCGCAAATCGTGTTCCGAGCACAGTCACTGTGGCTACATCGGTGTTTACGGTGAATGGCGACGACTCGTTGTGCGTTACATCGAAGAATGCACGGCCGTCAAGCGTTATGTCACGCTTTTCGGCAAATGTTGACATGTCGTAGGTCAACTTGGCTCCGCGTGTCAGCGTGACACGTGAGTCATCGGGAAGCAGATAGGTGGTGTTGGCGTCATTGCAAGCCAGCGTTACGGGATGCGGTTCAGCCAATGATGATGACGAATTGATGAGATGTCGAATGACAAATGCCGATCCCACAATCACAATTACGGCAGCCGCTATGGCTATGACGCGACGACGATAGTAGCTGCTCGTACACGGAATGTCGAGCTTGCTCCAGGCCTGTCCGGCATCGAATGCTCCCTGGCGATAATGACGGGCTACAAATTGCAATGAACGTTCGTCGGCCGATGTGAGATTTATGTTATTTTCCTGCATAGAATAAACTTAATTGTTGTGTTTTACTATACATGATGCACATTTGTCGAAATACCCCTATCGTAAATTGAAAAATTTTCAACAAAAAATCCAAAAATATATGCGCAGAGCTGCTCCCTTGACCGCATCACGCAGTCGTTCAAGGGCTTTGCTTATGTGATGCTCAACAGTGCGCACTGATAGATTCAGCTCTTCGGCTATCTGGGCATAGGTCATTCCGTCGCGCTTCGACATGAGGAACACGTTACGGCACTGATCGGGCAGCTTGTCGATGACGCCCCACAGCCGCGAGTCACGCTCCGAGGTGTCAATGGCCTCTTCAAGCGGCAGGTCGGAGTAGGATTCGTCGAAACTCACCTTGTTGATGCTGCCGCGCATGGCCATCAATGCGTTGTTGCGCACGGCGGTGTACATGTATCGGCGCAGGTCGGATATTTCGGTGCCTCGGTTGAGGCTTTCCCACACCTGGGCGAAACTTTCCTGAACTACATCCTCGGCACTATCTATGTCGCCTGTTATTCGCAGGGCATACATGCCGAGCGGGCGATATAGAGTGCGGTACTGAAGTTCAAATGCCCGGACTTCCATGACTATTGTTCCTTAAAGCCGGTTTCACTGAAGAGTTGCTTGTCGTCGGCCACGCTGTTGCCTATTGTGGTGAGCATGTCACCCATGAGCGCACCGTTCATTCCGCCGCGCATTATGCGTCGCATCGATTCGGGCGACAGCCTCATGCGTCCTCCGGCAAAGCGCAGGGTTGCCTTGGGCGCGATGAAGCGGAACAGTGCTACGGTGCGTATTATCTCTTCCTCCGACAATAGCGGAGTGTCCTCAAGCTTGGTACCCTTTATGGGGTTGAGGATGTTGATCGGGATGGATACCGCACCGGCATTTCGGGCCTCTTCGGCAAGTTCAAGGCGCTGGCGCATCGATTCGCCCATGCCTATTATGCCTCCGCAGCACACATCAAGTCCTATTTCACGTGCAAGAGCTATTGTCTTCAGTTTGTCGGCTTGGGTGTGGGTGGAGCAAAGCGAGGGGAAGTAGCTTGCCGAGGTTTCCAGATTGCAGTGATAACGCTTTACTCCGGCCTCCTTGAGCTGCATCAGTTCGTCGCGGTTGAGCAATCCCATGGATGCACACAAGTACAGCCCCGTCGACTCGCCCAACTTGCGGTAGAGGTCGCAGAAGCGTGACATGTCACGCGGAGCTACTTTGCGTCCGCTCGTCACGAGTGAGTATCGTTTTATTCCGTGGGTTTCGTTAAGCATTGCGGCGCGCATGGCTTCATTTTCGGGCACGAAGTCATACTCCTCGATGCCGGTATTGTGGAAGCGTGACTGCGCGCACCATTTGCAGTCCTCGCTGCATCGTCCCGAGCGGGCGTTGACTATCGAGCAGGTGTCGATGACATCGCCGCACCATCGGATGCGTATTTCGTCGGCTGCGTCAGCGAGCATGTCGGCAGAATAGGATTCGTTCAGCTTCAGAGCATCGTCCACAGTTGCCGGATTGCCGTTGAGAGCCTCTTTTTTCAATCGTTCAAGCATGATGAAGATAATGTTGGTTAAACAAAGATACGAATAAGTCGAGAACAAAAGAAAATTTATTTTGCTTTTGTCGAGCGAGAGTATCTAAGACATTAGCCAAAGATACGAATAAGTCGAGAACTAATGCCCGGCCGATGCCGATTAATTAATATTTTTTAGCTAAGTTTGCGCTCAAAATTCCCAACTGCTATGTCAACAAAAGTCAAGCGCATTATAATTGCAAGCGTAATCGCGGCGGTGGTAATCGTGATTGCGTCAATAGCCGTGAGGGCCTGTCGTGAAAATCGGCTACTTGAAGAGGGGTCGGTTGATGTCAAGGCTGTGATAGAGAAGGTCGAGCGCCGTCACCATGAGGAGCGCTATCAGCGAATAAGGCATCGTGTTCACCGTCAGCCCGCCTATACCTCCTATACGATATATTTCGCCTACACTGTCGACGGTGTGGAGTATCACGATGACTTTACCACGCGAAAGGGAATGTTGCGTTCGCTCTACAAGGGCGACTCCATCATCATAACCTATGCCATAAAGGATCCTGCCGTGACAAGGGTCGACACCAAGCGCATAAAAAGGCGCGGCCTGCCGGTGTTTACCGACTGACCGCGCTACCGTTAACGTTTATTGTCGAACCGGCTCTAAGACCACGTTCCGACACAGCCCCGGGGGTTATTCATTCTTAAGCCTTATTACAGGATTCTCGTTCACGATTTTTCGTGTCATGACATAGACGCAAAGCACTATGGCGACAAGCACGGCAATCGATGCGAGAATGTAGTATCCGGCGAGGAAGTTGACTTCAATGGTGAACTGCTCCAGCCATATTTTGCCTGTAAACCAAGCCGCAACGGCACCTGCGATTATCGACGGAACGGCAATCGACACGATGTCACGTATGAGCAGGCTGAACAGGTGGTGTGACTCGGCTCCGTTCACCTTGCGGATGGCTATCTCCTTGCCTCGGCGCTGCACTTCGTTGCGTATGTAACCGATGAATCCCATGAGAGTTATGAAGAGGATTACCACGCAGGCCATGACGGTGGCGTTGCGGAACTGCCGCACGTTTTCGTAAGTGTCGGATATCTCCTTCTCCATCAGTGAGAATTCAATGTCGTAGGCCGGAAACAGCTCCTTCATCGACTCTTCGAGCTGCAGGAAGTTTTGCTTGAACGGCTCCTTTACGCGCAGATACATCGTCGGGTAGAAGTATCGGTTGTAGAACATCAGGTAGGGCATGGGTTCTTCAAAGAATCCGCCTATGTTGAAGTCACGCAACAGTCCCGTTACTGTCACGGGATGCTTGGCGATTTTGCTGCTTTCGGGCACGATGCGTCCCACGATGTCATCGCCCCAGTTCATGAGCCGCGCAAACTCCTCGTTGACCGCTATTTCGTTATCGTCCCTCGGCTCGCGACCTTTAATCAAGGTCATGCCCATGAAGTCGATGTAACCGTTGATGCAGTCATCGTAACGTGACGAGAAAAGATCGTTGCCGCTATTGTCCGACACCATCATTCCGCTGTAGCCCCACACCGGGTTGTAGTAGGACGCGCTCAGGCCTTCAATCACGGGCAGGTCACGCAGGGCATTGTAGGCCGCATCCACCTCCTTTGCGGTTTGTCCCGGCACCTCGGCTATGACAACACGCTCGGGATTGTAGCCGAGGTCGTGATTCATCACCTCATGATATTGCAAAGCGGCTACGGTCATCATGCACACAATGAATGTGACGCCGGCAAACTCGACGCAGAGCAGCGTGCGCGTCCACGGATTGCGGCGCGAGCTGAAGCGACGGAATATGTTGCTGACAGGGATGCGGCTGAATATGCGTCCCGGTATGATTCCGCCAATGAGCACGAATATGAGCATTATGCTTATCGGTACCCACAACCGTGACGGCTCAAGCATCTGCTTCGGCGTGATGTTGATAGTGTCCTTTATCATGTCGCCAAACACCAGTGTGAGGATGACCATGAGCACAAGCGCGCAGCCGAGCACCATGAGAGTTTCGATGATGAACATGCTGAATATGGTGGGGCTTCCGGCACCGTTGCATTTGTGGATGCCTATCGACTTGGCCCTCTTTGACAGTGACGCTATTGTGATGAGCACGTAGTTCAGCGTCGTGATGAAGAGCAGGGCCAGGCTGAGCACGAGCATTATGCGGTCCATGCGCCTCACCTCGTCGTTGCTCATGTAGGTGTCGGTGAGCGGTGCTGCATCGATTACGAGCTGCAGCGACTCGGTGTCGGGCAGATTTTTCTGCAACATCTCATTAATGCGGCGGTTGAGTTCCACGGGATCGACACCGTCGGCTACCCTGATGAATTCGGGCCAGCTGTCGCCTCCGTTCCATGAGTAGTTGCCCCTTTCACGGCTCCAAAGCGTGGGCATGGATATAACGGCTTTATGCGGGGCCGTTACGTTGTCGGGCAGGTCACGGTATATGCCTTTTACGGTGAGTTCCCACTCGTTGTTGTACTTAAGCACCTCTCCTATGGGGTCGTCGCCGCCGAATATCATCAGTGCGTAACTTTCGCTCAGGTACACGACATCCTTTTGGGCGAGGTCGGTCACCGGGTCGCCTTTCAACACCTCGATGCCCATTGTCTTGAAAAACAGTGAGTCGGCGGCTATCGCTTTCTCGGAAAACTTTGTGTCACCCCGAAAAAGACCTTGCCCCATGTTGCGGTTGGTAGTCGTGGCGGCGACAACCATTTCGGGCAGTTCCTCGTAGATGGCTCCCGCAAGTTTTCCCAGACATTGCTGCTGCCGGTCGAGAGTATTGCCGTTGATGGTGTACTGCATCCACAGCTGATAGAGCTGCCGGTGATTGTCGTAGCAGGTGTCGAAACTATGGTTCAATGCCATGCGCGACATGAGCAGGATTGTCATGAGCAGTCCCAGTGCCACCGATATTATCTTGATGGCGTTGGAGTTTCCGGGACCCGACATGGCCCGCCACGAATAATATAGCTGTTTCATGTAGCTGGTCGACTGTTAGAGTTGGTTGTCGTTTGACACGTTGGCGACGATGTTTCCGTCGAAGAGATGGATGATGCGGTGGGCATATCCCGCGTCGTGCTTTGAGTGCGTCACCATGACGATTGTCGTGCCCTGACGGTTGAGCTCGGTGAGCAGTTCCATCACTTCGGCACCGTTCTTCGAGTCGAGGTTACCGGTGGGCTCATCGGCGAGTATCAGCTTGGGATCGGTGATGACGGCGCGCGCTATTGCCACACGTTGCTGCTGACCTCCCGAGAGCTGCTGGGGAAGTGCTTGGCGCGGTGGCTGATGTTCATGCGCTTCAGCATTTCGTTCACGCGTTTTTTGCGCTCCGAGGCGCTGAGTCCCATGTAGGTGAGCGGCAGTTCCACGTTCTCAAATACGTTAAGCTCGTCGATGAGGTTGAACGACTGGAACACGAATCCTATCTCGCCTTTGCGCAGGCGTGTGCGCTCCTTTTCCTTAAGATTGGCCACTTCGGTGTCATTGAGCTTGTAACTTCCGCCGGTGGGGTTGTCGAGCAGTCCGAGGATGTTGAGCAGCGTTGACTTGCCGCATCCCGAGGGGCCCATTACGGCTACAAACTCGCCTTTGTCGACATTGATGTTTACCTTGTCGAGCGCTACGGTTTCAACTTCCGATGTACGGAACACTTTGCTGAGATTTTCAATCTTAATCATGATAGTTGTTTTTTAGTGTTATATTTTATTCTGATTTTAAATTCGATGAGGGATTTTCACATGCCTTATGCCTGGTCATGGCCACGGCACACACCACTATGAGCGTCAGCACCACAATGGCCGAGATCACATAGTACAGCGTCAGGTAAGGAACTGTCACGGAGAAACTGTCAAGCCACATGTCGCTTATCAGGAATGCGGCCACAGTGCCGAGAACTACCGCCGGGACGGCTATCCAAAGCATTCCCGATGTAATCATCTTTACTATCAGGAGTGATGAAGCTCCGCTTATCTTGCGTATGGCTATCTCCTTGGAGCGGCGTTGCATCTCATCGCGCAGGAAGCCCGTAAGTCCCACAAACGCTATCAATGCGATTATGACGGCAACCGACAGGAATATGCGTTGTATGATTTTGGTATTCGAGTTTTGCTCGTCGGCTATGCTCTTGTAGCTTACAAGGTTGTATTCGCTTTCAGGATAATGATTTTTAATCTCGGCTTCAAGCTTGGTGAAGTTTGCGTTAAAAGGCTCCTTGAGCTTTATGGATATGTAAGGCACAATTTCGGGATTGTAATACATTATCAACGGCTTGATTTCTTCATTGAATGACTGCTGATAGTCCTTTATTATGCCTACGATGCGTTGTCGGTTGTGACGGTCGGTGCCTACCGTCAGATTGGGATTTTTGTCGAGCAGATTTTCCTCACGTAGGTTCATTTTCTTTATGAAAGTCTGGTTGACCACCGCTTCGCCTACATTTTTCGGAGCACGGCCCTGGAGGAGCGTCATTCCCATTACATCGATGTAGTTTTCCGAAATTTCGTCATAGGGTGAATAGAACATTGCATTGCCCTCGTCATTGTATATATTTTCACCTACGTGTCCCCACACGGGTGTGAATGCCGAGTAGGCCGTTTCTTCGATATATGGCATGTTTCGGGTCAAGTTTATGATGCCGTCCACTTTTCCGGGTTCATACCGGCTGAACATGAACAGGGCTTTGTCGTGGATATTCCATCCGCGATCCTTGTTGGAGATGTAGATGTACTGGGCGGTAATCATCACAAGCCAAGCCATAACGAAGGCCACGCCTGCAAATTCAATGAAAAGCAATATGCGTTTCCACAGTGAATTGCGTTCCCTGAAGCGGCGGAACACATTGGCCACCGGAATTTTGGAGAATATATGTGCAGGAATCACACCGCCCACTATTATAGTGACGGCCATCACCACCAAGGCGATGATTATTTTATCAGGCAACGGTGTCTTTCCGAATGAATCGTTGTATAATTCGGCTATCATGGGCTTGAATAACGCTGCGGTGGCAACCATTACGACAAGCGACATGAGCACTATCAATGTGGTTTCGGCAATGAACATGGAGAATATCGTGCCTTTGCCGGCTCCGTTGCACTTGTGCACACCGATCATCTTGGCGCGTTTTGAGAGCGACGACACTGACAGCAGCGCGTAGTTCAGAATCGCGATAAACAGCACGATCAGTGCGGTTGAAAGTAGTATCACGATCATGTTACGGGTGTACTCATATTCAAATACTCCGTAATTGATGGGGCGTGCCATTGCTTCGTATGAAAGGCCGTCGGCCTCGGGGCGATTTTTCTGAAGTATATTGTTAAGCTTCTTGTTGAGCACCTCGATGTCGGTGCCTTTTTTCACGCGCAGTAAGGTTTGCCAGGCCAATTGGTCGTTCCATCCGTGGCCTATGTAATTGTTGCCGAGTTTATAAACGGTAGGCATCGACAACACTATGTCAGGTCGGGTCGAAGTGTTTGGCGGTAATGATTTGTAGACTCCCACAATTTCGACATCTTCCGAGTCAAAAAAGAATCTCATGTGTTTCCCTATCGGGTCGCCTCCGGGAAAATTTTCTTTCACGAAATTGGTGCTGACAAATGCTGTTCCGGGCCGCGCCAGCTCGACCGAGGGATTGCCTTTAAGCACCTCGATGCCCATTGTAGTGAAGAAAAGCGAGTCGGCGGCGACGCCCGTTGAATTTACTTCCTGACCGTCCATCTTGAAGTAGCCTCCTCCGCTGTAAAAATTGGTCAGAACCGTCGATGACTCTACAAGATCGCTCAGCTCTTCGTTGATGTGTTGGCTGAACGGGCCGAACGTCATTGGCGAAGGATTTCGGCTTTCATTTTCCATCTTGGGCTGGGTCCATACCATATAGAGTTTCCGGTAGTCGCGATAGCCCGTGTCCATACCGGTGTAGTAGGAGATAATGGTGAGCAGCACAATGGCTACCATGAGCCCGGCTCCGAGCGACAACACCTTGATGAATGTTGTCGATCGGGCATTCACTATTGTACGCCATGCGTAGTATACCTGTTTCATTTTGTTTTATTGGGATATTTATTCGTTTCGCAGTGATGTTACGGGATTTTCTTTAGCTATGCGCTGTGTCATTAGTGCTACCACAGCAATTACGACTATGATGAGGAGGAGCGCGATTGCTACGTACCACAATCCGATTCCGCTTACGACTGTGGAGTATTGGCTGAACCATGCCCGTTGAAAGAACCATGCCGCCAATGTGCCTATAGCTACTGCGGGAACGGCGGTTTTCAGCATGTTGGAACACAGCAGCTCGACGACTTCACGGGCTGTCGCACCGTTTATCTTGCGTATGGCAATCTCCTTGCTCTTTCGTTGGATTTCATCGTTTATGAATCCTATCATTCCCATCGAGGTTATAATCACGATTATGATTATAGCAAGAGAGAAGATGAATATCATGATTTTTATCGATGAGTATCCGTTGGCGCCTAATTCGCTCACTTGAAGTATCCAGAAACCGTCATTGCCCATGTAGTCGCTGAGCGATTCGTTAAGGAGCTTGATGCTCTCATTTACGGGTCGTTTAAGGCGCACCGTGAAAGGTGACGCCGGGTTGCCGATATAATGCATTATGATGGGTTCCTGCTCATCGTAGAATCCGCCTATGTTGAAGTCCTTTACAATTCCGGTGATGCGTACTCGTCCACGTTCGGCATTGGTAAACAGGCCCTCGCCGGCTGTAGGCGATGTGTTTTCGGGAAGTCCCGACTTTCGCAGAAACTCTTGGTTGACAATTGCTTCGCCTTCCTGCTGAGGAGCGCGTCCGGCCAGCAGGGTCATGCCCATGACCTCGACATAGTTGGGCGAGCAATCGTCGGTGCGGCTTGAGAAGATTATGTTTCCGTTGTCGTCGCGTATATATTCACCCGAGTAACCGAATGCCGGGCACGAGTAGGATGATGCTATTCCCTCCACCGCCTGATGGCTTCGGATGAAGTTATAGGCTGCTTCGGGCGATATGTCCATGGTCATGTTTTCGACCTGAACCAATAGATCGGAATCGTAACCCTTGTCGGCCGTGCGCAAGTGCCGGTATTGTAGCGATGTCGCGCACAGCCATGCAAATACGAATGACACACCCACCAGCTCTATAAACAGGAGCACGCGCTTCCACCCGTTATTGCGCTCGGAAAAGCGACGGAACACCTGCGACACCGGAACGCGGGCAAACAGTCGGCCGGGAATAACCGCTCCCACGGCTACCATCATCAGTGCCACGGCTACTATCACCCATGCACGGTCGGCGTTAAGCATTTCGGTCAGCGGGTTGCCTGTCAATTCACTTATCGTGTCATTGAACAGCCACCACATTATTCCCATCAGCAACAGAGCAATCAGGGTGATGGTGACGGTTTCCAATACAAACATTCCGAATATTTTATTGCTGTCGGCTCCGCAACACTTGTGGACTCCGATAGCCTTTGCCCTCTTGCTCAATGTGGATATTGACATTAGGGCGTAGTTTAACGCCGTAATCAGGAACAGTGCCAGAGCCAAAGCTCCGAGTATCATGAGCTGGCGTCGTAAGTCGCTGTTTTTAAGGATGGAGTCACGAATTGATATGGCAAATGTTTCGCAGCTGTTGTCGTCGGCCGGCGGTGCGTGACGCTCGGTGACTTGATTTATGAGTGCATGGAGCCGCTCGGGATCGATGTCCTTGTCCTTAAGTCGCACGAATTCGGTCCATCCCGAACCTCCGTCCCAGCCAAAATAGCCTATGCCTCGATTAAGTAACGACGGGAGCGACAGCACGATGTCGCATGTGATGTCGCAATTGGCGGGCAACGCTTCGAATACACCCTTTATCGTAGCCTTGTCGTTGCCTCTTATCAGTTGGGTTCCCACGGGATTTTCGCCATGGAAAACTTCGTCGACCATGCGGGTGCTTACATATATCACATCATTCTGTTGAAGATCCAGGCGCGGATTTCCGCTTATCACATTGATACCCATTGTTTCAAAGAATAGCGAGTCGGCTGCGGTGGTGAAATAGGGCAGATTCCGGCCGTCGGCCATGTCAAAGCAGTTGCCTAAGTCGCGCATTGCCACCGCCGATTCAATCACGTCGGGCAGCTCCTCGTAGAGGCTTCCTGCGAGCTTTCCGTAGCATTGCCGTGTTATATCCGATTTTTTTCCTGCCGTTTCAAACTGCATCATCAGCTGGTAAATGCTGTCATAGTCGCGAAGGCATTTGTTGTAGCTTAGAGTGTAGGCAATGCCTGCAAACAATATTATACTCATGCCGAGTCCAAGCGTCAGCGACAGGACTTTGATTGTCGTTGCCGCCTTGTTTTGTGACAATGACCGAAGTGTATAGTATATCTGTTTCATTTTGGGTGATATTTATTCGCTTTTTAAAGATACTACGGGGTTTTCAAGCGCGACACGGCGTGTGAGCAGTGTTGCCGTGACGGTTACGGCCAGCAACACCGTGACAGCCGACACCGGGTACCACACTCCGATGTGCGGTGCCACGATGGTGTATTGCATGAACCACTCGCGCAGGGATAACCATGCCACGACTGTGCCGATGAGTGTGGCGGGAACTGCCGTCATCATTAAATCGCGGCACAACAGCTCGATAATCTGCCGTGACGACGCTCCGTTGATTTTCCGCACTGCAATCTCCTTGCTTCGACGGTATATGTCGTCGCCTATGAATCCCACCAGCCCTATGACGGTTATGATGATGCACACAGCGAGCGCGATGCAATATATGGTTATTATGTTTCTGACAGGTGCGTTTTTTGCATCCTCCAGCTCTTTGACCGAGGAGGTAAACCATCCGTCATTTCCGAGTGATTCAGCGAGATTTTTGTTCAATGCGTTGAAATTTTTGCGGAAGGGCTCTTTCAGTTTTATGAGGAACCAAGCCGGTGACTCATTGGTGTAGGTCATGATGATGGGCTCGCTGATTCCATGGATGCGGTTGCCGCCGATGTCGAAGTCCTTGACTATGCCCGTCACGTTGACCGGTGAGTTCTGGAGGAAGACGGTGAATCGGCCCGACATGGCTTCGGGTGAATCATCGCGGAGTCCGTATTGCCTCACAAATTCCTCGTTGACGAGGGCTTCGCCGTCACGTTGCGGCAGGGAGCCTGATTTCAACTGCATCTCGGCCAGCTCCACGATGTTGGGAGAGCACATGTCGTAGCGGCTTGAAAATATGGGATTGCGGCTGTCGTCCATAACCGTTCGTGACGGATATTGCGCAATGGGTGAGCCGAATGATATAGCGGTTCCTTCAACGTAGGGCAGATTGTTGAGATGACTCATCATCCCTTCGGGTTGGTTGGTCTGCATCATCACCAATCGGTCAGGATTGTAGCCCTTGTCGATGTTGCAGATGTGGATGTATTGCACCGTAGTGACGCACAGCCATGCGAAAATAAGTGCCACAGCGGCTATTTCGACAAAGAGCAGTGCGCGTTTCCATCCCGGGTTGTTGCGGGAGAAGCGTCGGAATATGCTTGTCACGGGTATTCGCGTGAATATGGGCACCGGAATCATGACGCCTATCGCGGTTATCACTGCAACCACGGCGACTATGATCCATGCCCTGCCTGCGCTGAACAGGTCGTTGAGCGTGATGCCTATTTTGCTTTCGAGGGGTTCGCTTGCGATGAATAGGATGGCCCACATCAGCAACAGGGCAATTATGATGGTGACAAAGGTTTCAATGAAGAACATCGAGCCGATGGCCGCGTCGCCGGCTCCGCAGCATTTGTGGACGCCTATGCCTTTGGTGCGCTTGCTGAGCGACGATATCGACATGAGCACATAGTTGAGTGCCGTTATCAGCATTATAGCCAGCGCTATGGCTCCCATGACGAAGACGAGTCGGCGCACATTGGGGTCGTCAAGCGTTATTTTGCGAATAGGGATGGCAAATATCTCGGCGCTGCTATCGTCGGTGGGCGGTGCGTGATTCACCAGTACTTGGTTTATCAGCCGGTGGAGCAGCTTGGGGTCGATGTCGTTGTCCTTCAGGCGTATGTAACTGTGCCAGCCGTTGTTCTCTATCTCCATGCGGCGGTTCTGATTGTCCCACCTGTCATATCCCCAGATGCCGAGGCGCGTCTGCGGCAGAGTGAAGAGTATGTCGGGACTGTTGAGCGAATTGTTGGATGGCAGCGACTTGAATATGCCTTTTATAGTGCCTTCCTGCTCTCCGTCGAAAAATGAGAGTTTGCGGCCAACGGGATTTTCTCCGTGCATGAAATCATTCACAAATTGCGAACTCACGTATATGGCGCCGGGCTGCTGCATGTCGAGTGATGGATTGCCTGACAATACTTCGATGCCCATCGTGGCGAAGAACATCGAGTCGACGGCGAGGCTTTGACCGTAAATGCGTTCACCGTCGAGAGTCGAGAACGAATCTTCGCCTAAATCCCTGACGGTAGTGGCCGACTCTACTATATCGGGCAACTCCTCGAGCAAAGCGCCCGCAAGTCCGCCGTAGCACTCTGCGATTTGTCCCGATTCATTGCCTGCGGTTTTATAGTCGGTTTTCAGTTGATAGAGGTTCTCGTAACCGTTCAGACAGGTGTCGTAACTCAAATCATAGGCTATTCGTGTGAACAATATAATACATATACCCAGCCCTAAGGCAAATGATACAACCTTGATGGCTGTAGTCGCCTTGTTGTGCCAAAGAGTGGTCAATGAATAGTATATTAGTTTCATCTTGGATTATTTGATAAAAATGATCGGTTTACTTAAAATAGTTGTAAATATCGTGCCAAACTTGCAATCGATTGACAGTCAACGGTTTGTTTTCCATGCTGTTTCCGCAAGTGTAAAATTTTTAGACACAAGCGTATGATTTGTTGACAGTATGGCGGCTCTAAAAATGATTGTTTATTTACAAAGTTATACAATAATTTTGTAGATTTGTCCATTATGAGTAAACGCAATAAAATAGTTGTAGTCGACGATAATCGGGGTGTGCTTGCTGCGGTTAGCCTTCTGTTGCGTCCCTATTTCAATCAGGTGATTACGCTTCAGTCGCCTGTAAGGCTTGAAGAGGTGCTGCGTGACGGTGTTCCCGACTGCCTGTTGCTTGACATGAATTTCAGTGCGGGAATCAACACCGGCAATGAAGGCATATATTGGCTGAACCGTGTGAAGCGTCTTTATCCCGACCTGCCTGTAGTGCTGTTTACTGCTTACGGTGACATAGACCTCGCCGTGAGAGGAATGAAGGAGGGCGCGGTCGATTTCATCATAAAGCCGTGGGACAATGCAAGGCTTGTCGACACGCTGCTGAAGGCTTCAGGCGGCCGGAAGTCGAGAAATGCGGCTGCCGATGACGATAACTCCATGTATTGGGGCGAGAGCAAGGCCATGCTTGCGCTTAAGTCGCTTGTTGAGCGAATAGCTCCTACCGATGCAAATGTGCTTATTACGGGAGAGAACGGTACCGGCAAGGAGGTGCTTGCACGTGCGGTGCATCGTCGCTCGGCGCGTCACTCGCGTCCCATGCTCAGCGTCGACATGGGGTCGGTGACCGAAACCCTGTTTGAGAGCGAGTTGTTTGGCCACGTTAAGGGTGCATTTACCAATGCGTCGGCCGACAGGGCGGGAAAGTTTGAAGCTGCCGACGGCAGCACTCTCTTCATGGACGAAATAGGCAATCTGCCTCCCTACCTGCAGTCCAAGCTGTTAACCGTCATCCAGAACCGCAAGATCGTGAGGGTGGGGAGCAACAAGCCGGTCGATGTAGACATAAGACTTATATGCGCCACCAACTGCGACCTGCAGGCCATGGTTGCCGACGGACGCTTCCGTCAGGATTTGCTCTATCGCATCAACACCATACACCTTGAAATACCTCCGTTGCGTCAGCGAAAGGATGACATAGTGCCTCTTGCCGAAATGTTCATGAAGCGTTTCAGCGAGAAGTACAAGCGAGAGGCGTCGGAGCTCGACGGCTCGGCGCGTGACAAACTCATGTCACACTATTGGCCCGGCAACATTCGCGAGCTTGAGCATGCGGTCGAGAAAGCCGTGATAATAAGCGACGGCCCTGTGTTGAGGGCTTCGCACTTCGAGCTTCCTAAGGTTGAGGCTTCCGTTCCGGGCGATGTGGCCGGAGCCACTCTTGAAGATATGGAACGACAGATGATAACCGCAGCCGTCAACGACTGTCACGGGAACTTGAGCGCGGTTGCGTCACGCCTTGGCATAACGCGCCAGACACTCTACAACAAGATGAAAAAATTCGGATTATGAAAGGCTTTTTGTTGCGTATAGCGGTTGTAGTCGTTTTGTGTGCCGTAATCGGCGGGCTGTGCCTTTCACGCGACTGGATTGTCGCGTCATTTTGTGGGATTGGGCTCATTTTCCTCATCGTGGAGTTGTGCAGCTACTACAAGCGCAGCGACCGCAAGATAAAACTGCTTCTTTCAGCCTTGGAGAACGGCGACAGCAGTGTGCGCTTCTCGACCCGCAGGCTGCACTCGGTCAATTCCGAGGTCAACACGATGCTCAACAGCATAGCGCAGATACTTAATGAGGTGCGCACCGATGCGGCCCGGCGTGACAAGTACTACGAGGTGATACTCGATTTTGTCGATACGGGAATAATCGTGCTTAACTCGGCCGGTGCCGTGTATCAGAAAAACAGGGCGGCGCTGCAGATGCTGGGCCTGGAGGTGTTCACCCACCTTAGGCAGCTTAAGGGGCATCCCGAACTCATGGAGGCTTTGGCTCAATGCGGGTCGGGCGACAAGCTGCAGGTCGACATGACCTTGCCGCGCGGCAAGGTGACGCTGTCGTTGAGGGTGTCGGGGATGATGCTGAGAGGCGAACTGATGCGTATCGTTGCGTTGAGCGACATCAACCGTGCGCTTGACGAGCGTGAAATAACCACATGGATGAAGCTTACGCGCGTCATGACTCATGAAATTATGAACTCGCTCACCCCCATAACATCGCTTAGCGAAACGTTGATGACGATGCCCGATGACAATATCGACGAGATAAGGCAGGGCATGTCGACAATCTATTCCACAAGCCGTGACCTGATAGGTTTTGTGGCCTCCTACCGCAAGCTGACGCACATTCCCACACCTTGTCCGCGATTGTTCAACGTGAAGCCGTTTCTTGAGCGCATGATTGAACTTGCCAGGTATCAGGTGGAGGCGTCCAATGTGAGGATGACAGTTACGGAGTGTGCCGACGACCTTATCGTCTATGCCGATGAAAACCTGGTAGCCCAGGTGGTCACCAACCTGCTGAAGAATGCCGTTGAGGCTATGAACCACAAGGGTGAAGTGACCATGAAAGCCTGCAGCGACAGTAACGAGAGCGTCAACATCGAGATAGCCAACGACGGGCCGCGCATCGACGATGAAGTGGCACAGCAGATATTCGTGCCTTTCTTCACCACCAAGCCAAGCGGATCGGGCATAGGCCTGAGTCTGAGCAAGCAGATAATGCACCTCAACGGCGGCACGCTCACGCTGAGGCCCTATTCGTCATGCAGCAACACGACATTTGTCCTCACATTCTCCTGACGCTATCTCTCGCCCCAGCGCGAACGTAACGGATAGCGGCTCGGGTGCAGCAACAGTCTTAGCGAAGTGGGGTAGGAGAAGTAGGCCCATATCCAGTTGATGAGCACGGTGAACTTGTTGCGCATACCGAGTATTGAAATCAGATGCACAAACATCCAGCAGAACCATGCCGGGAAGCCCGAAAGTTGCACGTGATTCAGGTCGGCTACGGCGCGATTGCGTCCCACGGTGGCCATCGACCCTTTGTCCTTGTATCGGAACGGAGTCTTGAATTCCCCGTCATTGAGATTTTTTGCAAGTGTGCGCGCCTGCTGTATTGCCACTTGTGCCAGTTGCGGGCATCCGTGAGGATATGCGTCGTCGGCGTGATACGATATGTCGCCTATAATGAATAGATCGTCGATTCCCTGTGCGCGATTGAACTCATCGACCACAAACCGATGCCCCGGACCCATTTCAGGTGACGCTCCCTTGAACTCGAATGTCACGCCCGTGACTCCCGCCGTCCATATCACCATTTCGGAGTAGATTTTCGTGCCGTCGGAGAAGGTCAATACATTGTCTTCATAGGACTGCATGCGCCGTTGCAGGTGCACATCCACCATGAGGCTTTTTAGATATTCAAGCGCGTGACGCGAAGCCGAGGGACTCATGACCTGAAGCAGCCTGTCGGAACCTTCGACAAGGATTATCTGCACCTCATCGGGATTGATTCGCGGATATTCGCGATGGATTATGTAACGCTTCATCTCGCCTATGGCTCCGGCCACCTCAACTCCGGTAGGGCCGCCTCCGATGACAACGAAGCTTAGCAGCTTGCGACGCTCTTCAAGGTCGGTGGTGATGCTTGCGCGTTCGAGGCGGTCGAGAATCTCGTTGCGGCATCGCAGCGCCTCGCTCGTGCTCTTCAGCGTGTACACATATTTATATAGGTCGGTCATGTTGAAGTAGTTGTTGATCGTGCCGGCCGCAATGACGAGTTTGTCGTAGTGTATGGTTTCAAATTGTGTAGTCAGTTTCTTCTCGACGACATCGATTGTCTTCACCTCGCCCATGTTGTAGATGGGGCGCGGCTTCATTTTGCGCATTTCGCGCCTGAATGGAAACGAGATGCTGGCGGGGTCGAGGCCCGATGATGCGATTTGATAAAATAACGGCGGAAAGCTGTGATAGTTGTTACGGTCGATGAGCAGCACGTCATACTTGTTTCGGTCAATGCGCTTTATGAAATTTATTCCGGCAAATCCTCCGCCCACCACTACTATTTTTTCTTTGGAATCCATGTAGATATGTTATTTTTTCAAAATTCGTAAAATAATCAATATTAATGGCGTATCTTTACACGATATTTTGCAATGGATGCTATAAATCGATATTCAATGATATACCTAAGATATATACTCGTTTTTGTCATATTATGTTCATCGTGGACATCATCTATTTTTGCGCAGATTAATGCCGAGCAGGTTCTGAGGGTAGGACGCAACACACTCTATCTCGAGGACTACGTGTTGTCGATTCAATATTTCAATCAGGTGATAGCCGCAAAGCCCACCCTTGCGCAGCCCTATTTCTACCGTGCCATAGCCAAGATAAGTCTTGACGACTATCAGGGAGCCGAGAAGGACGCCTCTACTGCAATTAAATATAATCCGTTCATAACCAACGCCTACGAGGTGAGAGGAGTTGCCCGCCAGAATCTCGGCAAGCTGAAGGAGGCCATTGAGGATTACACTACGGCACTCGAGCAGTTGCCCGAAAACAAGGGAATCCTGTTTAACAAGGCTATGGCCGAGGAGGAGCTTAAGGATTACGATGCCGCCGAGACCACCTATGCGACTTTGCTCGGCGCTTATCCCAACTACGACAACGGTTATGTGGGGCGTGCCAAGCTGCGTCTTGCCAAGGGTGACACTATCAGCGCCGTGGCCGACCTTGACAAGGCATTGAAATTGAATAAAAACGCGACCAACGCCTATGTGTTGCGCGCTGATATAGCAATCCAGTCGTCGCGTGACTTCAAAACGGCCCTTGACGACATGAACGAGGCCATAAAGCTTCAGCCACAGTATGCGGGCTTCTATATCAACCGAGCTTTCCTGCGTTACAACCTCGATGACTATTTCGGCGCTATGGCCGACTATGACTACGCTATCCAGCTTGACCCGTTGAATACCGCCGCGCTTTTCAACCGAGGACTGCTTCGCGCCGAGGTGCACGACAACAACAAGGCAATCGACGACTTCAGCAAGGTGCTCGACCTTGAGAGCGACAACTATAAAGCGCTTTATAACCGAGCCATACTTTACAAGGAGATTGCCGACTACAAGAGTTCGGTAGCCGACCTCAATCGCGTAATCGAGGCGTTTCCCTCGTTTTCGGGTGCCTATTTCGCCCGTTCCGAAAATCTGCGTATGATGGGTGACATGGCTTCGGCCGAGCGTGACTACAAGCGTTCGATGGCTCTTGCCAAGCAGCCTGTGAGCGATGACGGCAATAGGGATGAGAACAGCAGCAGTGCCGATGTTGTGAATGAGTCGCAGGAGGCCGTGGCTAAGCGCTTCACTTCGTTGTTGACAATCGACAATAATGTCGGCGCACGCGAGGAGTATAACACCGCCGGAATAAAGGGTCGTGTCCAGGATCGTAACGTGGCGATAGAGGTTGAGCCTATGTTCACACTCAGCTACTATGTCACCACCAACGAGATAAAGGAGATGCCTTACTACATCAAGGAGATCGACGACCTTAACTCAACCCGAATGCTGCGTTTCATAGTCATGGTGACCAATCATGAGCCCCAGCTTTCCGATGAAGAGGCCATAGCAAGGCACTTTGCGTCGATTGAATATTATAACTCCTACATAGCGACTCACCAGCCCCGAGCCATCGACTACTTCGGACGGGCTATGGATTTCTTCACGTTGCGCAACTATCAGGCTGCGTTGACCGACCTTGACCGTGCCATAGAGCTTACACCCGACTTCACGCTTGCCTATATGCTGCGTGCTGTTGTCAAGCTGAGAAATGCCGAAACCGAGCGATTGTCGGGAGAGTCGAAGACCGAGCCCGGATTGCGTGACTTTGGTGCGCAAGGTGCCAAGATGCTGGCCTCGACCGTTATGGCCGACATTGACAAGGTGATAGAGCTGTCGCCGCGCATGGCCTTCGCCCACTACAACAAGGGCAACGTGCTTGTGTCGCTCGGCGATTATACTTCGGCCATAAGCGCCTACACCAAGGCTATCGAGCTTAAGGCCGACCTTGGGGAGGCCTATTACAACCGCGGCTATCTCTACCTGATGCTCGGCAATAAGGATGCCGGCATAGCCGATCTTAGCAAGGCCGGTGAGCTTGGAATCGTTCCCAGTTACAACCTGTTGAAGCGAATGACTCGCTGATGCGGAAATTTTGTGGATGATTCTGTGGCGTGATTGCGGAATTTTGACTATTTTTGACATTATACTTTATACTATCATAAAATACCTATTTTTCTTATGTTACCTGAAGATCTAAAGACACTTGAGCAGAAGGGCATCAGCCCTGAAGCTTTCAATGCCCAGATTAAGAGATTTGAAACCGGATTTCCTTACCTGCGCATCCTTGATTCGGCACGCGTGGGTTGTGGAATAATCAGTCTTGACGATGCCGGCCGTGAAAAGGCTGTTGCACGTTGGGATGAATATTTGTCACATGGCGGACAGGTTTTCAAGTTCGTTCCTGCATCGGGTGCCGCATCACGTATGTTTAAAGCGCTTTTTGAATTCCTTGATGCCGAGGCCAACGAGCCGGCCGAGGGAAGTGCTATGGCCGACTTCTTCAAGCGCCTGCCTGACTTCGCTTTCTATGCCGAGCTTGACGCAGTGTGCCAGACCCTTTACGGAAAGGATATACCCGCATTGCTCGACGGAGGCGAATACAAGAAGATTGTAGCCGCTCTGCTTGGCAAGGAGGGAATGAATTATGGAAGCCTGCCCAAGGGACTGCTTAAATTCCATCTCTATGCCGATGGTGCGCGCACTCCTCTTGAAGAGCATCTTGTTGAGGGCGCACAGACCGCTACCGACAGCCAAGGTGTGGTTAACCTTCACTTCACTGTTTCGCCCGAGCACCGCACGTTGTTTGAGGCAAAGATTGCCGAAGCGGTTCCCGCACTGGAGAAGAAGCTTGGCGTGAAGTACAACATAAGCCTTTCGGAGCAGAAGAAGTCGACCGACACGGTTGCCGTGAATCCCGACAACACTCCCTTCCGCGAGGACGGCAAGCTGTTGTTCCGTCCCGGAGGTCACGGTGCCTTGATCGAGAATCTCAACGACATCGACTCGGCTGTCGTGTTTATCAAGAATATCGACAACGTGGTTCCCGACTCGCAGCGTGGCGTAACCTTGGAGTATAAGAAAGTGATTGCAGGATACCTGATTGAGGTACACGACAAGATTGAAGAGTATATGCGCAAAATCAATGCAGGCGACTACACAATGGACGATGTGCGCGAAATGATATCGTTCATGCACGACACTCTCAATCTGCGTGACGATGCGATGAAGAACCTTGAGGATGTCGACCTTGTGCTCTACATCAAGAATAAGCTCAATCGCCCCATAAGAGTGTGCGGAATGGTGCGTAACGAAGGCGAACCCGGCGGTGGCCCGTATATCGCTTACAATCCCGACGGCTCTACCTCGCCTCAGATTCTCGAAAGCACTCAGATTGATCCTGCCAACAGCCAGTACAAGGAGATGGTGGCCCGCGCCACTCACTTCAATCCGGTTGACCTCGTGTGCTTCCTGAAGGATGTCGACGGTAACAAGTTTGACCTTCCCCGTTATGTCGACCCCGACACCGGCTTCATCTCGTCGAAGTCACGCAACGGAAAGGAGCTTCGCGCACTTGAACTTCCCGGATTGTGGAACGGTGCCATGAGCGACTGGAACACGGTGTTCATCGAGGTGCCCATCGGTACGTTCAACCCTGTCAAGACCGTCAACGACCTGCTCCGTCCCGCTCATCAAGGTTAATGCCGTCGAGGCACAAACATTAAGTTCGCGTCAGGCGTTATAACAGTGTCATGAATAAGAAGGATGCTGTAAAAAAGATTTGGCGTGAAAGCTTTGATGATTCAGAGCAGTATGTCGACATGTTTTTCTCCCGGATTTACCGCGACGACGACGCTATGTTGCTCGTCGATAACGGAATCCCGTCGAGCTCATTGCTGTTACAACGTTACGCCATGAACTTTCATGGCGTAACTGTTTCTATAGGTTACGTGTGCGGGGCGGCCACTATCAAGGATGCCCGTTGTCACGGACTGATGCACCGGCTCATGAGCGATGCGCTGCGGGAGTCCTATCGCCGTGGCGATGTGCTGTGCTCGCTCATTCCCGCCAATGAATGGCTGTTCCACTACTACGGCCATCAGGGATTCTCGCCGGTGTTCTATGTCGATGTCGAGCGTTACACATCGATGCACACGTTCCGTCACTCGGGTAAGTATTTCCGGTTTGAAGATGTCGACTCGGACGATGCCTACGATTTCTTCAACACCATGATGAGGCAGCGCCCGTGCTGTGTTCAACATTCGCGTGAGCAGTATGACTGGATATTGATGGACAATTCGATCGACTCGGGCACGGTGCTCGGCATTGTCGACGGAATGGACAACATCGCCGCTCTCGCATTTGTAGTGTCACACGACGGCATCGCGCTGGTCAAGGATGTGCTTGCCGTGGACAATGATGCACGTGACGCCATCCTGGAGGAGATACACAATCTTTACGCCGACATGCCTGTAACGGTGCTCGGATACTACACTCCGGGACGCGAGGAGCTTGTGGCGCGCGGCATGGCGAGGATTGTCAATGCCTTCCGCTGCCTTGAGATAATAGCATCGGTCTATCCTCGGCTGAAGCTTGTGATGAGGCTGTGTGACTCAATCGTGCCTGAAAACAGCCATGTCTACAGGATTCACGATGGATTGTGTGAGATAGATGACGACTACGAGGGGCAGTGTGACTTCGATATTGACATAGAGGTTCTGACCTCGATAATATTCGGTAACGATGTCACGCGCCGGTTGCTCGATTTCCCGGCAACGCGCCCCTTCATAAGCCTTATGCTCGATTAAAAAAACAGATTGTTATGATACGTGAACTTATATCTGCGACAATGCTCGCATTGTCGGTCATTACAGTGTCGGCCGATAACGACGGCAAGGTTGAGAGCATCAACCAAGCCGAATTTTCGGAAAAGATATTTGATTACTCGACCCGTGAGAAACCGGTGATAAAGTCGGAGCGTCCGGCTGTCATCGATTTCTGGGCACCGTGGTGCGGTCCGTGCCGACGACTCGCTCCGGTGATGGATTCACTCGCCGTGCGCTACAAGGGCAAGGTGGATTTCTACAAAATAAACATTGACAATAACGAAGCTATAGCCAGGCAGTTGCGTGTAAGCTCGATACCCCTTGTACTATTTGTTCCGGTCGACGGCAACGATGTGCAGGGCATGATGGGAGTATATCCCACCGACGCCTATGTCGATGTCGTGGATGAGTATCTGCTGGGAATGCCTTCAAAGTCGCGTTAGGCCGTAAGCTCTATCGACTTCTCCTCGGCAATTCGCCTCATGTTGAGGATGGCGTAACGCATGCGACCGAGTGCGGTGTTTATGCTCACTCCGGTAGCGTCGGCGATTTCCTTGAAGCTCATGTCGTTGTAGTAACGCATCTTCAGCACTTCGCGCTGAGAGTCGGGGAGTGCTTCGATGAGGTTGCGCACATCGGCGTGTATCTGGTCGATTACAAGGTGATCCTCGATGTTGTCGTCACACAGGTCACGACGGTTCATCAGGTCGGCGCTGTATTCATCGGTCGACACGTTGTTCTCCGACTTTGACTGCCGGTAGTAGTCGATTATGAGGTTGTGGGCTATGCGTGTAAGCCAGGAGCCGAATTTTCCCGTTTCGGTGTATCGTCCCTGTTTCAAAGTCATTATGATTTTTATAAAGGTGTCTTGAAAGATGTCGTCGGCGACATCTTTGTTCTTTACAATGTGCATTATGTAGGAAAATACTTTGGATTGATGACGGGTTAAAAGCGTGTCAAAAGCCTCGTTGTTTCCTTCGAGATAGAGCTCTACCAACTGCTGGTCGGTAAGATTGGTCAAATTTTGCATTATTGTCAGAAAATTGTTGATTGGAGTAGAGGTGTACTTATAGGCGGTAAGGTTAAAATGGTTAATAATGGATGTTTTTACAAATGTAGTCAAAAACATTGAAATATTCAATGGTTTAAGATAATAAAATTGTGATTTTTGAGTTGTCGCATCAAATTGCGTTACGTTGATAATAAACAGGGTTGTGATGGCGTTGTAAATATGTGTCGTTATTTAAAATTGCCTATGGATAGAAAGTCTACTCAACATAACTCCCCGATAAAAGCCTCAAAGTGCCGTAAGGATGTCGAGGCTCTACCCGACAAACGCACCATCGAGTTTATAAGGATGTTTGCTCGAGGTTACCATTGCGAGCCGACCCTTGCACGAGGGTTGCAGGATATGGTGCTTAACTGATGTGACGCTATCGGCGTGACGGATTGTAGCCCGACCCGATGAGTGGCGATGCCGAGTTGTAGAATGTCGAGTCGAGCATTTGCCTGAGCGTGACCTCGGGATGGCTTTTCATGTAAGATTCTATTATGCGTAACCCTATGTAGCGTCCGGCGCGTCCTGGCGACTGTGGGTGGAGCAGTGTCGTGTGAGGTGCCGTCGCCGTGAGTCGTGACGCTATCTCCATGTCGGTGGAGTAGAGCATCTTCCTTTCGATCAAGGCATTCCACGCCGGAGCTTCGTTATCCACGAGCCATGTCAGCTGTGACTTGTCGTAGCCTAATGCTGTGGCTATGTCACTTCCGGGGACAAGTTGCATGACGGCTTTCACAAGGGCTCCCTCATAAAGCAATCGGCTCAGCACGGTGGCATCGTTTGACGGTCGGTAGGGATAGGCCGTGGCGATGATCGATTCGGCTATGTCGTAGGGCAGCCGTGCGGCGGTTTTGGTGGCTCGGCGGTAACCGTCAAGGTGTTTGTAGCCCTCGTAGTCACATCCCAGATAGTGGTTCAGACCCAACAACATCACCGTGTCGGCGAGAATTATCGACTGATTGTAGGTGATTACCGCGCTGTAGATTTCGGGCGGCGTTATGTCGGGGAACTCGTCACCCATGCGGCTGTATATGCACCCCGTGACGGCCTCGATTGAGTCGAGCGACAAGAAGCGTGATTCTATGTCGGGAGTGAAAACTCTCACCCCTCGGCTTTGGGAGTAGGCGGTCAGCGACGAGTCGTTGATGTCGTTACCGAGCATGATGCGCAGCGCAACGGCAAATGTGTCACGTAGGGCCTGTCGGTCGGCACTGTCGGCTGAGGCATAGCGGTAGGCCGCTATGTCAAATCGATGTATTTCAACAGGTGCGCAATCGTCGACCGGTGCCTTGCCGCAGCCGATGAGCATTGCCGTCGACAGCACGGTCAGGATTGCCTTAAGCTTGTGGTTCATTTATTGATTGGGTTCTGATTGTCGCAAATTTAGCCTATTTTTGTATTTATGGAGCAGATTGTTGTTCAAAAATGCTTCATTTCTATGCTTCACGGACAAAAATGTGCCGTATGTTGACGAAAATACGAGGCTATTTCTTAATTTTGTAGTGAATTTCAACCAAACTATGCTCCGATTGATTAGACTTATATTGTGCCTCTTCGTCGTGTCGTTGACTTCGCTGTCGATTATGGCCGGTGACTTCATCGTAGTCCTCGACCCCGGTCATGGAGGTCATGACTACGGAGCTATCGGTGCAAAGGCAAGGGAGAAGGACATAAACCTCGGCGTGGCCCTCAAGCTCGGCGCGCTATTGAAAAAGGAGAAAGGTGTCAAGGTAGTCTACACCCGCGACGGCGACTACTTCAAGACGCTGCAGCAGCGTGCCGACATTGCCAACAAGGCTCATGGCGACCTCTTCATCTCGATTCACACCAATTCACTCGACAAGAAAGCACGTAACCGCAAGACGATAAGCGGTGCGTCGACCTACACTCTCGGTCTTCACAAGAGTGCCGAGAACCTTGCGGTGGCTAAGCGTGAGAATGCCGTGATGATGCTTGAGGATGACTTCTCGACAACCTATTGCGGGTTTGATCCCAACTCAACCGAGTCCTACATCATATTCGAGCTTAGCCAGAACAACCATCTCGACCAGAGTATCGACTTTGCCGGCAAACTTCAGTCGGAGATGAAGTCGACAGCCGGAAGGGTTGACAGGGGAGTGAGGCAGGCCGGATTCTGGGTCCTCGCAAAGACGAGCATGCCCGCGGTGCTGATTGAGCTTGATTTTATATGCAATCCCACTGTCGAGCGTTACCTCGCTTCGGAGAGCGGACAGAAAAAGTTTGCCGAGGCGATTCACAACGCCTTCAAGAGCTATAAGACCGCCTACGACCATCGTCAGGGCGTGGAGCCTGAGCCCGATGTCGATGTCGACGACGATCAGCAGTCGGTTGATGATGACTCCGACAAGAAAAAGCGCAAGGAGATGAGTGAACGCAAGAAGCGTGCCCGCAACCGTCCCGAGTCGATCGAGGGAAATAAATCGTCGGCCAAGGAGGTTGTCGTCGATGACGGCGATGTCGCTTCCGAAAGCTCCGAAGAGGGATTGCGTTACAAGATTCAGTTCCTTACAAGCGGAAAGCCTCTTTCCAAGAAGTCGAAGGAGTTCAAGGGGTTGAAGAATGTCGATTCCTACCGTGACGGAGGTCTTCACAAATACACCGTAGGCAACTACAAGTCGATGGATGACGCCGAGAAGGAGTTGCGAAAGGTCAGAGCTAAATTCCCCGAGGCTTTCGTGATTACCATGCGCGACGGTAAACGTATAAAATGATTAGATTGTTTAAATAGTAAACATACACAAAAAAGATGAAACGCTATTCAAGAGAGTTGATAATAGGAATGTCGGTGCTTGTGGCGCTGCTGGTGCTTTTCTTCGGCATCGATTACCTTAAAGGCATCAACGTGTTCAAGGCCGCCAACTATTACTATGTGTCCTATACCAATGTAAACGGACTTACAGTGTCGTCGCCTGTTACCATCAATGGATTCAAGGTGGGTCAGGTGCGTGACATAAACTATGAATATGACAATCCCGGTCATGTGCTTGTGGAGCTTTCGCTCGACAAGAAACTTAAGGTGCCCTCGGGCAGCAAGGCTATCATAAAGAGCGACCTGCTCGGTACGGCTTCGGTAGAGCTGCAGTTTTCCACCTCGGCCGACAGCCACGATGTGGGCGACAAGCTGATAGGTGAGGCTATGCCTTCGATGCTCGATAATGTTGCGAGCGAGCTGATGCCTACGGTTAGCTCCATATTCCCGAAGGTTGATTCGCTGCTTACCTCGGTCAATAGACTCGTGTCGGATTCGGCATTGCTTTCATCGGTGAAGCGTCTTGACAAGATTACTGCCAACCTGGAGGCTACCACCGTAAACCTCAACCGCACGCTTGCAACGATGCCCAAGGTGATGACTACGGTCGACGGCGTGGCGTTGAACCTCGACACCATAACGGCCAATCTCGCCCTCGTGTCGCAGGAGCTGAAGGAGATGCCCATCGAGTCGACATTGCAGAATGTCCATGACATAACTGCCGACATGAAGGTTCTTACCGGAAAGCTGAATTCGACCGACAATTCACTCGGACTGCTGCTTAACGACCGAGGCCTCTATGACCACCTTAACGGGGCCGCAGGTGGATTGGATTCGCTCCTGTTTGATGTGAAGAAGAATCCCAAACGATATATTCCGCCGATTAAGGTATTTTGACGGTAGTTGTCGCTTATTTGGAATCATTCTAAATAGTTGATAACTGTCGGCGGAAAATGTTCCACAATCCACTCCTTAGTGGTAAAGCAATGTTCAGGGAGTTTCACGGAACTCCCTGAACATTTTATTTAACATTTGTGATTGTGCTAAAGTGCTGGCTATTAGTCGAATGATATTCTATAGCTATCGTGGATGTGATTAAAATGTTAAAGGTTTGATAATGCGCTGACTGACAGATGTGTTGCAAAACCATTATAAAATCCAAATTTTTTCTTCATTGTTTTTGTAAAAAAAAACGAAGAAATTTGCAATACAAAGATAAGCCCTAAAGAATAACTACAGATGGAAAAGACTCACATTAATTTGTGGGAGGACTGCCTTGAAATATTTAAGGACAATCTTCCTACGGAACAATTTGACGCCTGGTTCAAGCCTATAACATCAATAAGCTTTGATGGCCGTACGCTTAAATTGATGGTTCCGACATCCTTTTTCGTTGAGCAGCTTGAGGAGAAATATATGAAGCTCCTTGCGCCGACTCTTCGTAAAGTTTACGGACCCAAGGTGCAGCTTTTCTATCAGTATGACACAGTGGCCAAGGACCCCACCTCGTCGGTCACTATCGAAAGCTCGCGTCCGAGTCCCGCCGTGCAGCCCCATTCGGTCAATCCTTTTAAGACCGATGTCGTTGCCGACTTTGACTCGCAGCTTAATCCGCGTTACACATTTGAGAACTATTGCGGCAGCATCAGCAACAAGATTGCACGTTCCATCGGAGAGGCTATCGCATCCAATCCCAAGTGCAAGACTTTCAACCCTCTGTTTATCTTTGGGCCTACCGGTGTAGGCAAGACTCATCTTATTCAGGCTATAGGCATACGCATCAAGGAGCGCAATCCGCAAAGCCGTGTGCTCTATGTGTCGGCGCGCCTCTTCGAGAGCCAGTACACTACCGCCGCAACAGCCAAGCCGAGCCGCATCAATGACTTCATCAACTTCTATCAGTCGATCGATGTGCTGATAATCGACGACATTCAGGACCTCATGCGCAAGACTGCTACACAGAATGCGTTTTTCCACATCTTCAATCATCTGCATCAGAATCAGCGACAGATAATCCTGTCGAGCGACTGTGCGCCCTCCGAGATGATGGATATGCACGACCGACTGCTGTCACGCTTCAAGTGGGGAATGACCGCCGAACTTGAGCGTCCCGACCTCGACCTGCGTCGTGAGGTGCTGACTCAGAAAGCTTCACAGGACGGACTCGATCTTCCGTGTGAGGTAATCGAATACATAGCCGCCAATGTCACCGACAGCATCCGCGAGCTTGAGGGCATCGTGGTGTCGCTGATGGCCCATGCTACGGTGCTTGGCAAGGAGGTGACGCTCGACCTCGCCCAGTCGGTGCTGGCCAATGCCGTGAAGATACAGCGCAAGACTGTAAACTTTGAAATGATTGCTCAGTGTGTGAGCGACTACTATAATATAGAGCCCGACCAGCTCTTCACCAAGAACCGTAAGCGCGAAATTTCCGATGCCCGACAGATGGTTATGTACTTGTCGAAGCGTCATGCCAAGATGCCTGTCACGGCAATAGGCGCAAGACTTTCACGCACTCATGCCACGGTGCTTCACGCTTGCCGTAACATAGAGGAGCGACTTTCGCTTGAAGCTGCGTTACGCGATGACGTGTCGAAGATCGAGGCTTCGCTTACATGTTGATTGTGCAGTTTTTATTTAAAATGTAGATTAAGGTAAGGCGGCTGTGAAATCAGTCGCCTTTTAGTATCTATTAACGGGTGTGTGCCTGATTGTCGCACAGGTGAAGGACTACCTTTGCCATGTAATCTTTAGGCAATCGATATGGGAACAATCAACACATCCGACATTATTTTCGCCACGCTTTTTCAGCATGGCCGTCAGGTAGTCACACTCCGTCTAAGCGGGCTTTCATCGTTCAGTGACATAATCAGGCAAGTGCGCCGTGCATCGGCCGGATGCATCGGGCTTGTCACTCTTCATCTCCGCAATTGCACCCAAGGCTGGAGCGGCAATCGCCCTATAATGATGCGTGGATGCGATGTGGCTCCGGTGCAGCTGTCGCTTTTCTGATTGGATGTTATTTGTGGCAGAGGGGGTGAAAATGTGATGTTTTTGTAGAATTATTCTTATTTGTACGATTATTATGTATAAATTTGTGCAAAGCAATGCAACTTATACATCATATTTCATAATAAATTACAATGAGAAAGTTTATCCAACGGCTCGTGTGTGTTGCATGCATGGCCGTGGCTATGCCGAGTTTTGTTTCGGCACAGCAGCAGATGCCGCCTATACCGGTGGACGATCAAGTAAGGATAGGTAAGCTTGACAACGGTCTTACTTACTATATTCGTCACAATGAATATCCCAAAGGACAAGCCGATTTCTATATCGCACAGAAGGTCGGCTCAATACTTGAAGAGGATAATCAGCGTGGCCTTGCTCACTTCCTTGAGCACATGTGTTTTAACGGCACCAAGAATTTCCCCGGAAACGAAATCGTTTCGTGGCTCGAAAGCGTGGGTGTAAAGTTTGGTCAAAACCTTAATGCACGCACCGATGTGGATGAAACCATCTACAATATATCGAAGGTGCCCACAGCGCGTGAAAGCGTACAGGATTCCTGCCTGCTCATCCTTCATGACTGGGCCGACGGGCTGCTGCTCGAGGATGCCGAGATCGACAAGGAGCGCGGTGTGATACACGAGGAGTGGCGCAGTACCAACGTTGGCTCCAATCGCATTCTCGAGAACCTTCTTCCGGTTATATATCCGGGCGACCGTTACGCTTACAGAATGCCTATCGGAACGATGGAGGTGGTCGATAACTTCCCTTATCAGGCTCTGCGTGACTACTACGAGAAGTGGTATCGTCCCGACCAGCAGTGTATAGCCGTTGTGGGTGATGTCGATGTCGACCGCATAGAGGGAAAGATCAAGGAGATGTTTGCCGACATAAAGATGCCCGAAAATCCCGCACCCCGCGTCTACTATCCTGTCGCCGACAATGACAAGCCCATCATCGCCATTGGAAAGGACAAGGAGCAGTCAAGGGCTCTCGTGCAGCTTATGTTCAAGCGTGATGCAACACCCGACTCGCTGAAGGGCAATCTCGACTACCTCGTCGAGCTTTATGTTGTCAACATGATGACCAACATGCTAAATTCGCGTCTTTCCGACATTATGTCGACTTCCGACGCTCCCTTTGCCGTGGCACAGGCCATGGATGGACGATTCCTTGCTGCCAAGACCAAGAAGGCGCTCACTCTTGCCGGACTTGCAAAGGGCAATGACATAAAGCCGGTAATCGAATCGATCTATCGTGAAGCATTGCGTGCAAAGCGTGGCGGATTCACCGCTACCGAATATGACCGTGCCCGCAATGAGTTCCTTTCGGCACTTGAGGCTGCTTATAAGAACCGCAATACACAGTCGTCATCGGTACTGGTCGAGGAGTATGTGCGAAACTTTATCGACAACGAGCCCATTCCCGGTATCGAGAATGAGTATAATATAATGAATCTGCTCGCCAAGCAGATTCCGGTAGAGGTGATTAATATGGCTATGTTGTCGTTGATTCCCGACAAAAACCTCGTGGTTCTTGCCATGTTGCCCGACAACGGACAATTCATAATCCCCACCGAAGCCGAACTTTCCGATGTGCTGACAAAGGTGGCTGCTGAAGACATATCGGCCCATGTCGATGAGGTGAAGAGCGAGCCGCTTATCGCTCAGCTTCCCAAGCCCGGCACTGTAGTGTCGGTGGGCGAGGACAAGCTCTACGGTGCAACCGTGTGGACTCTTTCCAACGGCATAAAGGTTGTGTTTAAGCACACCGACTTCAAGGATGACGAAATCCTCTTTATGGCCACTGCCAACGGCGGAACATCGGTCTATGGAGCCGACGACGACCTGAACCTGCGATTCCTGCCAATCGCCATGCTGCAGTCGGGCCTTGGCAGCTACACCAACTCTGACCTGTCGAAATATCTTGCCGGTAAGCAGGCTTCGGTGAGCGTTACGCTCGACGACTATGCCCGCAGCGTGAGCGGCTCATGTGTGGTTAAGGATCTTCCTTCGCTGATGGAGTTGATATACATGACTTTCACCGCCTACAACATAACTCCCGACGAATTTGCTTCGACCCAGAATGTCTATACCGGTGCATTGCAGAATCAGGAGGCAAATCCCGAATACCAGTTTGGCAAGGGATTCCAGATGGACACTTACGTATCTCCGCGTAATTACGCCGTGGATGTAGCTACAATTCAGAATGCCAACCGTGAGCGCATTCTTGATATAATTCATCAGCAGCTTGCCGATGCGGGTCAGTTCACGTTCTATTTCGTGGGTAATGTCAATGCCGAAACCCTCAAGCCGCTCGTGGAGCAGTACATAGCCACACTGCCCAAGGGCGCGGCTCCTAAGGAGGTTAAGCTTGCCGGACTCGGATTTAAGAAGGGTGCCTCGACCGACCGTGAAACATTCAAGATGGATATTCCGCAGACCTATGTCGGCATTACCTTGACAGGTGATATGCCTTACACATCCAAGAACCAGAAGCTCGCTTCGATTGCCGGACAGATATTGACCGGTCGTCTTGTGAAGCTTGTTCGCGAGGATGAGGGCGCCGTATATTCAATCAGCGCACAGGGTGCAATGCAGCGCGTTTCCGACAATCCCGTGGTGATGCAGTCGGCATTCCCCATGAAGCCTGAAATGAAGGACAAGGTGCTCGGCATAATCGCCGAACAGTTTGATGACATGTCACGCAACATCACTCCCGAGGAGCTTGCCAAGGTGAAGGAGTTCATGGTCAAGAGTGCCACCGAGGGGCTTGAGCGCAATGCCTCATGGCTGTCGGCCATGGTAGGTTACAACAGGCTGCCAGTTGACACCCTCACTGATGCTGTCGATGTCATAAACTCAATCACTGAGGACGATGTTGAGGCATTCATGAGCGAGCTGATGAAGCAGAACAACTATCGTGTCTACATTCTCGACCCTGCCGAGTAATCGCGATTCTGTAATTGCATAATATAAAGAAGGAGCCATGCCCGATGTGAGGCATGGCTCCTTTGGTTTTGTATCCGTTGGCGGTTGATTTAGAGCCGTTAATATTTATTGTCGAACCGGCTCTTACTCCATCAGGAAGTTCTCGCGGATGAAGTCGTAGTATATCTTTGAGAAGCGCTCGTTGTTCTCGCGCGGATAACGCACATCGGTAAATACCTGGGCGAGGGTGGTCTTGCCGTTCTCCTCGATGAATTTGCGGCTGTCCTCGCGGGCCTCCTTTTCGGCATAGATGTCACGTATATCCTCCACGGAGTAGTCGTGATATGCCTCCTCGTGGATTATTCCCTCGACGGGAATGCGGTCTGACAGCGGTGCATCGCCCTCGGGATAGCCCACGGTGAGCGTTACGAGGGGAATCACCCGTTTGGGCAGGTTGAGCACTTTTGCTATTTCGGGAGCAGTATAGGTGGTTGTGCCAAGGTAGCAGCATCCAAGTCCGTGCATTTCGGCTATGGTGTTGAACTGCTGTGCGAAAATGCAGGTATCGAGAGCTCCTGTCATGAACGACTGGAAATTGTCGTAGCCAGGAACGGCGTCACTTGCCTCGCACCACTTCACAAATCGGTTGTAGTCGATGCAGAATGTGAGCAGCACGCTGCATCCTGTGGCCGAGGGCTGGTTGAAGTGCAACGGGGCGAGAGCTCTCTTTCCTTCCTCCGATCGGGTTACGATTACCGAGTAGAGCTGCATGTTGCCGGTGGTGGGAGCGTGCGATGCCTCTTCAAGCATCTCTTTCAGCAACTGTGGCTCGACCTCGCGTGAGCTATAGCGGCGCACTGTGCGCCGTGTCTTGAAATAATTGTCGATATTCATGTGTAGAATGTATAAATGTTATTTCACTGTGTGCGAATGTACGATTATTTGTCAACATATCCAAGAAATAAAGTGAGTTCGTTGAAATAAAGTGTGCTCGTTTTCTTATGTTGCCGTCAGTTTCTGTTTTGGAAAACTTTTGAACATTGCTATTTTATTTAATTTGTTGATTATTAGTTATATCGTATTTTGTTTTGGAAAACTTATCAACATAGTGCGTTTTTATCGATTAATCATTTGGATAACTGAAATGCTTTTATGTATCTTTGCGGTGTAGAAAATTTTTAAGGCTTATCTTTTTTAATAACCAACCTGTCTAATAAAATTTAAACATAGAATAGTGGCTACGATTTACACTTACGACGAAGCTCAGCAGGCTTCGTTGGACTATTTTGGAGGTGATGAACTTGCTGCTCGCGTTTGGGTAACCAAGTATGCGCTCAAGGACTCATTCGGCAATCTCTTCGAGAAAACGCCCGACGACATGCATCGTCGCATCGCACGCGAAATCGCGCGCGTGGAGAACAATTATCCTAACCCTATGAGCGAGGACGAAGTGTTTGAGCTCATTCGCAACTTTAAGTATATCGTTCCGCAAGGCAGTCCCATGTCGGGCATAGGCAACAACTATCAGGTTGGTTCGCTTAGTAACTGCTTTGTCATCGGCATTGACGGCACCCCCGACTCCTACGGCGGCATAATGAAGATCGACGAGGAGCAGGTGCAGCTCATGAAGCGCCGAGGCGGAGTGGGGCACGACCTCAGCCACATTCGACCCAAGGGTATGCCGGTAAAGAATTCGGCATTGACCTCTACGGGACTGGTGCCCTTCATGGAGCGTTACTCCAACTCTACCCGCGAGGTGGCTCAGGACGGACGCCGTGGCGCGTTGATGATGACCGTAAGCATAAAGCATCCCGACAGCGAGGCATTCATCGATGCCAAGATGACTGAAGGTAAGGTGACGGGTGCCAATGTGTCGGTGCGCATCGACGATGACTTCATGCAGGCTGCCGTTGACAACAAGCCCTACGTTCAGCAATATCCCGTTGACTCCGACGAGCCTATAGTGAAGAAGGAGGTAGAGGCTGCCGCGTTGTGGGGTAAGATTGTGCACAACGCATGGAAATCGGCCGAGCCGGGAGTGCTTTTCTGGGATACCGTGACACGCGAATCGGTGCCCGACTGTTACGCCGATCTCGGATTCCGCACCATCTCCACCAATCCGTGTGGCGAAATACCGTTGTGTCCCTACGACAGCTGCCGACTGCTCGCTATAAATCTCTACAGCTATGTGCGCAATCCGTTCACTCCCGAGGCTTCGTTTGATTTCGACCTCTTCAAGACGCACGTGGCCAAGGCTCAGCGCATGATGGACGACATCATCGACCTTGAGATGGAGAAGATCGACAAAATTATAGATAAAATCGACTCCGACCCCGAAAACGCCGAGGTTAAGCAGACCGAGCGTCACCTTTGGGAGAAGATTCGCTCAAAGACATTGAAAGGCCGTCGCACGGGCGTGGGAACAACAGCCGAGGGCGACATGATTGCCGCACTTGGACTGCGTTACGGTACTCCCGAGGCTACCGACTTCTCGGTTGAGGTACACAAGGCCCTTGCAATTGCAGCCTATGGCTCGTCGGTAAACATGGCCAAGGAGCGTGGCGCATTTGAGGTCTACGACGCCGAGCGTGAGAAAAACAATCCCTATATCAATCGTCTTCGTGAGGCATCGCCCGAGCTATATGACGAAATGGTGGCCAACGGACGACGCAATATCGCCTGTCTTACCATCGCCCCCACCGGAACCACGAGCTTGATGACGCAGACCACATCGGGTATTGAGCCGGTGTTCCTGCCTGTCTACAAGCGTCGTCGCAAGGTGAATCCCAATGACCCTGAAGTGCACATCGATTATGTTGACGAAACAGGTGACGCATTTGAGGAGTACATCGTTTACCATCCCAAGTTCCTCAAGTGGATGGAGGTCAACGGTATCGAGCGAAAGGACTCCTACACTCAGGAGGAGCTTGACGCACTTGTGGCCCGTTCGCCTTACTACAAGGCCACTTCCAACGATGTAGACTGGATGGAGAAGGTGAAGATGCAGGGTCGTGTGCAGAAGTGGGTCGATCACTCTATTTCGGTGACCATAAATCTGCCCTCCGATGTTACCGAGGAGCTTGTCAACCGCCTTTATGTCGAGGCTTGGCGCTCGGGATGCAAGGGATGCACCGTCTATCGCGACGGTTCCCGCTCGGGAGTGCTTGTGGCTGTCGAGAAGAAGGCCGAGCCGACTGTCAAGGATACCGACGCCCATGTTCACAAGCGTCCCATCGAGCTTGAAGCCGATGTGGTAAGATTCCAGAACAACAAGGAGAAGTGGATTGCCTTCGTGGGACTGCTCGACGGTGAGCCTTACGAGATTTTCACCGGTCTTGCCGACGACGAGGACGGAATCTTCTGCCCCAAGAGCGTTACTCACGGAAAGATTATCAAGGCCATCGACGATAAGGGCAACAAGCGTTACGACTTCCAGTTTGTAAACAAGCGTGGTTACAAGACCACCATCGAGGGACTTTCCGACAAGTTCAACCCCGAGTACTGGAACTATGCCAAGCTTATCTCCGGTGTGTTGCGTTACGGAATGCCTATTGACCAGGTGTTGAAGCTTGTGGGTACTCTTGAACTCGACAGCCAGTCGATAAATACATGGAAGATGGGTGTTGAGCGTGCGTTGAAGAAGTATCTCCCCAACGGCACCAAGGCCAACGGACAGAAGTGTCCCAACTGTGGCAACGATACTCTTATTTATCAGGAAGGATGCCTGATATGCACATCCTGCGGCACTTCAAAATGCGGATAAAGGATTATAAAAGTATATAAATTGTAAAAAATGGCTAATGGCGGAAAAATTTCCTGTCAATTAGCCGTTTTTTATTTATAATGTAACTAACTTTACAGAGTCTGTTTATAGCGATTATAAAGAATTCTAAAGATTGACTGAAATTCAAAAAATAATACCAACATGAAGCTTAATTTCAATATCGACTACCGCACCAATTGGGGCGAATCGGTATACATCGTCGGACATATTCCCGAACTTGGCGATGGTGATGAATCTCGTGCCGTGAAGCTTGAACTTGACGGTGTGGGATTGTGGTCGCTGTCGATTGATGTCGCCGATGAAACTTGCGACTTCGACTATCGTTACATTGTAAGACGCGACGACGGTTCGACGCGTTACGAGTGGGGACGCCCCCACAGGTTTGTTGCAGGGTGCGATGTGAAAAGTTACGAAATCTATGACCGATGGCAGGATCAGCCTTACGACAAGCCCTACTATTCATCGGTGTTTGTCGACTGTATCAACCGTCGTGACGACCGTGACGAGCCACAGTCGCTCTATCCCGGTTCGGTGACATTGCGCGTCGACGCTCCTATGGTGGGTTCCGGTGAGGTGCTTGCATTGTGCGGCGACGACGAGGCTATCGGCGAGTGGAATCCCGAAAACGCCTTGGTGATGAACGACAGCAATTTCCCTGAATGGAGCATAACGCTTCCCAATAAGGAGATTCATCTGCCGTTCCGTTACAAGTTTGTGATTCTTGACAAGACTACCCGTAAGCTGCTCGCCTGGGAGAACGGCGACAATCGAGTGATGAACATAATCCCCGAGCATAAGAGCTCGGCGCTCGTTGTGGGCGGTATGCGTTTCATCAATTCCCGTCCGGCATGGCGCGGAGCGGGTGTGGCCATTCCCGTGTTCTCGGTGCGCAGTGAGGATGACTTCGGCGTGGGCGACTTCTTCGACCTTAAGAAGATGGTTGATTGGGCTGTTGTCACAGGACAGAAGTTCCTTCAGATTCTGCCTATCAACGACACCACGATGACTCACACGTGGACCGACTCCTATCCCTACAACGCCAATTCAACATTTGCGTTGCACCCCATGTATATGCGTCTTAGCGAGCTTGGACGCCTTAACGACGAGAACCGTCAGAAGTACTACGACGACCTCGCCGTTGAACTTAACGCGCTTCCCACAGTCGACTATGAGCGTGTCAACAACGCCAAGAACGAGTTTATGCGCGAGATATTCCGCCAGGAGGGCGCAAAGACTCTTGAGTTGCCCGAGTTCAAGGCATTTGTCGAGGCTAATGCTTACTGGTTGACTCCTTATGCCGCTTTCTGCGTGCTTCGTGACATGAACGGCACCCCTGAATTTGGCAAGTGGGGCGAATATGCCGTTTATGATGAGGCCAAGGTGTCGAAATTTGTCGATGAGCATGCCGATGACATAAACTTCGTGTACTATGTACAGTATCATCTCGACAGGCAGATGCGTGCCGTCCATGAATATGCCGGTAAGCACGGCGTGGCCTTCAAGGGCGATATTCCTATCGGTATTTCGCGCGACTCGGCCGATGCATGGATTTCACCTCGCCTGTTCAACATGGATTGCCAGGCCGGTGCTCCGCCCGATGACTTCTCGGTGCTTGGACAAAACTGGGGATTCCCGACCTACAACTGGGAGGAGATGAACAAGGACGGTTTTGCCTGGTGGAAGGCACGTTTCCGCAAGATGGCCGAGTACTTCGACGCCTACCGCATCGACCATGTGCTTGGGTTCTTCCGAATATGGCAAATACCGATGGATGCTGTACACGGATTGCTGGGAATCTTCAATCCCGCATTGCCCTATACACCCGATGAGTTGCGTCACAATTACGACTTCTGGCTCGATGTCGATTTGCAGACGACTCCGTTTATAATGGATTACTTCCTCTATGACTTCTTCGGCGAATATACCGACGAGGCCAAGCGTCGCTTCCTGATTGATGTTGGTTACGGACGCTACAAGCTCCGTCCCGAGTTTGACACTCAGCGCAAGATTGCCAACTACTTCGCAACCGAAGAGAAGTGTGAGAAAAACGATAAGCTGTGCAACGCCTTGCTTGGTCTTGTCGACGAGGTGCTCTTTATCGAGGATCCCTACGAGAAAGGCAAGTATCATCCGCGCATCTCGGCACAGTTCACCTATATATATCGCTCGTTGACCGACTATGAGCGCTGGTGCTTCAACCGTCTTTACAACGACTTCTACTACCACCGTCACAATGACTTCTGGTATGGAAAAGCTATGTGGAAGCTTCCTCCCTTGATTGACTCCACTTCGATGCTCACCTGCGCCGAGGACCTTGGCATGATTCCCGATTGCGTTCCCGCTGTGATGAATGCGTTGCAGATGCTTTCGCTTGAGATTCAGCGTATGCCTAAGGACCCGAAGGCCGAATTCGGTAACACGTGGACCTATCCCTATCTGTCGGTCTGCACGACATCGACCCACGACATGGGCGGAATACGCCAGTGGTGGGAGGAGAATCGTGAAGTCACGCAGCATTTCTACAACAACATGCTCCATGAGCAAGGTCCGGCACCGCACTATGCCGAGCCGTGGATTTGCGACAAGATAGTGACGCTTAACCTTCAGTCGCCATCGATGCTTGCCATATTCCCGCTTCAGGACTGGCTGTCGATCGACGGCAATCTGCGTCGCAACGACCCGCGTGAGGAGCTGATTAATATTCCGGCTAATCCGCGTCACTATTGGCGTTACAGAATGCACATGACGGTCGAGGAGCTTCTTGATGCTCAGCTCTATAACGACTATGTGCGTTCAAAGATTAAGTCGGTAGGCCGATAATACGATACATCCATCGTGACACATAAACGTAATGGCGATTGCTTCAATGCAGTCGCCATTATTTTTTTATCTATTCGTGGGTGAGTTAAATTTCGACAAAAATCAAAGAACCAAGATGAGCCTCTTAAAAAGTATACGCAGCGAGTAGACAATGTTGCAACTTCGAGAAACCCCATCCGCTTCCGTATCTCTTTACAAGCTTATCGGTAAGATGTTTTACAACATTAGGTTGTAAAGTTACTAATTTTTCAATGATTATAACTTTTGGCTCAGATATTTTGGTTAAATTTGCGGGTGGAAAGTTTTTTGACTGCTCCATGACATTTTTGAAAAATAAGAAGCGTTATGCGTAATCTTGTGATTTGAGAACGTAGGAAATTCGACAAATAGCACAAGGATTGGCATAGTGGTTCTCACGCTCATAGTGTGGGCTGCTATTGTTACATCTGTGCTAATGGTTTCCTACGACCTTCAAATCAAGACATGGCATAGTTGGCTCACGTTTTATATTTATAACTAATTTTCCATTGAGCTGATGGAAAAACACATTGCAATGACAACAAACCGACTTATCACAATGTTGGTTCTTCTTTGCTTGGCTCTCGGAGCAAACGCTAAAAAGAAGAAGCAGGACTATCCGCGTTCTGAAATCAAGGTAAGCTACAATTACTATAATAAGTTCCTGCGTGGCAGTGATGGTATAGTAGAGAAAAACACGCCTTTCATTCTGCTTGCCAACCACAATGAGAGCAAATTCTATTGCCCGAGTACAGAATATAAGGATTCTCTGCTTTCCACACCTTCGGGGAGAGCAAAGGAAAAAAAGATGTTTGATGCTGCAGTGGCAGCATACGTGCAAAATCGTGATGAAAGTCTATGGACGGGGTGGTATATCACTCTCAGTTATACGTAACGAAAGATTATGCAAAATCTGTTTCTACAACCTACGACCAAGCCGGACTGGGTGAACTCGGATATTACGACGAGCCTTTTTCCGAAATCGACTGGCATATAGTTGAGGACAGCACCAAAACTGTATTAGGCTATGAGTGCGTGATGGCGACCGCCGATTACCACGGTCGGAAATGGACGGCGTGGTTCTCTCCCGAGATTCCGGTTCAGGATGGCCCTTGGAAATTTTGCGGATTGCCCGGGCTTATACTTGAAGCCGCCGAGGAGAATGGTCATCACCGTTTTACAGCCGACGGTATCGAGCAGTCAAGTCAGTCGATATACCCGATATATAACAAAGATTACGAAAAAATGGGGCGGCTTGACATGCTGCGCAACCTGCGAAATTTCCGTGATAACAATAATTCGATAATCAAGGCATCGACCGGCGGTATGCTTGACTTCGGTCCCGATGCCCCCGTGCAAACTGAATACGATTTCCTGGAAACTGACTATCGTTAAAATTACACTTTTGGGTATGGCTCAGAATTAGCCACTTTTGTAATTTTGCGGAAAAATAGAGTTATGTCAAAACGATTCTTCACATATATGTTGCTTATTGTCGTTGCCTTTTCGGCTATGGCGCAGATTAATGTGACAGGAAAAGTCATTGACAAGGAGAGCAATGAACCGCTGACAGGGGCGTCGGTGATTGTCAAGGGAGCCGACGGCAAAATCAAGAAATTTGCCTCGTCGAAAGCCGACGGCGCATTCGCTATGACGCTGCCGTTGGTCAATGGTTGCCGATTGGAAGTTGCCATGATGAGTTTCGCCAAGCAGTCTATTCCACTTGACAGCGTGACATTTCCTTTGACCGTCTACATGGAGCCGGGAGCTACATTGCTTAAAGAGGTGACGGTAAAAGCCGACCGCATACGTGAGCAGGGAGATACGATTACCTATAATGTCGGCAGCTTCGCCCAACAGCAGGATCGCTCCATAGGCGATGTGCTGAAGCGTATGCCCGGCATCGATGTTGCCAAAAACGGCAAAATTCAGTATCAAGGCGAGGACATCAACAAGTTCTATATCGAAGGCTCCGACCTTCTCGGCGGTAAATATGGAATCGCTACCAACGGTATCAGTCATGATGATGTAGGTGCGGTCGAGGTGATGGAAAACCATCAGCCTATGCAAGTGCTGTCAGGTATCTCATTTTCCGACAAGGCGGCTATCAATCTCAAGTTGAAAAACAAGGCCAAGGCCACATGGACTTTCCACGGTGATGCCGGCGGCGGTTACTCGTGGCAGCCCGATGGAGCGATTTGGGATGGCGAACTGTTCACAATGGCTGTGATGCCATCGTTTCAGAACATAACCACCTTCCGCACCAACAACACGGGCGAGGATCTTTCATCGTCAAGCATCGACTTCTTCGCCGGTCGTCGCAATTCGGGATTGAGCCGTTATGTGAGCGTAGGCCTGCCGGGCGTACCGTCACTTAGCGAAAAGCGTACACTGTTTAACCGCTCGTTTCTCGTGTCGACCAATAGCCTGTGGAAACTGAAAAACGGCGAGTTCAAGGTCAACATCGACTACTCCTTCAACCGCGTTACGGCCGATGCCTCCAACACCACGACATACTTCTTACCCGATGTGGGACAACGCGGACGCGAAGTATCGCGTCCCTACGATGGAAACCGCATAATTACCGAAAACCGCAGTGGCACCGAACACTCTCACTCGCTCAGCGGCAAGTTCATCTATGAGTTGAACCGGCGGACTGCTTTCATCAACAACACGTTACGTACTAATGTAGACTGGGATGATGTCGACCTCGTAACATCGGGGTCGATACCCAACGAGCAGTCGGCGAAACTGCCTGACTACTATGTCAGCAACAACTTCAAGATGATAAAACGCTTCAAAGGAAACCATCTTGTAACGCTGCAGAGCGTCAACGAATGGGAATCGCTGCCGCAGACACTTACTTTGACTATGGTCCCTGATGCTGCGGACGCGAAGTATCGCGTCCCTACCGGCAATAAATTTAGTCAGCACATCTCCGATCACGCTTTCTATACTCACGAGAGTGCGGCTTACGCATTCAATATAAAGGGTGTGACGCTGAGTCTTGAAGGCGGCATAAAGGGGTACTTCCGTTCTATGGATTCGCAGTTGCCCGACTTTCCTGAGGAGGTGCCCGGACTTACTGAAAACGTAGTCAATACCAACTACATGACGGTATATGCCGACCCGGAGTTTGAATACTGGGTACGCCGTGTCAACATTTCACTCAACCTGCCTGTAAGTTACGCGCATTACACCTTCGACAAGGCTATCGCCAATCATGATGAGGTATATTTCTCGCCGTCGTTAAGCTTCGACTGGAAGCCCAACAACCGCTTCTCGGGATCGTTTAGCGGCGGTCTTGGTCGCTCGCCTATGAACATGAATCTTATCCATCCGGGACTCATAATGACCAACTACCGCACGTTGAAAGCGGGAACTGAACAATTTTACAACTCTTCGTCGCAGAATGTGTCGGCAAGCGTCAGCTACAAGCACACCCGTCACGGACTCTTTGCCAACGGAATCGTAATGCAGTCGTGGACTCACATTCCCTACACGATGTCACAGCAGCTCTATGGCGACTATGTTGTCTACAGCTATGCCGACGCCGACAACGACAGCCGTATGCTCATGGCTATGGGAAGTGTCGGCAAGACGCTCGACTTCATGCGGGGAAGCTGCAACGTGAACGGGTCGTTCAGCCGCAACGAGTCGCAGCTGTTTTCGCAGCAACAATCGGTCAACTCGGTCAGCACCGGTTGGAGCATTGGCGGCAAAATTAACGGCAATCCATGTCGCTGGTTCAGCTTCGACTATAGCATAGATTATTCCGACAGTCGCCTGACAATGAACGGCATGAGCGAGTCATGGCTCTCGACTATGGAAAATGAGCTGAGCCTCACATTCATTCCCTACCGCAGATGGCAATGGACCGTAAGCGGCGAGCATTACCGCAACGAGATAACTGAAAACTCATTCAAGAATGTCGTTATGCTCGACACCAAGCTCATCTATCAGTTCAACAAGAGGATAGAACTTGCCGCGTCGCTCACCAACATCCTCAACAAGCGCAGTTACAACTACATAACCTATTCGCAGCTCTCATCATTTGAGAGTCAGCGACAGCTCCGCGGTCGTCAGCTCCTATTCTCGATAACCCTCCGAAAATGAGCATTATGGTTGATCGTCACATGTTTCGCGCTGAATGGCATGACTATAACGACGGGATATTCTTCGTTACCGTATGCGCCAAAGATAAAAAGCATCTCTTTGGAACGATAAGTAATGATGAAATGCACAAAACCGCATTAGGTGCAATTGTCGAAGAATGTATACAAGCCATTCCTGCACATCATCCCCAAGTCAACATACCCAACTATGTAATAATGCCCAACCACATCCATTTAATCATCGCAACAGTAGGGACGCGATATATCGCGTCCGCAACAGCAAAATTAGCAAAAGCAGAAATACCGGAAACAACAGAACCAATAAATCCACTAAAACCATCCATCGGCTGTCTAAAACCACCTGCACATGGAGAGCCAATAATTGATTATCATCACAATTCAAGGTTGGCGGTAATAATAGGTTCATTAAAAGCTGCGGTAACTCGCATTGCCCGGACGCGATGTATCGCGTCCCTACCGTGCTGGCAATCACGGTTTCATGAACATATTATAAGGAATCAACGCGCGTTTGACAATATTATGGATTATATCGACAATAATGTTGCTCGCTGGGAGCAAGATTGTTTCAATTTAAAATAAATATTTATATGATTAATAAAGTAACAGCTATGCTTATGTGCCTTGTGGCAATAGCCGCAAGTGCACAGCCGCAGGCCGACATCGAGGTCAGCTACACGGCTCATCATCCCAATCTTCGCAACGGTAAGGATGATCTTACAAGTCAGTATATTTTGCTCGCCAATGGTGATGAGTCAAAATTCTTCTCGCCGATGACCGAATATGTAGATTCGCTCAACTCTACGCCTGAAGGGAAAGCAAAACTGAATGAGATGACGAGCAATGCCTTTCTCGGAGGAAAATTGGACGATATACCTCGTTCCGACGGCTCATACTATGTCGTTAAATCGGTTGACAAATATACTTATTATGACAACTCCGGCTTTGAAAAATACGTGTATGAAGAGCCTGTTGCCGAAATGAAGTGGGAAGTTGCAGAAGATTCAACTAAGAATATCCTCGGTTATGAGTGCATAATGGCTGTTGTCGATTATCACGGCCGCCGATGGACTGCATGGTTCACGCCTGAGATTCCTATAAATGCCGGACCGTGGAAATTTGCCGGTCTTCCGGGACTGATATTGGAGGCGACTGCCGACGGCAACCAATACAGCTTTGTGGCAACGGGTCTTCAGCAAACCGACAAGCCCATAACTCCTGTATATCTTGCAAATGAATATGAGAAGACCGACCGCATTAAATTCTTAAAGGCGCGTCGCAGTTTCCTCGACAATCCGTTGGGTAAAATCAACGCCCAATTCGCCGGTGCCGGAGTCACTGTGGGCAAAGTTCAAAACGAGGACGGCAGTGACGCTACAGGCTCAATCTTCGCACCCGCTTCGGTCGTCGACCTTATCGAAACCGACTATCATTAAATATCAGTAGGAAATATAAGTAGACGACGACCGTTCGCCTTGACGGTGATTTTGCGGAGGCTCCATTGATGTGGAGCCTCCGTGCTGTAAAAAAATCGGTAACAGTGATGCCTATCAGATATAATTGTGTGTAGGAACGCGAAATTTTTATACCTTTGCAAGCTGAAATGAATAGCTTTCTATGGATAAGTTGTATTGGAAACTTTTCTTCACGTTCCTGAAGATAGGCGCATTCACCTTCGGCGGCGGATGGGCCATGATTTCATTAATAGAGCGCGAGGTGGTCGACAAGAACAAGTGGATTGACCGGGAGGAGTTTCTCGACCTTCTGGCTATATCGCAGTCGATGCCCGGCATACTTGCAGTTAACATTTCAGTGTCGATAGGCGACAAGTTACGCGGATTCCGCGGCAGCCTTACGGCGGCTCTCGGCACCATCCTCCCTTCGTTTCTCATAATATTGGCCATCGCCATATTCCTGACCCCCGACATTATCAAGAACAACCCCATAGTGTCACGCATATTCATGGGCATTCGTCCGTGTGTGGTTGCGCTCATCGTGGCTCCGGTCATCACATCGGCCCGTGCTGCCAAAATATCATGGCGCACGGTGTGGATTCCCATCGTGGTTGCAGTGCTCATCTACATCGGCTGGAATCCTATAGTGTTCATCGTCTTGGGTGGACTGGGCGGTTACCTGTGGTTTACGCGTCACCATCGCATGTTGCGTGACAAGCAAGGAAAGGAGGATGGAAAATGAGCGTCTACCTTAAACTTATATGGGCTTATCTCAAGATAGGTCTTTTCGGATTCGGCGGCGGTTACGCCATGCTTGCACTTATAGAGCGTGAGGTTGTGACACCGGGATGGATCACCGAGCAGATGTTTACCGACATAGTGGCTATTTCGCAGATGACACCCGGTCCTATCGGCATCAACAGCGCCACTTATATAGGTTACGTTGTCACCGGCAGTGTGCTTGGCTCGATAGTCACCACCGTCACCGTCATGTTGCCCTCGTTCCTGCTGGTACTCTATGCAAGTCACTTCATTCGCCGTCACAAGGAGTCGGCTATAATCAAGGGAGTGTTTGCCGGGTTGCGTCCTGTCGTCATAGGACTTATCGCATCGGCTGCGCTGTTGCTGATGAACCGTCAGAACTTCCCCGACAACACCTGGAGCATACTCATAGGTGTCGCATCATTCATTCTTGTCTATTTCACCAAGATACATCCTATATTCATAATCTGCCTTGCCGGAATAGCGGGACTTGTAATATATTGATTATTATGAACTACGACGAAGCCATCGACTATCTTTATACGCGTCTCCCCATGTTTCAGCGCATGGGTGCACCGGCCTACAAGCCCGGTCTTGACACATCGCTCAACCTTGCACGGGCATTCGGCGACCCTCACCGTCATTACCCCTCAATCCATGTTGCGGGAACCAACGGAAAGGGTTCCACGGCCCACACATTGGCGGCTATTCTGCAAAGTGCCGGATACAAGGTGGGGCTTTACACTTCGCCTCATCTTGTCGACTTTCGCGAGCGCATGAGGGTTGACGGAGCGATGATTCCCCGCGAGCGCGTAGTCGACTTTGTGGAGCGTTACAAGGCTCTCGGATTCGACGGAGCGCCGTCGTTCTTTGAGTTGACAATGGTCATGGCGTTTGAATACTTCGCAGCCGAGCATGTCGACATCGCGGTCATAGAGGTGGGACTTGGCGGACGGCTCGACAGCACCAACATCATTTCGCCCGACCTGTGTGTCATCACCAACATATCATTTGACCACACCCAGTTCCTCGGCGACACGCTGCCGCAGATTGCCGCCGAGAAGGCCGGCATAATAAAGCCCGGTGTGCCTGTGGTGATAGGGGAGTCGGAGGGTGATGTGCGTCGCGTATTTGCCGAGAAAGCCGCCACCGAAGGTGCCCCGATACGTTACGCCGACGACGAGAAGCGTTACGCATCATTCGACATGACCCCGCAGGGCATCATCTATCACGACACTCCATGCGGCGAGCTGCTCGGAGCCCTCTCGGGCGAATGTCAGCTTAAAAACACCTCGACGATACTCACCGCCGTTGATGCGTTACGTTCGCTCGGCCGTGACCTGCCCGATGAGGCTGTGCGCCGCGGATTTGCCGAGGTGTGTTCGCTCACCGGCCTTGCCGGACGATGGATGAAGATTTCGTCACACCCCATGGTCGTGTGTGACACTGGACACAATGTAGGCGGCTGGCAATACATTGCCCCTCAGCTCGATGCCGCTCCCGGTCGCAAGCATCTCGTAATCGGATTTGTCAACGACAAGGACATCGACCACATCCTCGACATGATGCCGCGTGACGCCCGCTACTATTTCACGCAGGCTTCGGTGCAGCGTGCGTTACCGAGTGCCGAACTTGCCGCCAAGGCAAAAGAAAAAGGCCTCCACGGGGAAGCCTTTGATAGTGTTGACGGCGCATTTGCCGCCGCTATGGAAGATGCATCGTCGGGTGACACGGTGTTTATCGGCGGAAGCACATTTGTCGTTGCCGATTTCCTTGCGTCGCGCGACAAAGCGTGACAACCGGCCGTTAGCGCACGGCAAGCACTTCGATTTCCACAAGCACCTGCTTGGGGAGCTCTCTTACGGCTACAGCCGAGCGGGCGGGGTAGGGAGCGCTGAATGCTTCGGCGTAAACCTCGTTCATTGCGGCGAAGTCGTTCATGTCGGCAAGGAATACGGTAGTCTTCACCACGTTGTCGAGAGTAAGACCTGCCTCATTGAGTATAGCCTTTACATTGGCGAGCGACTGACGGGTCTGTGCCTTGATGCCTTCGGCGATATTGCCTGTTGCGGGATCGATGGGAATCTGTCCCGATGCAAATACGAATGAACCTGTGTCGATGGCCTGGCTGTAGGGGCCTATTGCGCCCGGAGCCGCTGTGGTTGAAATTGGAGTCTTCATTGTAGTTCTGATTTTGGTTGGTTGTTAATCGTGATGCCAAAATTACTACTTTATTTGCATAACTCCATCTCCTGTGGCGGTGATTTTTTATTTCGGAGTACCTTTTATGTTGACTTTTAGATTCTTGAGCAGGATGTCGGATGTGTTGCTGACCATATTTTCGATACGGTCGTCTATCAGCTCGATTATTTCCTCAAATTCGTTCTTGAAATAGGGTATGAAGTCCGACGAGCCGTGAGCGTTAAGCTTTTTCAGCACGTAACCCAAGGTTATTATGTTAGGGTCGACAGCAGGCTGATAGGCGTGTTCGTCGCCGTTTGACATCACGACCGACAACAGCCCCGCACCCGTCATTTCGTCGATGAGTGCCGATATGAGTCGTGCCGGCATGTGATATAGCTCGGCAAATCCAGCTACGGTGAGCGGCGGCTCCTGATTCTCAAATCGCTTCACGATTACGGTCATTATCACCAGCGCTATCTTGCGCTTGTAGTCAAGCGATATGGCGTTGACATCGTTACGGAAGTTGAACTGGAATATGTTCTGCGACGAGTAGCACAGTACAGCTCCGGCAAGGGTTATAGTCCACACAAGCTGAAGCCATATAAGCAACAACGGAAGGAATGCGAAGCTACCGTAGATGGCATTGTACTTCGACACATACAGCTGACCGGTGAGAAACAGGAACTGAAGCACCTGGAATGCCGTGCCCCCGAGCAATCCGCACAGCAGGGCGTTCTTGAACTTGACCTTGGTGTTGGGGAAGAGCAGATACATTCCCGTGTAGGAAATCCACGTTAGGAAAAACGGCGTGCAGTCGAGTATAATCTTCAGTGCCGGAGTGATGAAGCGAATGTGGATGTTGTCGAGGATGGTAGTTGACATGAGCAGCGAAACTCCGCTCTGGCATATCATGAGTATGGGCAGAAGAAACAGTATGGCCGTATAGTCGATGATCTTGCGCCCAAGCGAGCGGTCGGAGTTGATGCCCCACACTCGGTTAAACGACATTTCGATATTGCTCATCAACGATATCATGGTCCACAACAGGAACACGAGGCCCACTCCCACGAAGATGCCCTCGGATGCCTGGGCGAGATACTGGTCGACAAATCCGAATGCCGTCGACAGCACCTCCCTCTGGGCGGGAAAGAAGTTGAACAGCTGCGACTGCATGAGGTTCTGGAAGCCGAAACCGCGGCCTATGGCAAACAACAGCGCCAATGCTGGCACTATGGCAAGCAGGGTATTGTAGGTGAGTGACGATGCACGGGTCTGCAGGTCGGTGTTGAGGAACGACCTCACCGATAGGTTGAGAATCTTTATCGTGTTGACCTGCCATGTGCGCCGCGTGTCGCTCCACACCCCTTCGGAACAATATTTCCAAAAGGCTATGGCGCGGTCGGCGGTTGCCTTTGCACGCACTGCGAGTCGGTTGCCTTGTCGTTTGTCGGTTTCTGCCATGAATCAATAAAATCGCTTTACGTTACAAAAGTAACAAAAAATGAGAGTGAAAAGTCGGCTTTTGCCGTGAAAAACATTTGAACATATAAAATTTGTTTAACCGCGTAGTTTGGTGTATCTTTGCACTGCAATGATTGACGACAAGTTACGGACAGCCGCGCGTGCCACGCTCACGGAGTATCTGAAGGCGAAGCGTCTTCGCAAGACCCCCGAGCGTTATGCAATACTTGACAAGGTGTGCGAGATGAACAAGCACTTTGACATCGAGGCGTTGTATGCGGCAATAGAGGGCGACGGTTACCATGTGAGTCGTTCCACCATCTACAACACGATGGAGCTGCTCACCGATTGCGGCATCGTGAGGCGTCATCAATTCGGAGCTCAGCCTGCTCAGTATGAGCGGGTTTCGGCGACGGTCAATCATCTGCACCTGATATGCCAGCAGTGTGGCAAAATCAAGGAGGTCAAGGACCCCGAGCTTGTGTCGTTCATGAACTCACGGCGCTATTCGGCCTTCCACGACTCCTACTTTTGCCTCTATGTCTACGGCATCTGCGCCGCGTGTACCCGTCGTAACAGGAGGGAAGCCGGTAAGTGACAGTAAAGAAAAAAGTAACTAAATAAGAAACTTTGAACATTTAAGACAATGAAAGTTGACGTTCTGCTTGGGCTCCAATGGGGCGATGAGGGAAAAGGCAAAGTCGTGGATGTGCTGACTCCGCGCTATGATGTCGTTGCACGTTTTCAGGGAGGTCCCAATGCCGGCCACACCCTTGAATTTGAGGGTAAGAAATACGTATTGCGTTCAATTCCGTCGGGAATCTTCCAGCATGGTCAGCTCAACATCATAGGCAATGGAGTTGTGCTTGACCCGGTATTGTTCCGTGAAGAGGCCGAGGCTCTTGAAGCCAGCGGAATTCCCTTGAAGCAAATCCTGAAGCTGTCAAAGAAGGTGCATCTGATTCTGCCCACCCACCGATTGCTTGACGCTGCCAACGAGCGCGCCAAGGGCGGTGCCAAAATAGGAACCACAGGAAAGGGCATCGGTCCCACCTATACCGACAAGGTGAGCCGCAACGGCTTGCGTCTTGGTGATGTTTATCACAATTTCGACGCAAAATATGAGGCGGCACGCAATCGTCACCTCTCGATGCTCAAGGCAATGGGCGAGGAGCCTGAATTTGCCGAGCTTGAGCGCAAGTGGCTCGATGCAATCGAATATATAAAGGGCTACGACATTGTCGACAGCGAGCATCTCATCAACCGCATGCTCCGCGAGGGCAAGTCGGTGCTTTGTGAGGGTGCTCAGGGCACTCTGCTCGATGTTGACTTCGGAAGCTATCCCTTTGTCACCTCAAGCAACACGGTGTGTGCCGGCGCTTGCTCGGGACTCGGTGTGGCTCCCAACCGCATCGGTGAGGTGTTTGGCATATTCAAGGCCTACTGCACCCGCGTAGGTTCGGGTCCGTTCCCCACCGAGCTTTTCGATGAAACAGGAAAGCGCATTCGCGACCTCGGTCATGAATATGGTGCCGTCACCGGCCGTGAACGCCGTTGCGGATGGATTGACCTGGTGGCATTGAAGTATGCCATAATGATAAACGGTGTGACTCAGCTCATAATGATGAAGAGCGACGTGCTCGACGACTTTGACGAAATCAAGGCCTGCGTGGCTTATGAAATCAACGGCGAGCGTGTCGAGGAGTTCCCCTTCTCGATTGAGGAAGATGAGATCAAGCCCGTCTATGTCACCATGCCCGGATGGAAGACCGACATGACAAAGTTCCATGACGAAAGCCAGTTCCCCAAGGAGTTCAGCGACTACATCGCATTCCTGGAGAAGGAGCTTGAAACACCTATAACCATCGTGTCGATCGGTCCCGACCGTGAACAGACTATAATTCGCCAACGTTAACCTAAACCCTATAATCAGGAACATAACACCATGGCTAAAGTAAAACCTTTCAAGGGCTTGCGCCCTCCTCGCGAAATGGTCACCGAAGTGGCTTCGCGTCCTTACGATGTACTTAACTCCGATGAAGCACGTGCCGAATCGGAGGGTAACGAAAAGTCGCTCTATCACATCATCAAGCCCGAAATCGACTTCGAGCCGGGAACCGACGAGCATGACCCCAAAGTGTACAGTAAGGCGTTGGCCAACTTTGAGGCGTTCCAGCGTAACGGATGGCTCGTTCAGGACAATGAGGAGCACTACTACATATATGCCCAGACAATGAACGGCCGCACCCAGTACGGATTTGTGATAGCCGCCAATGTCGACGACTATATGCAGAACCGCATCAAGAAGCACGAACTCACCCGTCGCGACAAGGAGGAGGACCGCATGAAGCATGTGCGTGTCAACAACGCCAACATTGAGCCGGTGTTTTTCGCGTTTCCCGATAATGCCGAGCTTGAAGCCATAATAAAGAGCGTCGTGTCGGGTGCTCCGGAGTATGATTTCATCGCTCCCGACGGATTTGGCCATCACTTCTGGGTGATCGACGACCGAAAGACTATCGACCGCATCACTGAACTCTTTGCCGAGATTCCCTATCTATATATCGCCGACGGACATCACCGCACAGCCGCAGCCGCTCTCGTCGGCAACGAGAAGGCGAAGCAAAATCCCGCTCACACAGGCAATGAGGAGTACAACTACTTCCTTGCCGTGGCATTCCCCGCTTCTCACCTTAACATCATCGACTACAATCGTGTGGTGCGTGACCTCAACGGCCTCTCTGAAGAGGAGTTCCTGAATGCGCTCAACAAGGACTTTGTGGTTGAGGACAAGGGAGTCGACGAGTATCGTCCGGGCCGTCTGCACGAGTTTTCGATGTATCTCGGCGGCCACTGGTACAGCCTTGTTCCGCGTGAAGGCCGATATGACGACAGCGACCCCATCGGTCAGTTGGATGTAACCATTTCGAGCGACCTCATTCTGCGTGACATCCTCGGAATCCACGACCTGCGCAGCGACAAGCGCATTGACTTCGTGGGCGGTATCCGCGGACTCGGTGAGCTGAAGCGTCGTGTCGATTCGGGTGAAATGAAGGTGGCTTTGGCTCTCTATCCCGTGTCGATGGATCAGCTGATGCGTATAGCCGACACAGGCAACATAATGCCTCCCAAGACCACGTGGTTTGAACCCAAGCTGCGCTCCGGTCTTGTGATTCATAAACTTGACGACTGAAACCGATAGATCGTAAAAATGTCCCGAGGCGTTACCCACAAGGGAGTGGTGGTCGCCGCAAGCGCACATAATGTCAAGGTGCGCATCGACGACGGCAATGCCGCAGGTTGTGCAGCCTGCAGTCTTCACTCGTTGTGCAGTCCGCTTGGGAAAAGTGACGATTCGGTTACTATACTTGCTCGCGTTCACGATTCATTGCCCGTCAATGAGGGTGAGCGTGTGATTGTGGGAATAAGCGACGGCGCTCAATGGAGGGCCGTCGCGATTGCATTCTCGCTGCCGTGTCTCTTGATGCTGATGATTGTCGTGGCAGGCCGTTTTCTCGGCTTCGGAGACGACACTTCGGCCTTGGCGGCGCTTATTGCGACAGTGCTATATTTCGGCGTGCTGTACATTTTTCGCAGCAGGCTGCGCGTCAGTTACCGGTGGAAGGTCATCGGCAAGGCGTGAAAGAGGAGAAAAAACGAGGGAAAAACAGAATATAAATTTTAGGTATTACAATATAATGTGATAATGATTATGTCTGCAATCGTTGTTGCTGTAATTGTATTAGGAGGCTTGGGTGTCGTTGGAGCGTTGGTGTTGTATTTGGTTTCCAAGCGCTTCTACGTTAAGGAGGACCCGCGCATCGAGCTCATCGAGCAGCTTCTGCCGGGAGCCAATTGCGGAAGTTGCGGGCGCTCGGGCTGTCATGACTTTGCCTGCGCATGTGCGTCGGCATCTACGCTCGACAATCTTGTGTGCCCCGGTGCCGGCGATGACGCCATGGCCAAGATAGCCGAAATCGTCAATCTTGCGCCGGTCAAGTCCAACCCTATGGTGGCTGTGCTTAAGTGCAACGGCTCGTGTGCCAACCGGCCCGTCACTTCCGTGTATGACGGGGCTGAATCATGTGCTATTCTTAATTCGCTATGTATCGGAGCTACCGGATGCGCCTACGGTTGCCTCGGCGAAGGCGATTGTGTGGATGTGTGCCGGTGGAATGCCATAAAAATGAATCCCGTGACCGGACTGCCTGTCATCGACGCCTCCCTGTGTACGGGATGCGGAGCCTGCTCGCGTGCGTGTCCGCGTGGCATCATCGAGCTTCGCGGCAAGGGCCCGCGCGGCTTGAGGGTGTGGGTGGCTTGCTCGAGCACCGACCGAGGCGCATTGGCCATGAAGGCTTGCAAGGCGGCATGTATCGGTTGTGGAAAGTGCCTGCGTGAGTGTCCTCACGGGGCGATAACGCTTAAGGACAATCTGGCCTATATCGACTGGAAGGCTTGCAAGCTTTGTCGCAAGTGTGAGCTTGTGTGTCCCACCGGAGCTATATGTGATGCCGGATTCCCCATGTCGGCGCGTGACATGAAGGTGCTTGCCGACAGTCACAGGAAATCATGATGAAGTAGAGAAAAAATATCAACGAGATATAATATAAATATGCTTACGTTTCACAAAGGCGGTGTTCATCCGCCCGAGAATAAGCTTACGGCTTCAATGCCGATAGTGCCGGTGGAGCTGCCTCGCGAGGTCACGGTGACATTCTCGCAGCACATAGGTGCCATGGCACGTTGCGTTTTAGCCAAAGGTGACACGGTAAATCGTGGCGACCTCGTGGCCGAGGCGGTGGGATTTGTGTCGGCCAATGTACACACTCCCATATCGGGCACTGTCACGCGCGTCGACAAGAGCAAGACGGCCTACGGATTTACTGCCGACACCGTGACGATTACAGCCACCTCCGAGGATCATGAGCGTGACATGAAGGTTATTGCCGCGATGAGCCCTGTGAGGAGCGACAGTCAGATTGACGCGTTGACTCCCGAAGAGATTGTCGCAATAATCGACCGTGCCGGAATCGTGGGGCTTGGCGGAGCTACATTCCCGACCAAGGTGAAGCTCGCGCCTCCGCCCGGATGCCATGCTGAAGTACTTGTGATTAACGGAGTGGAGTGTGAGCCCTATCTTACCAACGACCATGCGCTCATGCTTGCCCACAGCCGTGAGATTGTTTCAGGAATAAGACTGCTCATGCGCGCTGCCGGTGTGAATCGGGCCATAGTGGGCATCGAGAACAATAAGCCCGACGCAATTGCTGCCATGAGGGATGCCTCACGTGATGTCGACGGTGTCGAGGTGGCCGCTCTTAAGGTGAAATATCCGCAAGGAGGTGAGAAGCAGCTGATCGAGGCCCTGCTCGGCAAGGAGGTGCCTTCGGGCGCTCTGCCGGTGTCGACGGGTACCATCGTGCAGAATGTGGCCACCGCCTACTCGGTCTATGAGGCCGTGTGCTACGACAAGCCGTTGATCGACAGGATAGTGACGGTTACCGGCCCGTCGGTGACACATCCCGGAAACTATCTCGTGCCTATAGGCATGAACATCATGTCGCTTATACAGGTTGCCGGCGGTGTGCCGGCTGATACCGGAAAGATAATCCTCGGCGGTCCCATGATGGGGCGTGCCGTGGTTACCATCGACACTCCTACCGTCAAGGGGGTGTCGGGAGTGCTGATGCTGCCTGAGTCGCAGTCGCGTCGCGGGAGGGTGGAGCCTTGCATAAGGTGTGCCTCATGCGTGTCGGCCTGTCCTATGGGGCTTGAGCCCTATCTTATGTCAACGCTGTCAAGGCTCGGCCGCTGGGATGAACTTGAGCACAACAAGGTCATGAATTGCATCGAATGTGGATGCTGCAGCTATATATGCCCCGCGTCACGGCCGCTGCTTGACTACATTCGTCTTGGAAAGTCCAAGGTGGGTAATTTGATTCGTTTACGTAACAAAAAGTAATGATATATTCATTATGAGTCAGATGTTAACAATATCGGCCTCGCCTCATCTGCACACTTCGCGCAGCGTGTCGAAGTGCATGTGGCATGTTATTGTCGCATTGTTGCCGGCGGTGGCCTGTTCGCTCTACTATTTCGGACTCGGGGCGATGGTGGTTATTGCCTCGTCGATTCTGGGATGCGTCATTGTGGAGTATGCCATAAACCGATGGATGTTGCGCGCTCCGTCGACAATAGGCAACGGATGTGCTATACTCACCGGACTTCTGCTTGCACTGAACCTCCCCTCCAACATTCCGGTGTGGATTGTGTTGATAGGCTCGGTCGTTGCAATAGGCATCGGTAAGATGTCGTTTGGCGGCCTCGGATGCAACATCTGGAATCCTGCTCTGGTGGGACGAGTGTTCCTGCTCATCTCTTTCCCGGCGCAGATGACCTCATGGCCCGTTCCGCTTGAAAATCAATGGCGTTACCTTGACGCTACTACCGGTGCCACAACATTGGGTATGTTGAAGCTTGGCGAGATTTCGCCCGAGTCGGTCGACCTTTGGCACAGTGCCATGGGACTTACCGCAGGCTCGCTCGGCGAGGTCAGCGCCCTTGCACTGTTGCTCGGATTTGCCTGGCTGCTTGTGACGCGTGTCATAACATGGCACATCCCGGTGGCGATATTTGCATCGGTAGCCTTGCTTGCTTTGGCCGTGGGTGACAATGTAGGCGTTCAGCTGCTTTCGGGCGGATTGATGCTCGGTGCCATTTTCATGGCCACCGACTACGTGACATCGCCCATGTCACGCAAGGGCATGATTATATATGGCGTTATGATAGGTGCAATCACGGTGGTGATACGCAAGTGGGGTGCCTATCCCGAGGGAGTTTCATTTGCGATTCTGCTAATGAACAGTTTTGTTCCCCTGATCGACCGTTACATCAAGCCGCGTAAGTTTGGAGAAAGGAGGGCCCGGAAATGAAGAAACTTGCATCCACTCTGCCCAATATGGTGTTGTCGCTTGGTGTGATAACCATTCTGTCGGCCGTGCTGCTCGCATGGGTCGACAATGTTACCGCCGGGCCTATAGCACTTGCCGCGCAGCAGAAGAAGATTTCGGCGATACAGTCGGTCGCTCCGGTCTTTGACAATAATCCGCTTGACGACAGCTGGGAGTGGTCGCCCTCGCAGTCGGCCCGGCCCTATTCGGTCTATCCCGCATTTAAGGATGGCAAGCTGGTAGGTGCAGCTGTTGAAGCCTACTCGCTGAACGGATTTTCGGGCGAGGTGAGGGTTATGTACGGCTTTGACGCATCGGGCGATGTCACGGGCTATGAAGTGCTCTCCCATGCCGAAACGCCAGGACTTGGCGCCCGCATGAACGAATGGTTCCGCTCCGATGAGGGCAATCGCTCGGTAATAGGACACAATCCCGGCAGTGAGAACATGACCGTGGTTAAGGATGGTGGAATAATCGATGCCATAACGGCCGCCACGATAAGCTCACGCGCTTTCCTTGAAAGCACTCATGGGGCCTATGATGCATTTGTCGCTTATAAAAAATACAGAAATGAATAGACTACGCATAATATATAACGGTCTTGTAGTTGAAAATCCTACCTTCGTGCTGTTGTTGGGAATGTGTCCCACGCTCGGCACCACGGGTTCGGCAATGACCGGAATGTCGATGGGACTCGCCACCGCCGGAGTGCTCGTGTGCTCCAACATGGCCATATCGGCTATCAAGAAACTCGTTCCCGATAAGGTGCGCATTCCCGCCTACATCGTGGTGATAGCGACATTTGTCACTCTGTTGCAGATGTTCATGCAGGCCTATCTGCCGGCGCTTAACGAGAGCCTTGGCATTTTCATTCCGCTCATTGTGGTCAACTGCATACTGCTCGGCCGTGCCGAAGCCTACGCATCCAAGCACTCGGTGATTGACTCCTGCATGGACGGTGTGGGAATAGGACTTGGATTCACTGTCGCACTCACTCTGCTCGGCTCGGTAAGGGAGCTGCTCGGCAACGGCACGCTCTTTGGTCTTGAGGTTTTCCCGGCCGACTACGGTTCGCTGGTGTTTGTGCTCGCACCGGGAGCGTTCATCGTGCTCGGCTTCATGATTGCTTTGATTAATTACATTAGAAAACGCGCTTAACTGCATCGCCATGCTTACATATCTGTCAATTATCATCACCGCGATATTCGTAAACAACATTGTGTTTGCCCAGTTCCTGGGTATATGCCCCTTCCTCGGGGTGTCGAAGAAGCTTGGCTCGGCTGTAGGAATGGGGGCTGCCGTGACATTTGTCATGGCCATAGCCACCTGCGTCACATGGCTTTTGCAGTCGTGTGTGCTCAATCCGTTGTCGCTTGGCTATATGCAGACGATTGTCTTCATCCTGGTGATTGCCGCCCTGGTGCAGATGCTTGAGATTGTGCTGAAGAAGATAGCCCCCGGCTTGTATCAGGCTCTCGGTGTGTTCCTGCCGCTGATAACCACCAACTGCGCCGTGCTCGGTGTTGCCATACTGGTGGTGCAGAAGGATTTCAATCTGGCCGAGTCGCTTGTCTATGCCGTGTCGACGGCTGTAGGCTTCACGCTCGCTCTCGTGATCTTTGCCGGCATACGCGAGCAACTGACGCTTGTCGATGTTCCTCGCCCGATGCGCGGTGTGCCCATCGCTCTTATATGTGCGGGGCTGCTCGCCATGGCATTTATGGGATTTGCGGGAATCTCCATCGCTTGATTTTGTACATTTGGCGCTTATTGTAGTTCTTGCATTAGTCAAAATGTAGTTTATTGTGGCTGCTTTTGTCCTAAATCGCCTATTTTGACCTAAAGATATCATGCTGGAGCAAATTTAACTCTGTTAAATGGTCATAATAACATATTTATTTTGTAATTTTGTGTGATATGTTGCATAACATTGCTATAGGGCAAAAGAATGATTAAAAAAAGCACTTTAGAAAAAGTAATTCGTGACGATTTGGCCGAGCTTTGGTCTATACTTAACGGTGACGAAAAGCGTCGCATCGTTGAGAGCTTCACGACACATACATTTAAGAAGAACCAGATAATTTACGCCGAGAAGGAGGAGCCTGAATATCTGTGGTGTCTTCTAAAGGGAAAGGTGAAATTGTACAAGGATGGCATCGGAGGTCGTCAACAGATTCTGCGACTGATTCGCCCGGTACAATATTTCGGCTATCGCGCTTATTTTGCCGATGAGCCTTACGTTTCCACGGCGGCGGCCTTTGAGCCTTCGGTGCTCGGCTCCGTGCCGATGGAACTGGTTAAGGACCTGATTCAGCATAACATAAAGCTGGCATGGTTCTTCATACACGAGCTTTCGCGAAATCTTGGAGGCTCCGATACGAAGATTGTAAATCTCACGCAGAAGCATATACGCGGCCGACTGGCCGAGGCGCTGATCGCTCTTCAGGAAAGTTACGGATATGAGGATGACGGCGCTACGTTGAGAATATACATGGCGCGTGAGGATTTGGCCAACTTGTCAAACATGACCACCTCCAACGCCATACGCACATTGTCGGGTTTTGTCAATGAGAAGATTTTGATTGTCGACGGTCGTCGCATCAAGATTATGAACGAAGCCGCATTGCGTAAGATAAGCAAGTTCGGCTAAAGCCGTTTTATTTTTCCGGAATCGGTCCGACTGAAGTTCGGAATCGCGATAACATCTTTAGGTACGCTGTAACGGTCGAGCACCGAGCGTGCCTTTTCCATTATATAGTCACGGTCGATGTCACATCCCTCGATGTAGAGCACCGCCTCTTCGCCCCACAGTTTGCTGGGGCGTCCTGCTATATAGAAAGGGCGGTCGATGAAGCGTGACAGCTTTTTTTCAATCTCCTCGGGATGAAGCTTCACGCCTCCCGAGTTGATTACATTGTCGTAACGCCCTTTCCAGCGGAAACGGCTGTTGTCGATAAGCTCGACGGTGTCGTTGGTGGTCAGGCTCCGGAACGAGTAGTGCGGAGCCTCGATTACGAGGCATTCGCGCTCGTCGGTCTTGAAGCTTATTCCGGGGAGCGCATGGAAGTGCTCGTCGCCCGCCGTGATGTCACGCAGTGCCACGTGACTGCATGTTTCGGTCATTCCATAGGTGGCGTAGGCTTTGAGGTGGCAGGCGGCAAGCTTTTGCTCGGTTTCGGGATCGAGTGCGCCGCCGCCCACGATTAGGTTGCGCACTCCCGTTATGTAGGGCGACTGAAGCAGTTCCGTCACCTGCGACGGAACCACCGGCAGCAGGCCGACAATGCCGTAGTCACGCTTCAGCGGTGACATGGACGGCTCTTCAATCCACAGCTCGGCACCTGATATTAACGCTCTCACAATCATCATCTTTCCCGCTATGTAACCTGGCGAAAGCGGCAGCACGAGGCGTGACTCGGGGCCTATGCCGAAGTAACGGCATGTCGCTTCGGCCGACAGTCGCATATCGCTTTTGAGCAGGCGTATCTCCTTGGGCTTTCCGGTCGAGCCTGAGGTGTGGGCTATGATGTAGTCATGGCTGTTGTTCCACTCCTCGATGAATTGCCGGGCCTCGGGCGTGATGTTGTGTATCATCGCTTCCATGGAAGTTGCGGTATTTGCCATGACGCTTCGGTGTCGTAACGCAGCACGTCGCCGGTCTGTCTTAGCGGCGATGTGATGTTGTCGGTGTAAAGTGCTCCTGTGCCGAGCCCCTGCGGCATGTCACGCGTGTCGAGAGTGGCAGTCCATTGGGCTATTGCGTTAAGTCCCACGTTGGATTCAAGCGCCGATGTCACCCATCGGCCTATGCCTCGCTTGTCGGCCTCGCTTATCCACGATGACGCCATGCCGAATCCGCCGCACAGCGACGGCTTCAATATGATGTAACGCGGCATTATGGCATCAAGCATCTTCTCCATCCGGTCAAGCGTCACGATGCCTATGAGCTCCTCGTCGAGAGCTATGTCGATGGGGCTTTCACGACTGATGCGTGACATTGCATCCCACTGTCGCGGCTTTATGGGCTGTTCGATGGAGTGAATGTCGTAACGTGCCAGCCTGTCGAGATGAATCAGTGCGTTATCGGGCGTGAAGGCTCCGTTGGCGTCGAGCCGCAGCTGCAGGGTGGAGGCGGGGTAGGATTCACGGATGTAGCTTATCAGTCGCAGCTCCTCGTTGAAGTCGATGCCGCCTATCTTCAGCTTCACGCATCGGAATCCCTGTGCCAGCTTCTCGTCAATGCGTTGCAGCATGGCATCGGCATTTCCCATCCACACGAGGCCGTTGATGGAGATTGCGCTGTCGCCGTTGCTCCACGGCGACGGGAATATGACCCGTCGGCCTCCGTTGGCGAGATCGGCGAGAGCGGTTTCCAGTCCGAATACGATTGAGCTGTAGAGCGGGTCGACCGGGAGTGGCTTGCCGCGAAGCCACGATGTTATGTCACGGCAGGCGTCGGCAAGCCGTTGCTCGTAGTCGGGCAGGTCGTCGGCACCGAGCCCTTTGAAGAGTGCGCACTCACCAAGTCCGTAAACTTCGGGATTGTTGTCGTCCCATATCTTTACGAAGTAGGTAGTCTTGTCGAGCATTACCGCGCGTGATGTTATGGCCGGCTGCTTGAAGTGCAGCAGGTAGCGGCAGTAGGCGGCTTGAAGCATCAGCCCGGGAATTTGGGGAACTGGCCGAAGTCGGGATCGCGTTTCTCAAGGAATGCATTCTTGCCTTCCTGAGCCTCGGCCATGAGGTAGTACATCAATGTGGCGTCGCCGGCAAACTCCATCATGCCGCGCTGGCCGTCGAGCTCGGCGTTCATGGCGCGCTTGATCATGCGTATGGCCATCGGGCTGCGTTTGAGTATCGTTTCGCACCACTCTACGGTTTCGTCCTCAAGGCGTTCGAGGGGCACTACTTTGTTTACCATGCCCATCTCCTCGGCCTCCTTGGCGGTGTATTGGCGGCACAGAAACCATATTTCGCGGGCTTTCTTCTGTCCCACGCAGCGGGCGAGGTACGATGAGCCGAATCCGGCGTCGAAGCTTCCCACTTTTGGTCCGGTCTGGCCGAAACGTGCGTTCTCCGATGCGATTGTGAGGTCGCACACCACCTGAAGCACGTTGCCGCCGCCTATCGCGTAACCGTTGACCATGGCTATTACAGGCTTGGGAATTGAGCGGATGGCTTTGTGGAGGTCGAGCACGTTGAGGCGGGGCACTCCGTTGTTGTCGATGTAACCGCCTATGCCCTTCACCTTCTGGTCGCCTCCCGAGCAGAATGCCTTGTCGCCCGTGCCGGTGAGGACGACTACGCCTATGTCGCTGCGCTCGCGGCATATCGACATCGCGTCAAGCATCTCAAAATTGGTCTGCGGACGGAATGCGTTGTAAACTTGCGGACGGTTTATGGTTATCTTGGCAATGCCGTTGTAATACTGGAATAGAATGTCTTCATACTCCTTTATGGTGCTCCATTCTCTCATTGTGATTATCGTTTTTGTTTTGTGTAACGCAAATTTAGCCACAAATCTTCAATCTATGAAATAAAAAATCGGGCGACATCGATTGACGATGCGCCCGATTGGCCGTTATTCAGCTGTAAGTTTCACTTTGGTGCCTTTGAGCAGCGGCGAGGTGAAGTTGACCGTTATTTCGCCCGGCTCGCCTGTTGTCTGGATGTAGGCGAGCAGTCGGCCGCGATAGGCGCGGTGACGGTTGTCGGTGTAGTCGCTCATGTCGGAGTTGTTGCACCCTTCAAGTCCGAGCAGTCGGGCCGGTCCCTGGATTGTACAGGTTATTTCGTTGTCGCCAAGCGTCACTATGTTTCCGTCATCGTCGAGAATGTCGACAAACACGTGGGCCGTGGCCTTGTCGCGATTCAGTGTCGGCTTGTCGGCCGATGCCTTGAGCGCAAACGGTCTTCCCGAGGTCACGATGTCATATCCGGCCGTTACGTTGCCGTTATTGTCACACGCCTCCACGGTGAGTTTGCCGGGAGCGTAGGGAATGTCCCAATGTATTATGCCGCTCTTGGGGTCGTAGGGCTTCATGGCTCCGACCTCCTTGTCGTTAAGCAGCAGGCGTGCCTGTGGCTGGTTGGTGTAGCACACAACCCTTATGGTTTCTCCGTCGTCGTAGTTCCAGGTGTCCCACGCGTCGACCGACAGATAGTCGCGGCGAGGCTTGGGGTAGGTGCCTATATAGGCTACGGGGTTTTCACACCACAATGACGCACGGAAGTGTCCGCGAGGCTTCGGGAAGCTGCCGAAGTCAAGCAGGCCGGTATAGAAGCCGCGTGCGGGCCAGCTGCCCGACTCTCCGAGATAGTCGGTGCCTGTCCAGATGAATTGTCCGAATATGAAGTCCCTGTCGCGTGTGGCATACCAAGCGTCGATGTCCGACCTGTTTTCACTGCCGTAGATTATGCGTGACGGATAGGTGGAGTGGTCGGTGTCGTAACGGTCCTCGGTGTAGTTGTAACCCACTACATCCACCGCTTCGGGATATTCGGTTTCGTTTGACATCACCACTCCGGCAAGTGCGCCGGTCACGGGGCGTGATGTGTCGACGCTTCTTACACAGGCTGCAAGTCGCTTGGCAATCTTGCCTATGCGTTCGGCATTGGGGGCTTCGGGATTGTAGCCGCCAAACATGGGCTGGCTTATGGTCGAGCCGTCGAGCACGGGGTGGGAGTAGGGGTCGTTGGGATAGTCGACCTCGTTGCCGATGCTCCACATGAATATCGACGGATGGTTGCGGTCGCGGCGCACCATGTCGGTGACATCGCGGTCGATCCACTCTTCAAAGAAGTCGTAGGTGCCGTCAAATCCGGGAGTGCCTTTGTTCCAGCCCTCGATCCACTTGCGCTTGGGAAATTCCCACTCGTCCGAAGCTTCGTCCATAACGAGAAGACCTATTCGGTCACACACATCGTAGAGTGCCGGTGCCTGTGGATTGTGGGCGCAGCGTATGGCATTCACGCCTATTGACTTCAGATTGGCAAGACGGCGCTCCCACACCTCTTCGGGCACAGTGGCACCAAGCACTCCGGCATCGTGGTGCAGACACACTCCCTTGACCTTCATCCAGCGGCCGTTGAGTGCGAATCCCTTGTCGGGGTTAAACTCAAGCGATCGCAATCCTGCTGTGGTAGTGCTGCCGTCGATGTACTTTCCGTCGGCCCACAGTTCGGTATTGAGCTTGTAGAGATAGGGATTGTCTATGTCCCAGCGTTCGGGATTCTTTACGCGCAGAGTCAGAGTTGACTTGCCGTTGTTGACTCCGGCGGTCGATTGCGACACGACTTTTCCGTCGGCATCGGTAAGCGTTGCCTTGACCTGCAGTTTCTTTGCCTTCTCGGGATTCTCGATGTCGACCGTCACCTTGACGTCGGCACGTTTGTCGGTAAGGCGAGTGGTTTCGTAACCCACGCCCCATTGGGCTATGTGGGTTTCGGGTGCCTCGACAAGCCACACGTCACGGTATATTCCCGAGCCGGTATACCAGCGTGAGTCGGCGTAACGGCTGTGGTCGACACGCACTGCTATTACATTGTCGCCGGGAACGAGGTAGGGTGTCATGTCATACATGAACGACACGTAACCGTTGGGGCGCTTGCCGAGCAGATGACCGTTGACATAGACCTCGCTGCGGTTGTACACGCCTTCAAAGTAGATATATTGGCGGGCGGCATCGCCGGTAGGGGTGAAGTGCTTGCGATACCATGCAATGCCTCCGGGAAGGAATCCGGTGCAACTTGCAAGTGACGGCGACAGCTGTCCTTCAATCGACCAGTCGTGGGGCAGGTCGAGCTTGCGCCACTTTGAGTCGTCGTACTTGGGATTTACAGCGGTTGAATCGTCGGCGAGCTTGAAAAGCCATCCGTCATTGAATTTCGACGGCTCGCCGAACGACACCTGCGCTTGTGCCGTAACGGCGCACAGCGCAGCAATGAGTGACAATAAAAAGGTTCTTATCATAGTTGTTTACGGGTATTGATTTGGTTGTGATCAGTTTGGTAGCAATGCCTGTTCACCTCGCACGCAGTTCCCAAAATGCCACCGCTGCCGCCGCTGCCACATTCAGGGAGTCGACGCAGTGTGACATGGGTATCCTCACCACATAGTCGGCATCGGCTATTACATCGTGAGGAAGTCCGTCGCCTTCGGTGCCCATGATTATTGCAAGTCGGGGCTGCTCGGCAAGTACGGGATGGTCTATAGGCACGGAGTCGTCGGTCAATGCCATTGCCGCGGTCTTGAATCCGAGCTCGCGCAGGGCGCCTGCCGGAACAGTGAGCCTTGTCCACGGCACGAGAAACACCGAACCCATCGACACCCTCACGGCACGGCGGTTGAGCGGATCGCATGACGAAGGAGTGAGCAGCACCGCGTCGATGCCAAGAGCGGCCGCCGAGCGGAATATCGCCCCTACATTGGTCGAGTCGACAACGTTGTCGACTATCACGACACGCCTTGCGTCGGCACAGATGTCGGCGATGTCACGCAGTTGGGGTCGACGCATGGCACACAGCACACCGCGTGTGAGCGTGTAGCCCGTGAGCGACGACAGCAGTTCGCGGCTTCCGGTGTAGACGGGGATGTCGCCGCATCGGGCTATTATGTCGGCCGCATCGCCGGTTATGTGGCGATGTTCACACAGCATCGCTACCGGAACGTAGCCTGCGTTGAGCGCGACATTGATTACCTTGGGGCTTTCGGCGATGAAAATCCCCTTGTCGGGTTCAAGTCGGTTGCGCAGCTGCGCCTCGGTGAGGCTGCCGAACATCTCCACTCCGGGGTGTGACAGTGAATCGATTTCGATTACAGGCATGGGCGATGATTATTTACGGAACAATCGGCGCAGTGAGTTGGCAAGGCAGTAACGGGCATGCATCCAGGTGTGGCTGCCGCCGCGCTCCTCGGCCTGATATTTTATCGCCTTGTCGTCGAAGTAACGCTTGTTGCGCACTACATCGTTATAGAGGAAGTCGCTTGTGCCTACACACATCCACAGTGAGTTGAGGCTGTTGGCGTCCTTGACGATGTTGGGGAAGTAGGCGTCGATTACTTCGGGAGTGAGATATGCGCTGTAGGATTCGAGCCAGCCGAATTTGTCGGGGCATGAGAAGGCGGTGAACATCGATTGTCCGCCTCCGCGTGAGAATCCGGCGATGGCGCGTGAGTCGCGATTGTTGATTGTGCGGTAGTTTGACTCGACATAGGGCATGATCGACTGGGTAAGCTCCTTGACAAACACCTGATACATCTTGGCGGCTTCGGGCGACGACGGACGGGGTGTGCCGTTGTTCATGTAGCCGTAGGGCATCACTACTATCATCGGCTCGGCTTCGCCTGATGCTATGAGATTGTCAAGCAGTGTGTTGGCGCGACCTACCTTGAACCACACCTCTTCAGTGTCGGTGGTACCGCTTACCAGATAGAACACGGGATAGTTCTTGTCGGGATTGGCCTCGTACTCGGCCGGAGTGTAGACTATGAGGTTGCGGTGTTGTCCGAGCACATCCGACTTATAGGTGTTGTAGTGTATCTTTCCGTGGGGGACATCGCGAACGGTGTAGAGGGCGTTGTCGTCGGGAATCTCGAGCATGCTCGCCTTGAAGCTCTCGTTGGGGAATATGTTGATGTTGCCCGGGTCGGCCACGCTTATTCCATCGATGATGAAGTTGTAGGGGTATATGTCGGGTGTGGGGGTTGGCACGGTCACGCTCCATACGCCCTTGTCGTTGCGTGACATGGCTACGGAGCCCTGCATGAACTGTCCGGTTAGTGACACCGACGATGCGTTGGGTGCCGCTACGCGAAATACGATTGAGTCACCGAGAATGACGGGTGAGTTCATGACATCGAGAAATGCAAGTGGGTCGGCGGCGTTGGCTTGAAGCGACAACATGGCTGCGCCTAAAAGCAGAGAGCTTAGTTTCATAATTACGTGTAATTTCGGTGGGTTATTTGGTTATGTTAAATCCTAACTTGATGATGCACTTAAGGGTTTCCTGCGAAGTGGCGCGGTCATACTCCTTTTCGCTGTCGGGGAGTGAGTCGTAGTCCACAAGGCACGGATGGTGCTTGGCGGCATCGTCACGCACGGGGCCGTAGGTCCAGCCTTCGGCCATGCGGTTTTTGGCCCACACTTCATGTACGTTTCGGGCCATATCCTCGATGAGAGGCATGAGTTGAGAGGGCAGTTCAATGTCGGATGTGTCGACGGGCGACGGGATATATTGCTTCATCGCAGTAGAGTGTTATGTTGTTATTTGTAACTATTTTTTGTCATCTTCGCCGGAGTCGGTTCCCTTTTCGCAGCTGTATTGCTTCAGGTCGAAATATCGGAGGGCTTTCAGCATCATGGGTATGTTGCGTGAAAATCCGTTATCCTTATCCCGGGTTTCTTTGGGCAGGCTGTCAAAGTCCTTGATGTCGTAGTGTATCATGTTGCGGCGAAGCTCTTCGGCGCTATTGAATCGGCTGTCGCTGCTCAGTTGCGGCCTGAAGCTTTCCGACACTGAATGTGATAGGATTAGGCAGTAACACCACTCTGTAAAAAACAATAATTTACGATTAGGCAAGCATTCTCTTGCTATGAAAATACTTAATTTAAAACAAAATTATACACTAATTATGAAATATACAAGTAATTACTTTGATTTTAACATATAGGATGTTGGATAATGTTAAACTTTTGTTGGCTCGACATGGCTTTTTTATTGGGATGCGTCCTTTCCCGGGTTTAGAAATGATGTGATGCCGGGAAAATAGGTTTTAACATTGTTAATTTGGCTATTCGCGACATTATGGGGTGAAATCGGGTACTTCGGCCTATTATCTTTGCTGAAAAAATATAATATCATGGAAAACAACGGAACCAAGAAAAGCAAGAGAGTCTACAAGCTGAAGTTTGACCAACTGTGGGTCGATGCAATCAACCAGATACCGGTGTGCTATCACAGCGAGATATACTACTGGCTCGATTATTATCAGAATCATAACCACAGCGATTTGATAGGTACTATCAAGGATGATCTGGTGCGCTCGCTGTTCATGCTCATCTATCCCACAATCAGGCGTCGCCGCCTTGCACGCGAGCGTCAGCGCCGCTATCGAGCACGCAAGAAAGCCGCCCGCCTCGCCTCAATGGCTCAGCCGGCGGCTTCAATGAGTTCACAGTCGTTGAAGGATGGAAACTGCGATTCAACAACCGCTCAATCAGGCAAGTGTGACCTGAAAGCTGCTTATGCGGTTAATGTCGGTCGACAGTCACCGGTCATCGGTCGCGAATCGATTCGCGCTTCAGTCAATTACCCTGCTGACGGTTATCGATCTTCTTGAGTACAAGCACGTTCTCGCCGTCCTTGTCACGCATGATCACGGTGCCCGATTTGCCTCGCTGTGCAGTTTCAACGCGCTCAAGTGCTACGAGAAACGCCGTTTCGGTTTTGGCTTGCTCGTCGGGGCAACGCATCTTGGTAGTGGCGAGGTTGTTAAACTGGATTGAATTGGATTTCTCGGGGTCGATAATCAGCGAACCGTTGACGATGTTGCAACCGGTGTTTCCGTGAATGGTGTGTTCCGGAATGTCGATTACGAGCTCCACATCCTCGTTATTGTTGTAGGTTCCGGTTATCTCCTTCACTGTCCACGCTCCGTTGAGGTAGTCCATGTTGTGCTTTCGCATCACCATCTCGACGATGTTGTGCTCGTTGCGCAGGTCGAGATAGTATTCATGGCCTTTCTTCGTTACCGAGAAGGTGCGTGTGCGTTCGAGAGCCTTGTTGATCAATGCCTCGTATTGCGAATCCTGACAGGCCATCATGGTGGAGATGACATTGGATATACGCAGCGACGAGCCTTCGTTGACGAAATCGCCGTTGATGTAGTTGCATCCGTTGAAGCCGTAGATGCGGTGGTCGGCCATGTTGAATGTTACATAGGGGTGGGTTTCACCTGTGCCGGTGACGCGCTTGCCGTTTACCTTGTAGACAGTCCACTCTCCGTCGAGGGCCTCCTCCTTGTTAATGGTGGGCTTGGGCTTGGGGTTAGATGCGGGTTTTTCAACCGGAGCCGGAGCTTCGGGTTGCGATTGATTCTTGAATATTCCACAGCTCGACATCCCTGCTGCGAGAAGAGATATTGCTAATATTTGGCTTAAGCTTTTTTTCATACTTTTGTTCAATTTAGTGTTTGGAATAAATGCCTCGTTTAGATATATGACAATCGGCGCGCATTAAAGTTTAATGGCGCGGCTTTTCAGTCGGGTATGTCTATGATCAGGCTGTCGTAGGCTATGTGTACGTTGGGCGGTAGTTTTGCCGCCATTACTGATTGCAGTCCGAATCCGTGGCTTAGATGGGTGAGATAGGCCGCTCTCGGATTCACACGGACTATTATCTCCAGTGATTCGGGCAGGCTCATGTGGGATATGTGCGGTTTCTGTCGCAATGCGTTTATGACGAGGGTGTCGACTCCCTGCAGCAGGTCGACGGTGGTGTCGGGGATGGTCTTGGCATCGGTTATGTAGGCGAATTTTCCAATGCGGAATCCCAGGATGGGCAGATTAAGATGCATTACCGGCAGCGGAATCACTTCTATGTCGTCGACCATGAACGGACGGCTGTCGATTTCGTGGATGTCAAACGACGGAACACCGGGATAGGGGTGCTGACGGAAGCAATAGGGCACGCGTTCACGCAGGTCGCGGGCCACATCGCTCTTGCAGTAGAGAGGAAAGCTGCGGTGGTTGGCGCAATAGGGGCGCAGGTCATCGATGCCGCCCACATGGTCGTAGTGGCTGTGGGTGAGCAGCGCACAGTGCAACTGAGGGCATCCGGCGTGAAGTATCTGCGTATAGAAGTCGGGCCCGCAGTCGATGAGCAGGTTGCGCCCGTCGTTCAGTTGGATTAAGGCCGAGCTGCGCGAGCGTTTATCGTGGGTGTCGGTCGAGGTACACACCTCGCACTTGCACATCAGTTGAGGAACTCCCGAGGAGGTGCCTGTGCCTAAGAATCGCAGTCGCATGGCTAAATGACGTTTACTTCAGGTGAAAGCATTATTCCGAATCGGTCGTAAACCGTGGCCTGTACACGCCGGTAAAGCTTCACCACATCGTCGCTCGTGGCATTGCCGGTATTGACGATGACGAGGCACTGGCGCTGATAGACCATGGCTCCGCCTTCGACCGCTCCCTTGAGTCCCGAAGTTTCGATAAGCCATCCTGCGGGAACCTTGACAAGGTTGTCGTCGACATCGTAGTGCGGAGCTTCGGGATAGGATGATTGAATGTGCCGCCACATTGACTTGTCAATGACGGGATTCTTGAAGAAGGAGCCTGCGCTGCCAAGCTCCGAGGGTTCGGGAAGCTTGGATCGTCGTATCTCTATGACTCGATTGCGCACTGTGGCCGGTGTAAGATAAGTCACTTCACGCAGCTCCTTAAGAGGGCCGTAGTCGAGCGTATAGCGTGGCGTGTGCCACAGCCGGTAGTGGACGGCAGTGATGATGTAGCGTCCTGCCAGGTCGGGGCGCTTGAAGAGGCTGTCGCGATAGCCGTACCGGCACTCGTCGGCGGTGAATGTCACCATTCCGGAGGTGAAGGTGTCCAATGCTTCTACCTTGACAATCAAGTCCTTTACTTCGACACCGTAGGCACCGATGTTCTGTACGGCCGAGGCTCCCACCTCGCCTGGAATGTAGGATAGATTTTCGGCTCCGTACAGGTTGCTGTCGACGCAATGTTGCACGAAGTCGTCCCACACGATGCCTGATTCGGCACGTATTATCACGCTTTCGCCGTCGTCGGCCACCGTCGACATTCCTTTCATGGCCGAATGCAGCACAAGTCCGTCAAACGACTTGGTGAACAACAGGTTGCTTCCGGCTCCAATGTGGAGTCGCTTCATCGTGGCAAACTGTGAGTCGGCAAGAATCGAGCGCAGTTGATCGACCGAATCGTATTCGGCCATCCATCGAGCCCGTGCGGGGAGGTGGAATGTGGTTGCGGATGACAGGTCGAAGTCTTGAATCAGTAGCATTGGCAGTGTCGTTTTTTATAATCGGAAGCTTTGAAGCAGTCCGTCGTCAAATATCAGGTAAACTCCGTTTTCATAGTTCCATAGCTCGTGCATGGTGCTTATGCCCGGACGGCGGTCGACCGAAGTGGGCGGGCCGAGTGCGAGTCGGCACTCTTCGCGGGTCATGTACTTCACTATGCGTCCGTGAATTATGTTACGCCAGTTTTCGTCGGAGATTTGGGGATATTTCAAGTGTGGATCTTTGAGGAAAAAGAGTGAGGCGAAGTTGCGCGATGAGTTTCCGCTGTCGCCTACCGACATGAACACATAGGCCGGCCGGCCGTTGTCGAGCTCGGGGTTGCGGAATTTCACCATTACGGGGTAGACGGAGTTGCCGGGCAGCACATCCATCACCTCCACAGGAATGAATTTCAGTCCGTTGCGGGCTTTACCGTCCTTGTCATACCACATCGAAGTGCGGATATAAAACTTTTTCCCTTTTATGGCTTTCATTGTGCTGTCGACGACGCTCAACTCAATGGTGAAAGGAATTTCGATTTGGCTGCGTCGGGCAAGCTCTTCAGGCGAGGAGTTCAGTCGGTAGACCACCTCGCGCCCCTTGGAGTCGGCAAATAGCAACTCGGTGTCGGCTTCGCCCGTGAGCGACGGCACCGTGCGGTATTTGCTGAATGAAAGCAGGTCGCCTTGACGCGGCGACGGAGTAGACGAGGGCTCGAGGGCGAGGTTGATTTTGTCGTCGGTGACATAGAACAGCTTGCCTTCGTGCCACTTGTCGAGTGGAGCGTGACGCACATTGTCGAGGTAGCGGTCTTCCTCAGTTACCGCAACTTTTTCGCGCTTGACATCGGATGCGGTAATTTTGGGAGTGCTCTCAATGCCGGTAAAGCATCCCGACATTGAGAGCATTATTGCTGACGCCGCTATGTAAGTTGCAATGCGCGACATTTACTTAGTGACGGGTGTTATTCCCAGGTTATAGAAGATGAAAGAATATATGTCGGCATACTCGTCGAGCACCTTTGCAACGGGCTTGCCGGCTCCGTGACCCGCCTTGGAGTCGATGCGGATGAGCTTGGGAGCGTCGCCGGTGTTGCTTGCCTGAAGCTTGGCGGCATACTTGAACGAGTGTGCGGGAACTACTCGGTCGTCATGATCGGCTGTGGTGACAAGTGTTGCGGGGTAGGGTGTGCCGTCGTCCTTGATGTTGTGCAGTGGCGAGTAGGAGAGCAGGTAACCAGCCATTTCGGGAGAATCGGCGCTTGTTCCGTAGTCGGAAGCCCAGTTCCAACCGATGGTGAACAGGTGATAGCGCATCATGTCCATTACGCCTACACGGGGAATGGCCACCTTGAACAGGTCGGGGCGAAGGTTCATTGTAGCGCCCACGAGCAATCCGCCGTTGGAGCCGCCCTCGATTGTGAGGTAGTCGGGCGATGTCCAGCCTTCCTTGATCATGTACTCGGCAGCTGCGATGAAGTCATTGAACACGTTCATCTTCTGCTGCTTGGTACCGGCGAGGTGCCAGGGTTCGCCGTATTCGCCGCCTCCGCGCAGATTGGCCTCGGCGTAGATGCCGCCGTTTTCAAGCCAGAACAGACGCTGAGCCGAGAAGCCGGGATTGAGCGACACGTTGAAGCCTCCGTAACCGTAGAGGTAGACGGGGTTCTTGCCGTTGCGTTCAAGGCCTTTTTTGTAGGTGATGAACATCGGTATCTTGGTTCCGTCGGCCGAGGTGTAGAACACCTGCTCGGTAACGTAGTCGTCCATGTTGAATCCGGGGATTTCAACTGCCTTGTAGGGCTCCGACTTGCCTGAAGCGAGGTCATACTTGTAGATTTCCGACGGATAGGTGAACGATGTGAAAGTATAGAACACTTCGTCGTGCTTGCGACTTGACGACACGCCTGCCGAACCGAGAGTGGGCAGCTCGATTTCGCTGAGTTGTTTTCCGTCGAGCGAGTAGACATAGAGGCGGTTGGAGGCATCGATGTCGTAGGTGAGGATGAGTTTGTCGCCGGCAAAGTTGACACCCGACAACACGCCTTCGCCCTCAGGCACGAGCTCTTTCCAGTTCTCGCGTTGGGGAGCTTTGACCGAGGCGGTCATGAGGCGGTAACGCGGTGCGCCGTAATTGGTGTAGATGTACATCGTTCCGTCGATTATGTCGAGGATTGATATGTCGTAGTCCTGTGAAGGCTCTACAGTCACCCATTTGGCATTGGGATCCTTGAGGCTCTTCATGGTGATTGACGAGCCGAGTCCCTCGCCGCCACCGTAGATTATAAGAGCCGATTCGTCGTCGGGCACTGAAGCCGAGTGGAAGTGCAGGGGATGATCCTTGTCCTCATACACAAGCTTGTCGTCGCTCTGGGGAGTTCCTATTTTGTGATAGTAGACACGATGGTTTTCGTTGGCGTGGGAGAACTCCTTGCCGTCGACGGGTTTGTCGTAGGCGCTGTAGTAGAAGCCGTCGCCTTGCCATGCGGCATCGGTGAACTTGGCCCATTCGATGTGGTCGGGCAGCAGCTCCTTGGTTTCGGTGTCCATCACATAGATTTCGGTCCAGTCAGAGCCGCTGCGCGAAATGGTGTAGGCGGTGTACTTGCCGTCGTTGGAAGTGCTTATGCCGGTCAGGGCCACTGTACCGTCGTCGCTGAGCTTGTTGGGGTCGAGGAACACCTCGGGTTTCTCGTCAAGAGAGCGTGTGCGGTAGAGCACCGACTGATTCTGCAATCCGTCGTTCTCGTAGAAGTAGTACCATCCGTCCTTCTTTGAGGGCATTCCGGGTTTCTTGTAGTCGTAGAGCGTTTTGAGTCGCTCGCGGATGTCCTTGCGGAAGGGTATCTTCGAGAGGTAGCTTTCGGTGAGTGCGCGTTCCTCTTCCACCCACTTTAGGGTGGCTGCCGAGGTGTCGTTTTCCAACGGACGGTAGGGGTCGGCTACTTGCACACCGAAGTAATCGTCGACAGTGTTGTCGGCGGGTGCTTCAGGATACTGAAGTTTGTTGGTCGAGCATGATGCCACTATTGCCATAGTTGCTAAAGATAGAAGTATATGCTTCATAATGTGATAATTGATGATATTGATTTATTGTTAAGCATTTCGCCCGTGGCAGTTCTTGAACTTCTTGCCCGAGCCGCAGGGACAGGGGTCGTTGCGGCCCACCTTAGGCCCGTTGATAATGGGCTGGGTGCGCTGTTGCTCGCCCTGTGGTGCCGAAGCGGCCTGACGCTGTGCGCTTGAACCGGGATATTGCTCGCGGCTTGCGCGGTAGCGGCTATAGTCGTTGGGACGGTCGGGCATAGCCTCCTTCACCTCGGGCTGACGCTGTGCGGGCTGCTGGCGATCCTGTTCGGAGCTGAGGCGAGCGTCCTCGGCGCGCTGCTGCGGGATGAATATCTGTCCGCGCATGAGTGCCGACACGGCCTTCACGTTGAGCGTGTTCATTGCGTTCTCAAACAGGTGGAATGATTCAACCTTATATATTACAAGGGGATCCTTCTGCTCGTAGGATGCGTTCTGAACCGACTGACGCAACTGGTCGAGCTCGCGCAGGTGCTCTTTCCACACTTCATCGATTGTGACAAGCATGATGGCCTTGTGCCACTCCTTGAGGAGCGCCTTGCCCTTGCTGTTGTAGGTTTCGGTGATGTCGGCCGGGATGTTGAACACACGCTTGCCGTCGGTGATGGGAACGAGGATGCGGCCCTTGGCATCACGCTTCTCTACCCATTCCGAAATCACAGGCATGGCTATTTCGATGATGCGGTCGGACTTGCGGCGGAAAGCTTCGTTGACCGATGCATGGATGCGGTCAAACACTTCGTTCTTTGGCATCGAACGGAACTCCTCCTCGGTGAACGGAGTTTCGACAGCAAACACTTTCAGGAGCTCGAGCGAGAGGTCGGCATAGTCGGCCGGCGAGTCATAGGTGTTTACGATGTTCTCCACCGTGTCGTAGAGCATGTTGTTGATGTCGATTCCGATACGCTCACCCATGAGTGCGTGGTGACGGCGACCGTAGATGTACTGACGCTGCTTGTTCATCACGTCGTCGTACTCAAGAAGACGCTTACGCACGCCGAAGTTGTTTTCCTCGACACGTTTCTGAGCGTTCTCGATAGCGCGGTTAACCATCTTCGACTCAATCATCTCGCCCTCCTTGATGCCGAGTGTGTCGAGCATCTTGGTTACGCGGTCGGTTGCGAATAGACGCATCAACTGGTCCTCAAACGAGAGGTAGAACACCGAAGAACCAGGGTCGCCCTGACGGCCTGAACGGCCTCGGAGCTGACGGTCGACGCGGCGTGACTCGTGACGCTCGGTACCGATGATGGCAAGACCTCCCGCCTCCTTGACTTCGGGCGGAAGCTTGATGTCGGTACCACGACCGGCCATGTTGGTGGCTATGGTGACGGTGCCTTTCTTACCGGCCTGTGCCACGATTTCGGCCTCTCGCTGGTGCAACTTGGCATTGAGCACATTGTGGGGGATGCGGCGCAGTGTGAGCATTCGCGAGAGCAACTCCGATATTTCGACCGAGGTTGTACCCACGAGCACCGGGCGGCCCTGCTCGACGAGGTTGACGATCTCATCGATTACGGCGGCATACTTTTCCTTCTTGGTCTTGTAGACGCGGTCGTTCATGTCAATACGTGCCACCGGCTTGTTGGTGGGTATTGTCACGACATCGAGTTTGTATATGTCCCAGAACTCGCCTGCTTCGGTTTCGGCCGTACCGGTCATACCTGCAAGCTTGTGATACATACGGAAGTAGTTCTGGAGGGTGATTGTGGCGAATGTCTGTGTCGCAGCCTCGACTTTCACGCCCTCCTTGGCCTCGATGGCCTGATGGAGTCCGTCGGAGTAGCGGCGGCCTTCCATGATACGGCCTGTCTGCTCGTCGACAATCTTGATTTTGTTGTCGTCGATTACGTATTCCACATCCTTTTCAAAGAGGGTGTAGGCCTTGAGCAGCTGGGTCACGGTGTGTACGCGCTCGGCTTTCACCGCGTAGTTCTGCATCAGCTCGTCCTTGCGTTGCTGGCGTTCGGTTGTTGAAATTGACTGGTTGCCTTCGACTTCCGAGAGCTGCGAAGCAATGTCGGGCAGAACGAAGAACTGCGGATCCTCGCTTCGTCCGGTGAGCTCGTCGATACCTTTGTCGGTCAATTCTACCGAGCGGTTCTTCTCGTCGATTACGAAATAGAGGGGTTCGACAGCCTTGGGCATCTCGCGGTTGTTGTCCTGCATATAGAATGCCTCGGTTTCGAGCAGAAGCGGCTTGATGCCTTCCTGCGACAGGTATTTGATGAGCGCGTTGTTCTTGGGAAGACCCTTGTAGGCCCGGAACAGCTGAAGGGCACCTTCCTTACGCACTTCCTTGTCTTCGCTTGCGATTTTTTCCTTGGCTTCGATCAGGAGTCGGCCCACGAGCTTGCGCTGTGCCTCATATACTTTCTCTACATTATACTTGTATTCGTTGAAGAGCTGATCCTCGCCCTTAGGCACGGGACCTGAGATTATAAGCGGTGTACGGGCATCGTCGATGAGCACTGAGTCGACCTCGTCGACGATTGCGTAGTAGTGCTTGCGCTGAACCATGTCCTGAGGCGACATGGCCATGTTGTCACGCAGGTAGTCAAAGCCGAATTCGTTGTTGGTACCGAATGTTATGTCACATGCATAGGCTTTGCGACGCTGCGGCGAGTTGGGCTGATGCTTGTCGATGCAGTCGACCGTCTGTCCGTGGAACATGTAGAGCGGACCCATCCACTCGGAGTCACGTTTCGACAGGTAGTCGTTGACGGTTACCACGTGTACGCCTCGGCCGGTGAGTGAGCGGAGGAATACGGGGAGGGTTGCAACGAGTGTCTTACCTTCACCGGTTGCCATCTCGGCGATTTTGCCTTGATGCAGCACGATACCGCCAATGAGCTGTACATCGTAGTGTACCATGTCCCATTTGATTTCGTTACCGCCGGCCATCCAGTGGTTGCGGTATATGGCTTTGTCGCCTTCGATGCTCACGAAGTCTTTGCCGGCAGCGGCGAGGTCGCGGTCCATGTCGGTTGCTGTTACCTCGATTGTTTCGTTGGCTGCGAATCGGGCAGCTGTTTCGCGCATTGCTGCAAATACGGTGGGCAACACGCGGTCGAGTTCCTTCTCGTAGGTTTCGAGGATGTTTTTCTCTCGGTTGTCAATGTCGTCCCACAGAGGCTGACGCTCATCGAAGGGGAGTTCCTCGATTTTATTCTTTATCTCGGCAATTGCGGTTGTGTCGGCCGATGTTGCGTCGGCGAGTTCCTGCTTGATGCGGTTGATTGTATCACGGAGTTCATCGTTGGTCAGCTCCTTCATGCGAGGGCCGAGGGCGTTGATTTGGTCCACTATCGGTTGTATTTCCTTCAGGTCGCGCTGCGACTTGTTGCCGAATAGCTTGCTTAAAATAGAGTTTAATGACATTTATGTAGATTTTTTTAATTATCGAATTTAGTGAGGCTGACCCTGTGCGGGCTATGTAATGATTGATGCGTTACAGTGGGATTGGATAATCGGTCACCGTCGGCCGGTTGGTGGAGTTGGCCGGGATTATCGGTTGAAGCGCATCGGCGGCAGCTCGGATGCGTTGGGCGAGCGTATGCGCAGAAGTCGAGCCACTGTGGGGGCTATGGTGCGTGCGTCGATTTCCGAGGTTATGCGCTCGGCCTTGAGGTCGGGCGACAGGAAGAACACGGGCGACGACATGAAGCCAGTGCGCACTGTTGAGCGCACCTCTTTCTGGTTATTAGGATTCTGGTCGACGATTTCCCATCCGGGTGTCACCTCGATGAATACATCGCCGGCATAGTCGACCTGGGTGTTGCGCTTCAGCGCGTCGGCATTGTGTCCGGCACGGCCGGCCTCGATGTCATCGATTGTCCACACACGGCTCACTCCGCTCATGCGCAGCAGCAGGTCAGCGGCTTCGGTGCGGATGGTCTTGGGATCGATGCCGTTATCTTTTATCAACTTGTGGTTGAGGAATATCTGTCCGTTGTGGTAGCCCGAAACCCATTCTCCGTTGCCGTATTTGGGAACGAAGTAGACATTGAGCAACGACACTGCACGACGGGGGATGAACTCTCCGTTGGGGATGCCCCACCTTTCATCGTCACGCTTGGTGCTTGGCGGTGCGGGAGTGCCGGCCACCATTATGAATGTGTTCTTTAAGCCTACATTGGTGTCGATGGCGCGGAACAGGCGTGCAAGGTCGGCATCGAGTTTGAGGTAGCTGTCCATCGTTTCGATGCGGTTGTCGGCATCCTTGGCTGCTGCAAAGGGGGCGAGAGTGTAGCCGAGATTGAGCATGTCCATGGCATCGTGTGTGCCGAGGCGCAGACCCTTGATGTAGTCGGCCGCGATGTCGGTCACCTCGGTGTTGACGGGTGCCGATGTCTTGTAGTTGCGGAAGCGGTCGATGTCGTTGCGCAGGAACTGATGGCGAAACGGATAGTATTTCTTGTAGGCGGGCAGGTCGGGATAGCTTTCGGGTGAAAGCGAGGGCTTCCAAGTGAGCGTATCGAGCCTCGAGGCGAGCGACCTGGAGAAGTTGCGTGCCTGCATGGGTTGCGGCACATCCTTGTAATAGGCGGTTGTGGCCCATCGGCCGGTCACGTCGTTAATCCAGAATGCACTATTGCCTGCATGTCCTGCAAGTATTATCGATTGGGACGGGGAGGGGGCTACCGAATATACGTTGCCTATGCCTCCGCCGTCGATGCGAACTTCGTCGGAGAGGGTGCTGACCCTTATTGACTTCGGTGAGTAAGTTTCGTCGGTGTAGTTGCCTATCTGCGAGGGATCGAGCACAATCGGGTACTGTCGGCGCATCTCGGCATCGTAGACAAATGCCGCGGGGATGCCGTTGACCGAAGGTGACGCTCCGCTGTAGATCATGGCTGTGGCGGCTGTGGCATCGAGCGCCGTTCCGTAGTTTACGTTGTCGAGCATCACGCCGTCACGCATCAGCAGCTTGAATCCGTTTTCGCCGAAATAGCCTTTGAGCAGGTCGAGATAGTCCTCACGCAGCCCGTCGATGACTATGCCCACGACCAGTTTGGGACGGGGTGACGGAGCCTGTGCCGCAACGGACAGGGTGACCATTGAGGCTATGAGAGCCGTGACTAATCGCACGGTTATGCGGGGGTCTTTCTTTCGACGCATGTGATATAAATGTATCGTACCGATAGCATGGCATCGCTTATCAACAGCGGGATGAATGCGCTGTTGCCGGACTGTCCGGTGAACGGCCACGTTACTGATAACAAAAATAATGCTGCAAAGTTAATTATTTCATACCATTTTAACAACCCGGCGCACTTTTTTGTGTAGATAAAGAGCGGAACAATCAAGCAGAAGGGATTGAGCCAAACTATGAGCCAGTTGGGTGAAGTGGCTTCGTGGGATGACACAAACACAAGGAACGTGATGACGCATCCCGCTATTCCGAAGAGGGTGAAAATGATTGAGTCGAACCAGCGCGTCACTTTACGGCGAATGCAGTCGTGTATCGTCACTATTGCCGTTGCGGCGAGCAGGCATAGGGCGACAAACATGGGCGTGGAGTGCCACGGCGATGGCGGCAGCGGTCCTCCCGAAAGCTCACCCTCCCACAGGGTTTCGGTGGAGTCGACAAGAGGCACCTGATTGCCTGTAGAGTCGCGAAGGGTGGCGGTCGACATGAGCGCGAGGAGCATTTCGGGTGCGAATGACTTTTCGCGTGTCGACAGCTTATAGTCGATGCCGCTACCGAGCGCAAGGTCTATGCCGAATTGATACCACGGATAGTTGGCGTGATATTGTCGCATGGCGTTTCTGAAAGTCCAGTCGGCAGTGTGGTCGGGCGCGGTAAACGATAGGGTGTCACCTATCGCGGCCTCAAGCATTACGAGTGGCCTTGTTGCACAGTTGTCCTTTACGTAGTTGTAACGGTAGGTGCGTTTTTCGGGCCGCAGGTTTTCGCTCAGCAGCTCGGAAAGCCTGTGGGCCTGGGGTTGGGTCAGGTCGAGGTGCTGTTCGACTACACGCCGTCCGTGACGCATGTAGTCGGCCATGAAGTATTCAAAGGGATAGGCCGCCACCATGTAGTCGGTTTCGCCTTTTACAAAACGGTATATGAAGTTGGGCGAGTCGAAGTCGAATATCCCGTAATTTACGGCGAGGTCATTGTCGCCACGCTTTATGCGTAATGCGGTGTGACCTTCAAGCTCGTAGACCTGATTTCCGGGGAGGCAGGTTATCAGGCTCACACTGATCGAGTCGTCGGGCAACACCTCGTTACGGGCCTGTAGGTCGCCGAAGGTTGCTGCAGTAAGCAGCATGGCCGCCATTGCGGCCGATACTTTATTTATTATTCTCATTTCTGATTATTCTCACTCCGTAGATTTGTCCCACCTGCTTGCCTTTATGGGCTTGGAACTTCACGCGCACTTCGTTCTTTCCGTTCAGCATCGAGGCCGGTATTGCATAGTCGACAGTCTTGAACTGTGTCGTGCGCCAGCGGTGGGTGTTGTCGGCACTTGCCATCAGCTCGTCGTCGATAAGAATGTCAAATTCCGATGTGCGCCATTCGTCCTGACCCCAGAATGTAAGCCTCAGTGTAAGATCGGTTTCGCCGTTGGTCTTCATGAGGTAGCTGAAGTGGTGTCCGTTGCGTGCGTCACGATAGAACACACCTTCGGTTGAGCCTTTTTCGGAACGGCTTGTTTCCATTCGGTGGTCGGTTTCGGGCTGTTGCTCTCCTGGCATCACCTTGTCGATTGTGCGCGCCTCGAGTGCGTGACGCTCAGCCTCCTCGTCGGCGAGTTTCTGCAGATATTCTTTATATCCTTTTTCGCTAAGTGCGAGCCAGTACATCATGTAACGCGAGTCGTGTATCTCGAAGAAGGGTTGCAATTCGCCGTCGATGGGGTTCTCCATGCGGGTTGTGAGCTTGAAGTGCAGCGGCTTTCCTGCTACGGGTCGGAGGTCGCGGGTGATGTCGTTGATTTCCTTAGGCAGGAGGATGGGAGCCTTGTCGAGCGGAAGGCGTTCGCCGCCGGCATATTGTCCGAAGCGGCTGTCGTCGGCTATCAGCGATTGAAGGTCTTCAGTGCCGGTCTTCATGCCGAGCAGAATAGGCCCGTAGGTCAAGGCTACGTATTGCGGAACATTGGGCATGGGTTTTACTGCGGCGTGCATAGGCATGCTTATTTCAAGACGGTCGCCCTTCTTCCATTTGCGCTTGATGCACACAAATCCGTTTTCCTCATATTGATCGGCGTTGAATCCCACGCCTTTAACCTTGAAGTCGTCGCACCATGAGGGCTTGCGTATCTTGAGCGTGAAGTCGCCTTTGCCTTTCACGACGCTTATCTGCGATGATTCGGCATAGGGGAATGCCGTTTCCTGACGGAGCACCATTCCCTTATCACGCCAGTTCAGCTGCGAAGCCACAAAAAGGTTGAGGTAGAGAGCGTCGTCGGAACTCTTTGCTCCCTTTGAACGAGTCCACACAAACTGGCCGTACTTTCCGTGATTTTCCATTCCCGTTCCTACGCAGCACCACATGGCCATGTTGGGAGCGGAGTAGTTGCGATAGTGACGCGGACGGGCCGATGTGAAGTAGACATAACCGCCGTGCTCCGGATGCTGGGTCGAGAGAATGTGATTGAACATGGCCACTTCGTAGAAGTCGCCGTAGGCTCCGTCGGGATTTGCTCGGTTGAGGAACTCGGTGAGCTTCATCATGTTGTAGGTGTTGCACGACTCTGGGCCGTCAATGTCGTTCACGTAGTCGATGCAGGTTTCCTTGGTGGGGAAGTGTTCGCGTCGGCTGTTTCCGCCGAGGGCGAGTGAACGCTCGTGAGTTACGATGTCCCAGAAGTATTGGCTTGCATCGTGCATCTTGTTGTCGCCGTCAAGCTCGGATATGCGCTGGAATCCCACTACTTTGGGTATCTGAGTGTTGGCGTGCATGTTGTCAAGGCAATCGCGATGCTCTTCCATGGGGATGAGCAGCTGACGGTGGGCAAATCGACGGGCGCAATCGAGGTATTTTTTGTCGCCGGTCATTGCGTAGGCATCGGCTATGACCTCGTCCATGCCTCCGTGTTCGTTTCCGAGCATCCTTTCCATCTGCTCGTCGGTCAGTTCCGAAGTGATGTCGACAGCCCAATCGCAGAATTTCAGGAATAGCCGGCGTCCGGTGGCGTTGTCGCAATAGAGCCAAGTGTCACGCAATCCGGCAAACATCTTGTGCAGATTATAGAATGGAGCCCATGCGCCGAAATAGGTGCTGAAATCGCCTTCACGGAATGTCGACCACAGTTTGGCGCTGTTGGGGAATCCTCCCACATAGTTGCGGCTCCAAGGCTCGTTGCGCTTGTCGTTGGCCTCGGCGCAAAGATTAAGCTCCTCGAGCATGTATTCCATTCGTCGGCGACACTCCTCGTTGCCTGTAGCGGCATTTATTGCAAGTGCCGACAGATAGTGTCCTCCCACGTGGCCGTCGAGGCCGTCCCAGTTGGGATAGGTCGGTTTTCGGGGTTCAAGACCTGCTTCCTTGCGATAGGGAGCGAGCATTCGGTCGCAGTCATATTTCAGCAGCGTTTCGATGTTCAGGTCACGAGCTTTTTTCAGCGGCCCGTCGAGCAACTCGATGTCGCCGAGAGGAAATTCGTCGCTGTATAGTTTGTCCTGAGCTTGTGTCGTTATGTTATGTGATGAAAAGCCTAAAAAGGCTATGGCAATAAGTACTTTTTTCATTGAGGTGGTCATCATTATGAGTTTGATACTTTGCAAAGTTAGTCATTTTGTCGTAAAATCAATAAGAGTGAGTGATAAAAGATTATGAAGGATTTTTTGTGGTTATAGATAATAATGCGTAAATTTGAAGTCATTTTTGAAGGTATTTGTACAATCTGTTATTAATATGTTATTTAGACAGTTACATAGATATATATTTTTGTCGTTTTTGTGTGTTGGCGCATTTGCCGGAGCAGTGACGCTTGACGAGGCCAAGGAGATGTATCTTCAGGGCGACTTTGCCGGAGCGCTGCCGGTGTTTCAGGAAGCACTTGCGTCCAAGCCCAAGGATGCTTCGCTCAACCACTGGGTAGGGGTGTGCCTGATGCAGGAGGGGCGTGACGATGAGGCTGTGCCTCACTTGAAAATCGCCGACACCAAGGGCATTGCGGAGGCTCCGCGTTATCTTGCCGAGATCGCTTTCCGCAAATATGATTTCGAGGGAGCCGAGAGTTACATAGCAAAGTATGAGAAGGCGCTGAAGAAGTCACGCAAGACGATGCCCGAGGGCGCACAGGCGATGATTGACCGCATCGACCTTGCAAAGACGATGCTCGATCGCGTGGAGCGTATCGTGATAATCGACAGTGTGACTGTGGACAAGGAGGATTTCTTCAGGGCCTATAGGCTGACTCCTGAAAGCGGATCGCTCAACACGGCCGAAGTGCTCCCCGAGGGAGTGGAGGCCGCTTATCCCACAGTTGTGTATATGCCCGAAACCCGCACCTCGATGACCTGGGCGGCTCCCGACTCGCTTGAAAACTACGTGCTTGTGTCGTCAAATCAGCTGTTTGACGGCTCATGGGAGAAGCCGTCACCGCTTCCCGGTGCATTGAGCGACAGCGGCGACAGCAACTTCCCGTTCTTCATGTCGGACGGCGTTACGCTATACTATGCCAACGACGGAGATGAATCGATAGGAGGTTACGACATATTCATATCGCGAAAGGGCGAGGACGGATTTCTCCAGCCTCAGAACATAGGTATGCCCTATAACTCGCCTTATGACGACTATATGCTTGCCATTGACGAGGTGACGGGTGTTGGCTGGTGGGCCACCGACCGCAATCGCATCGGCGACATGATAACGATATATAAGTTCATACCTTCGGACCTGCGCAACAACTATCCGGTTGACGAGGAGGGGCTTGCCGCCAAGGCCATGATAACCGATTACCGCTCGACATGGGAGGAGGGAAAGGACTATTCCGACCTGCTTGAGGCGATAAACGAGATTGACCCCGACAAGAAGGTGAAGGTCGGCGATTTCCGCTTTGCGCTGCCCGGCGGTCGCATATACACCTCATGGGACGACTTCAAGAGCCCGCGTGCCAAGGAGCTGATGGAGCAGTATGTGGAGAGTGAAAAGAATTTTGCCGACAAGCTGTCAAAGCTTGCCCGACTGCGCGATAACTACCGTAACGGCAACACCGAGGCTTCGGCTGCTATATTGAAGCTGGAAAAACAGATAGATGCCGACCGCACAACGTTGCGCAAGCTTGCCAACGAGGTGATAAAGGCCGAGAATTGATTGCTGCGTGTCGCTTGACGACTGACGCTTGTCGGTGGATGGCGATGTGTTATTTTTACAATGGAATAAAGTAATAAACGATATGACATTATTTTTAATAGCGCTTGCCATACTTGTGGGAGGCTATTTCATTTACGGAACATTGATGGAGAGGGTCATAGGATGTGACCCCCGAAGAGAGATGCCCTGCTACACCAAGCAGGACGGTGTCGACTACATTCCCATGGCTACATGGCGAGTGTTTCTGATTCAATTTCTTAATATAGCCGGCCTCGGACCGATATTCGGAGCCATAATGGGCGTTATGTTCGGCCCCGCGGCGTTTCTGTGGATTGTTTTGGGAACAATCTTCGCCGGAGCTGTGCATGACTTCCTGTCGGGCGTTATCTCGATAAGCTCCGATGGTGCCTCGCTTCCCGAGATTGTGGGCGAGCAGCTCGGTGTGGGCGTGAAGCAGCTCATGCGTGGCTTCTCGCTGCTGTTGATGATGCTTGTAGGAGCAGTGTTTGTGCTGACACCCGCCGGACTCATCGCTGACATGACTCCCGACTGGATGAATGTCAACTTCTGGATAGGAGCCATATTCCTATATTATATACTTGCAACTCTGCTACCCATCGACAAGCTGATAGGCAATCTCTATCCGGTATTCGGATTTGCGTTACTTTTCATGGCTGCCGGAATAATGGGCGTTCTCCTATTTGGTGATGTCACGATACCCGACGGAGTGTCGGAGGGCTTTTACAACCGCTCGGCCAATGCCGACTCGATGCCCCTGTTCCCGATGATGTTTGTGTCAATAGCCTGTGGCGCGATATCGGGATTCCATGCCACACAGTCGCCCATGATGGCACGATGCCTCAAGAACGAGAAGCTTGCCCGTCCGGTGTTTTACGGAGCAATGGTGGCTGAGGGCATAGTAGCGCTGATATGGGCAGCTGCGGCGATTGCTTTCACCGGCGGATATGGCGAACTTGGCGAATACCTTGCCGAGAACGGCGGAACCGGCGGACTCGTGCATAACATATCGATAGAGTGGCTCGGTGCCTTCGGAGGAATGCTCGCCATACTCGGAGTTGTGGCCGCTCCCATCTCGACTGGCGACACCGCACTGCGTTGTGCGCGACTCATAGCCGCCGACTTCATGCACTGCAACCAGAAGAGCATCGTAAGGCGTCTTGCCGTGTCGGTGCCAATTTTCGCCGTTACATTTTTTATAATGCAGGTTAATTTCGATGTGCTTTGGCGTTACTTCGCCTGGTGCAACCAGACACTTGCCGTGTTCACGCTATGGGCCATCACCGTTTATCTTGCCCGCAACGGCAAGCTCTACTGGGTAACGCTGTTCCCGGCCATGTTCATGACCTGTGTGTGCACGACCTACATCCTTTTTGCTCCCGAGGGGCTTGGACTTGACTACATGCTGTCGCTCGGCATCGGCATCGCTGCCGCACTGCTGTGTGCCGTGACATTCGCCAAGTCGGCCTATGCAATCAAGGGGCGAATTACAGAATATTGATTATGATTGATTTCAGTGCGATAATATCGACTACCGACCGCTATAATTTCCACAGTCACACTCAGTACTGCGACGGACGAGCCACGATGGAGGAGATGGTCAAGGCTGCCGTTGCCGACGGCTTTGAGCATTGGGGCTTTTCGCCTCACTCGCCTGTGCCTATCGAATCGCCGTGCAACATGTCGCACGACTCGGTAAAGGCTTATCTCGACGAGGTGACGCGCCTTAAAGAGGTGTATGGCGACCGAATATCGCTCTACGCCTCAATGGAGATAGATTATCTCGGGGCGGAGTGGGGACCGTCAAACCCCTATTTCGACAATCTCCCGCTTGACTACCGCATAGGGTCGGTGCATTTCGTGCCGAGCGCCGACGGGTTGATCGATGTCGACGGCAGCGAGGCCACGTTCATTAAGAAGATGGAGCGTTACTTCAATAACGACATACACTATGTGGTCAATTCATTCTACGACGAATCCATAAAGATGGTCGAGGCAGGAGGATTTGACATAATAGGCCACTTCGACAAGATAGGGCGTAACGCTGCGGCCTTCAAGCCGGGAATCGAGAGCGAGTCATGGTATATCAGGCGTGTCAACGACCTGATCGATGCCATAATCGAGCGTGGCCCGGCGGTGGAGATAAACACCAAGGCGTGGAATGACGTGCGCCGACTTTTCCCCCGTGTCGATTATCTGCCGCGACTGTTTGACGCCGGAATAACCGTGATGGTGAACAGTGACGCCCATTATCCCGACAAAGTGGATGCCGGCCGAGCCACCGGACTGAAGGTGCTAAACAGATTAGAGGAAACAAGCATAAACAGCAACATATCATGCCAGTAAGAGTTCCAGTACTATTGCCTGCCGTGGAAACACTGAAGGCTGAAAACATATTCGTGATAGACGAGCAGAGGGCTTCGTCGCAGGACATAAGACCGTTACGCATAGGCATTCTCAATCTGATGCCGCTGAAAATCATGACGGAAACCGACCTGCTGCGACTTATATCCAACACTCCGCTTCAGATAGAGCTTGACCTTATAGACACCTGCACCCACGTGTCACGTAACACTCCGCGCGAACACATAGAGGAGTTCTACAAGACATTTGAGGACATAAGAAACCAGAATTACGACGGATTCATAATAACCGGTGCACCTGTCGAGAAGGTCGACTTTGAAGAGGTTGACTATTGGGACGAGCTGTGCGAGATTTTTGACTGGGCGCGCACCCACGTGACATCGACACTCTATATATGCTGGGCCGCATTTGCCGGCCTCTATCATCACTACGGGGTGCCCAAGCGGGTTCTCGACCACAAGATATCGGGAGTGTTCCGTCACAAGCTTAACGACAACCGCAATCCGATATTCCGAGGATTTGACGACGAGTTCTATGTGCCTCACAGCCGCTTCAGCGAGGTGTTGCGCGAGGATGTTGAGCGTGTCGAGGGACTTGACATCATAGCCGAGAGCGAAGAGAGCGGCATCTACATGGTTATGGCACGCGGCGGCAGGGAGTTCTTCATAACCGGCCACTCGGAGTATTCGCCCAATACGCTTGACTTTGAGTATCGCCGTGACCTCGACAAGGGGATGAATCCCGACATACCGGCCCACTACTATATCGACGACGACCCGTCTAAGGGGCCGATCGTGCGTTGGCGCTCACATGCCAACCTGCTGTTCAGCAACTGGTTGAACTACTTCGTATATCAGGAAACGCCCTACGACATACGTGACATACATCAGTGAAGTCACGCTGATTCACTATGAAATAAAAAAGCTCACTGAAGCACAGGCTTCGGTGAGCTTTTTACTTAATCGCATGTAAGTTGTGTCAAGGTTTGTTCTGTCGGGTTTTTCGCAACAATTCGGCCTGAAGGGTCGATGAGGAAAGATTGCATACCCGATTCGAGGTGATAATCATTGATTAATTGATTTGCACGATTTCCCTCGATGTGAAATTGTGTTTCCGCACTAAGACCATCTCTACGCACTATCTCACGAAAGAGGCGCTCACTACGGTCCATATTGACCGATAAGAGATGGAATCGTTCTGCCGACTGTCCATCATTAAGCTTCTGCTCAATAGCAGTGTATTGCTTTCCGGCTATACGCGACGGCGCGTCGCTTGACGACCAGAATTGCAGAAGCACCCAGTGTCCCCTCATGTCATCGAGCGAAACAACCGAATCGTTACGCTCGACCTTGAATATCGGAGCCTGGAATCCCTTCACGCCGTCGATGGCGTTGTTGGTGGCTGCCGAGCCGAGGAGAAGCAGAACGGCGAAGAACACAATAATAGACATTGTTTTCTTCATTACGTTCATTTAAAATTACTACTACGAAATCCTGAACTGTTAAAATTTTGAGTCGAATTTCGTTGCCGATTTTCGGCATCAGTTAACCTCTGTCAACCGAATGATAAACAATTTCATCGCCACAAAGTTAGTGCTTATGAACGAGAATGACAAATTTTAAGCGTTCACAGCCATGGGTTTAGCTGTCGGTGACGCTTGGAAACCCTTTGGTTATGCGGTTTTCGAGCTATTGTTAAATAGTTATAAAACTATGTTTTGCAACATGCCGAATGGCGCAAAAATGGCAAATTCCGGCTTGAAAAACGGTTGTGATTCATGCCGTCGAAAAGCGTTATTTCGATGAAAAAATCATGTTTCATGAAGCGATAACGGGGCGTCGCAGTGTTAATCATGTTAACCGCACGTAACTGAAAAATGATAAATAAGATGAAAATATGTTTAAACAAATGTGGTGAAAGCGGTGTTTTTATTTTTGTAATTCGGGTGAGTTCCCTAAAATAATATGCTTTATGAATATTAGATTATTGTCAATTTTATTGTTTTGTTCGCTTTCGTTGTCGATGATGGCTATAAGCCCTTCGGAAAAGCAGGTAAAAGAGTTGCAGAAAAGCCACCGTATAATAACTTTCGGCGACGGACTTGAAGCAGATTCTGTGACTAAATTGAATATGATCAATCAGTTTTATTATGATCAATTTAGAAACTTCCAGGACCCTCTGGCACCATATTTCATGCTTATGAGCAAGGATGCGCAGCTTGCCATGGGTATAGGTGGCGTGGTGAGAATGAGAGGATGGTATGATTGGGGCGGAGCGTTGAACAGCAGCGCTTTTGCTCCCTATGATATATCGATACCCACCAATCCTGCGCGTGACCGCTGGCTTGGAAGCACTCCTTCGGGAACGGCATTCTTTGTTAGAGTCATAGGACACGACAAGAAATACGGCAATTATCAGTTATATATCGAGGCCAATTTCAACGGATACAGTTCGCGTGACTTCCACCTGAAGAAGGCCTACGTTCAGTATAATGACTGGACGCTCGGTTATGCCAACTCGTCGTTCAGCGACCCGTCGGCACAGCCGCCTACAGTTGATGCACAGGGCCCCAACTCAGAGATAAGCGACACCAACGTGTTGTTGCGCTGGATGCGTACGTTCAAGACCAATTGGGTTGTGGCCGCCTCGATCGAGAGTCCCGACGCTCAGGTCGATGCCGACGGTACCACAACATCGACACGAAGCAACTATCTGCCTAATTTTGCAGCATTCGGTCAGTATGAATGGGGTGCGGGTCAGCACATAAGACTTTCGGGAATCATACGCGGACTTCCTTACCGTGACCTCGTAAACGGCACAAACCACACTGTAGTGGGTTGGGGCGCACACGTAAGCTCCATCTTCAGGGTGGTGGATCCGTTGACCGTATACGCATCGTTCAATGCAGGCAAGGGCTATCAGAGCCTTACCAACGACCTGCAGATGACGCCGCTCGACTTGATTGACGACCCCGACACGAAGGGCAAGATGTATGCTCCGTTCAGCCTTGGATGGTATGGCGCACTACAGTATCATTTCCGTCCCAATCTATTCTCGACGATCATGTTCAGCGAGATGCGCTTCCTTCCGAAGCAGGAGATGGCCGACATGACCTATAAATACGGATTGTATGCAACGGCCAATGTGTTCTGGAATCCCACACCACGCGTGCAGTTTGGTGCAGAGGTGAATCTGGGCAAGCGTCAAAACAACGACGGACAGCACCGCTGGGCACGCCGCGCATGCCTGATGGCCCAGTTCTCGTTCTGATTTATTTTGCAATGTGTGGAAATTAGCGTAACTTTGTCACACTACAAGCCGAGCGGGACGGTCGGTCGCTTGTCGACTACGAGAGCGACAAGAGGAAAGTCCGGGCAACATAGAGCACCATAGTTCTTAACGGGAACCTATCGGTGACGGTAGAGTAGCGTGACAGAAAATAACCGCCGCCGCCTGTTACGGATTGCAATATATCCGCAGCATGCGGCGGTAAGGGTGAAAAGGCGAGGCAAGAGCTCACCGGGACCGGCAGCGATGTCGGTCGCCGCACGCCTTATGGGTTGCAAGGTCAAGTATACCGGCATTTAAGGGTTGCTCGCCCATTGCCGGGGGGTAGACTGCTCAAGCCGCGTGGCGACATGCGGATTAGATAAATGACCGACCATGCAAAAGGCGAGAATATCGAGTCAATTGCATGACATAACCCGGCTTACAGCCCCGCTCGGCTTTTTTATTTTCAATTTAGAAAGATTTGTTGTAGATTTGTGGGGAAACCAATCAGCATTCAATTATGAAAATCAATCGATTATTCATTGCTGCAGCTTTGGCTGTAGCATCGCAGCTTAGCACTGAGGCTGCCGAAGTAAAAACAATTGAAACGCCCCGCATGAAAGTCTATCTTCCCGATGCCGACAAAGCTACCGGACGAGCAGTGCTTGCCTGCCCGGGTGGTGCCTACATCATGCTTTCAAACAGCCATGAAGGACACAAGTGGGCTCCGTTTTTCAACGATCTCGGCATAGCATACGCCGTAGTCGACTACAATTTGCCCAAAGGCAATCACAAGATTCCCATAGGAGAGGCTCAGGCCGCCATGAAGGTGCTGCGTGACAGTGCCGAGGTGTGGCATCTCAATCCGAAGGACATAGGTATCATGGGCTCGTCGGCCGGAGGTCATCTTGCATCGACTGTGGCCACTCACTACGATGCATCGACGCGCCCCGACTTCCAGATTCTGTTCTATCCCGTAATCACGATGGATAAGTCGTACACCCATATGGGAAGTCACGACAATCTACTTGGCGAGAATGCTTCGCCCGAGCTTGAGGTGGAGTTTTCAAATGAAAAGCAGGTAACGCCCGACACTCCGCGCGCATTCATTGCATTCAGCGACGATGACAATGTGGTGTCGCCGCTTAACGGCACAAGCTACTACAACAGCCTTCACAAGGCCGGTGTGCCCGCAGTGCTTCACATTTATCCTTCGGGAGGTCACGGCTGGGGTTGCCTTGACATGTTCCGCTATCACAAAGAGATGGTAGCCGACCTCACATCATGGCTGAGCAGCTTCTGATGTAACGCATAGTTCACTCATCATGGCTCCGCATCGTGGCGAAGTAACGCCACAGCGGGGCCGCCATGAGTGCCTGCTTCATCTCGTCGTTCAGGAGAAGCGAGTAGACCTCGTCGGGCGTCATTAGCACCACCTCGATGTCCTCGGTGCGGTCGAGATGCCTTGCTCCGGAATATGTCACACCTTGTGCTATGAAGCAGTAGGTGAGATTGTCGGTTGTGCTGGGATTACCCGATATTGTCATCAACCGCGTCCATGTGCCGCCAACATAGCCCGTTTCCTCCTCAAGTTCACGCCGGGCAGCCTGTTCGGGCGTTTCTCCCTCTTCCATAACCCCGGCGCATAGCTCGATACAAGTTTCGCCCAGTCCGTGACGGTACTGGTGCTCCATGACAAACCGTCCGTCGTCGGTAATCGCTATCACATTTATCCAGTCGGGATACTCAAGCACGTAAAACTCGGGATTTATGGCTCCTGTGGGCAGGAGTACTTTGTCGCGGCGCACTGTAAGCCAGGGGCGTCGCATCAGATGCTCGCTTTCGAGCACTTTCCATTTTTTAGGGTCTTCGGTTTCCATATATAAGATGAACGACCGGGCGAGGGAGATATTTTTCAGAAGCGTCGATTTTTTTAGTGAAATGTTTTTGGGAGTTCATTAATTTGTGCTTATTTCGCACATAACTTTATCAATTGGCTTTTGCTAATGTCGAAGATGGATAAATCGAAATTTCAACTTGAATTTGAGATGAGAAGCGTGCCGGTGGCACTGCTTTGGAACTATATATCGTCAATCAACGGGTTGACGGAATGGTTTGCCGACGAAGTGTCGATTTCGGGCAAAACCTATACATTTTCGTGGGACGGACAATCGCAGACGGCTCAGCTGCTGAGCATGCGCACCGAAGTGTCGATACGTTTCCGATGGAGCGACGACAACTCACGCTGCTATTTTGAGATGAAGATTTCAGTTAATGAGCTTACTGATGAAACGATATTGACCGTCACCGACTTTGCCTCGGAGGATGAAATCGAGGATGCCAAGGAGCTGTGGACGGCTCAAGTCGATACCCTGAGAAGGGCGCTCGGCTGTTGAGCAAGTCACTACTCGCAATCTTGTCGCCCTATTGGCTGCCGCATATAAGAGCTGGCTCTAAAACTATTGTAGGCTGAGATTGTTATATTGTATATTGATATAATTAATCAACTGTTTATTTTCAAGAATCATGAAAAGGGAAAGACAAGAGAAGGTAAGCCTTTGGATTAAAGTGGGAGTGACTGTGCTTATAGCGTTGTTGCTTCTGTGGCTTACGATTTTTGAGTACTGGAACTCATAAGATCGTCAGGACTAAAAATTTAATGTTTAATTAAAATTATAAAGATTATGGGAGCGACACTTTGGATTGTATGGGCGATTATAGGAGTAATCGGCGGATACATGGCCGGAAAGCTTCTTCACACGGCTCACAGCGTTGTACTCGATGTGTGTGTAGGTGTGTGCGGTGCACTGCTTGGCGGATGGCTGCTGGTGGTGTTCTTTGGCAATAACGAGAACATGCAGGTGTTTTCGCTCGTGACTTCAGCGGTTGCGTGTGCGATACTGCTGTGGGTTCTGTCATTGATACTGCCCGGCAAGCCCGATGACGATGATGACTAAGGTGATATTTACATGATAAAAAACGACGAGTCCCGCCTGCATGAGCATTGGCGGGACTCGTTGTGTAATTGTATACCGTTAATAATCGGCAGGCGTCATTACTTAACGCGACGCTCCTTGATACGAGCTTTCTTACCGGTGAGTTTACGGAGATAGTAAAGCTTGGCGCGGCGAACCTTACCATACTTGTTTACAGTGATTGAGTCGATGAAGGGTGACTCGATGGGGAAGATACGCTCAACACCGATATTGTCGCTCATCTTGCGAACTGTGAAGCGCTTCTTTTCGCCTTCGCCTGAGATGCGGATAACCACACCGCGATATTGCTGGATACGTTCCTTGTTACCCTCCTTGATGCGGTAAGCGACTGTGATAGTGTCGCCGGGACCGAAGTCGGGGTGCTGCTTGCCTGTTGCAAATGCCTCTTCAGCAATCTTGATTAAGTCCATTTTCGTTCTGATTGAATTTAAAAATGTTAATAATTACGCAATATAGCAAGCTGCATGTCTTGCCAGAGATTACGAAAAGCGGTGCAAAGTTATGGAAAATTACTGAAATAGACAAATCAAGCGTAGATAATTTGTCATTTATTCGACGGATTATGTCGTTATTGCGTGTAGTGGTTGGTGATTTATACGGGAATCACCATCATTGGTATGTCGGAATGGAACAGCAGCCTGTGGGCGAGCGACGGATTGAACAGGCGTGCAAAGATGTTCTTCTTCTTGTTGGGTACGGCGATGAGGTCGACGGGCTGTCGCTGCTGGATGGCGTTGAAGTCCTCGACGATCGAGCTGAGCGAGAGGTCGGCCACGGTAAATGTGAATCTCGGATAGTGTAGCTCGCAGTATCCCTTCAGTGCATCGGCGGCTTGTCGGCCGCTCTTGGAGTGCTTCTTGTCGGGAACGTTGACTATCGTCACGTTGAAGTGCTCGTCGGAGAAGAAGCGGTATATTGCATCGAGCGCCAGAATGTCCTCTTGGTCGAGGTTGCTGAACAGCACTACGTGCTTGATGTCGTCGGCTTTGCTCAGGTTGACCGACTCGGGCACGGTGAGCACCGGGAATCGGCAGGAGTCGAGCACTTCGGCAGTAACGCTTCCTATGAGTTCTTTCTCCTTTTTGCCTTTGCCGCGAGTGCCCATTACGATTAGCTGGGGCTTGTTTTCTTTCGCGTACTCGGTTATCGCCTCTTCGGGAACGCCTTCGGTTATTTCGGATGTTATCTTTACCGGCGGAATCTCGTTGAGCTTCATGCGGTTACGAAGCTTGCGGATAAATTCATCCATGAGGCGCCGGGCCTCGGCATCGAGTGTGCGCCGCATCTCCGACTCGGCGATGTCGTAGCTCAGCGAGTCGCTAAGCTGAATGTTGCCCGACAGATAGGGGTCGAGATAGGTGTTGAGGAGCGTAATGTGGGTTTTGTGCCTGCTTGCGAGGTGAAGAGCAATGTCGCAGGCCTTCACTGAATAATCACTAAAGTCGATGGGCACAAGAATCATGGGATTCAAGGCGCCATCGACTTCAGTAGATTTTAACGAGTCGAAAATATCGGTGTTTTCAATGATCCTCAGTGCGAGGGGGAGGTCGCTTTCGTGGATGCGCACTCTCACACCGCTTGAAACTGCCGGATGACTCAGATTGACATTCTGCAACACGGCGTTTACACCTTCGCTTTCAAGGAGATTCTTGAGCGCGACAGCATGGTCGTAGGTGTGTATCGCTACGGTAATCAATCGGTCGTCGGGCATGTCAGGATGGTTGAATTGTGATATTTTCAGTTAAATGTGTTGATAAGTCCAAGACTTAAGCATCCTTAGCGGCCTGTTGCTCTTCAAGAATGGCAATGGCCATGTCGTAGATTGTAGTGTCGTCAAGCACCACGATACCTCCGTGGGGGCCCGGCTCAATGTGAACGCCACAATTCTGACCAAACTCGTAGTTGCTGCCTCCGAAGTAGTTGCGAACTGTCTGCACGGTGCAGTTGAGCTGATCGGCGATTTTGTGCATTGAACCATCGGGCAAACTGTCCTTGATGCGGCGGAGGTCGTTGAATGAAATAGTTTTAGTCATGATACTTATAAGTTTTAGAAAGTTAATAATTCAGTTATTTGATGTCGTTAAAATTAGCCTTTTCGTATCAAAAAAGCAAATTTTGTGAGCATAAAGTTATGTGTTATAAAACATATAGTATCAATTTGTCTGTCGCACTCGCAGTTACTTGCCGATGTTGCAATGAGTTGATGCTGCCGGGGAGGGTCAGATGCGTTCTACCGCCGACGCGCGTACCCATGCACGATTGTTGTTGTCGACCTTGACATCATACCACCGAGTGGTCACGGAGTCGATGCGGGTGGTCACGGAGTCGAGGATTTCGAGCTTGGTGCCTTCGTGGAGCAGCATTGCCTCTTCGCTGCGGTCCTTGGGTGTGCGCGGCGATGTGCTCAGCAGGGTAGAGGGCTCGATGATTATCGCTTCGTTGTGGGATGTGGAGTAGCGTGTGGCAATGGATGCCATTATGTTGGCCAGTACGCAGGCTCCGAGCAGGAGGATGCCGCCGAAGAATCCGGTCTTGCGCAAGCGCACATTGGATGAGAACACATATAGAGCGATGGCGCCGAGTAGCAGGACAAATGAGCCGATGGCAATCAGCGACCAGGTGTTGGCCGGGGTCTTGCAGGCAAATCCGTTTACGGTGTTGGAGATGAACATTCCGCGGTCGCCGGGTTCGTCGGTTATCTTTGAGTTGACAAATGCGAGATTGGTGCGTGCATCTTTGTTGGAGGGGTCGAGCCGAAGCGCACGCTCATAGTTCAATATGGCGAGTCCGAGCTTTCCCTGACGGTAGTAGGCGTTGCCAAGGTTGTAGAAGAGGTTGCTTGAGGTGCCTTCATTGGCGGCAATCTCTTCGTAGAGCTTCGCTGCTTTGATGAAGTCGTCGTTCATGTAGGCAGAGTCGGCTTCCTGAGTCAGCGAAGATGCCGAGATCATGTTGAACACGGCTGTCATCAGAATTAGAGTCGATATGATGCGTTTCATTTCGTTTCTTTTTCGTGGATGTGAATGAGTGATTTAGTTATTGACGCTTGGCGCGCTTTATACCTTCCATGGCGTTCATGGCCGAGGAAGCCTGGTTGAATAGTTCCTCAATCTGCTCATCGCTCTTGGCGGGGGAGTAGCGAGCCATTTCACACTCGTCGATTATGTTGATGAAGGAGTCGGTGAGATTCTGCGGTGCGCCGTACTCGGTGAGTTCGCGGTCGATGTTGTCGCGCGTGAGCTGCGATGCCTGCAGGCCGAGCTTGTCGCTCAGATAACCCCATATAGCACGGAGCATCTCTTCGTAGAACTTGTCGTTGTCATGAGCCGACATGAATCCCTTGGCAATCTTGAGTCGCTTTTTGGCGACTTTGTTGGCGTTGGCAAGTCGACGGCCCTGAATGTCGGCGTTGAGCTTAACCTTCTTGCTGTAGATCCATATTATAGCTACAAGAATGAGGGCGAGCACGATATAGGCAGGCCAATACCATGCCGACGAGTAGAAGTAACGGTGTACTTTCTCGGGGTGCAGGTCGCCCATCTTAATGTGGAGTATGTCGGTGTTTTTGCTCGATATGCTCTGCTTGTTGACATCGGCGGCGGCCGATACGGCAGCTCCGCGTGCCACCTTTATATCATAGGTGGGCGTGGTGAGCGTGACATATTTGCGGCTTTCGGGATTGAAGTAGACAAACTTGTCGGCGCCTATGTGGAAATCGCCCACGCTTTGAGGCACGAATGTGTAGTCGATTTTCATCGTTCCGCTGACTGATGAACCGTTGACCTGTGCCGTTATCTCATTCTGGGGAGTGTATTGCTCAAATTCGGTGGGGAAGTCAATTACCGGTTCCTTGATGTACTTTATGTTGCCGGTACCGGTTATGGTGTATATGAGCGATGCAGCTTCGTTGGTCTTGAACGATGATGTGCTCAGACGGCTGTCGATGGAGAATGTACCCACGGCGCCGGTGAATCCCTCGGGCTGAGGCGAGGGCAGGGGATCGATGTTGATTGAGGCGGAGTTGGAACTTACTTTTATCTCTTTCTCCACAGGTCGCGAGCCACCCCAGAATCCTGAGAAACGCTCATGCTGCACTACCGTCACATCATATTTTCCCGAGTTGATGGTGAGCTTGCCCGACTTCTGGGGGAAGATGATGCACTGCTTCAACACGGCGGTCATGTAGTTCTGTCCGTTGTAGTGTTCCACCTCGTTAAGCTGAGGCTGGAGGTTTACTTCTTCGATGAGGAATCCGTCAAACGACGGCTGGGTGGTGGGCAGGAACGAGCTGATGCTGTACTTTGTATAGAGCTTTATCGTACACAGGATGGCCTCCTGCTCGTAGGCTCGTGAACGGTTCAGGATTATGCGCACAAACACATCGTTGGCCGACACCGATCGGTCGGATGTCTGGCTGCTTATGTCGTCTACTCTCACGCCCTGATTGGAGCCTTGGGCCGCTTGGTCGGGCGGGAGTACCTTGAACGTGGCGGGCTTGGTGGTGTAGGTCTTTCCGTCGACCGTTATGCGGGCTTCGCCAATTGTATAGGTGCCGGGATTGTCGGCGCGGTAGGTGAATGAATAGTCGACTGTCACCGAAGAGGTCGACTTGCCGTTGACCCACTGATAGTTCTGCATTGTGGATGTCGAGGGGCCGAAGACGAGGGTACAGCCTTTTATTTCGGGAGCTTTAAGTCCCGAGCCTTGTCCGTCCTTCAGCCTGAAGGTGACATTGAACTTGTTGCCGGCGATAACCGTGCGCGGCGGGATGACCGTGAACGATGTTTCGGCCGATGCCGACGCAGCGACGCCGAGCAATAATGTTAATATCAACAATATTCGTTTCATATTCACTCTGTTCGTTTTATTCTGTCAAGTTGCACAATCGATGAGGGAGTCGGTTACCACTGGTTGCCGGTGCGGCGACGTGATGACTCTTCCTCTTTCTTTTTCAGTTCCTGGACCTTTCGGCGGGTGGCATTCTCCTCGTTTTCCATTGTCTTGAGGATTTTAGCGGCATTGGCGTCGCTTATGCCGCCTTGCTGCTGTTGAGGCGGTTGCTGATCCTTGGGCTTCTCGTTTTTCTCCTTGTCGCCCTGCTGATCCTGGTCTTTTTTATCCTGATTCTGGTCCTGATTTTGCTGTTGGTCCTGATTCTGTTGATTCTGTTGCTGGTCCTGATTCTGATCCTGGTCCTTCTTGTCCTGATTCTGATCCTGATTTTGCTGCTCCTGTCGCTTCAGCTGGGCTAGGCGCAGGTTTTCGCGGGCCTTGTCGTTGTCGGGATTCTTGCGTAACGCTCCCTTATACATGTTTATAGCCTGGTCATACTGCTGCTGGTTGAATGCCATGTTGCCAAGATTGTAGAAGGAGTTTTCAACAATCTGCATGTCACGGCTGCTTTGGGTCAGCCCCTGCAGAAGCTGTTGCGCCTCGGCCATAGGGTTGTTGCCCGAGTTGGGGTCGGCGGTTCCCGACTGGCGTATGAGCGATGCCGCGAGATTGTACATGGCAATGTCGCTCATGGCATTTTCCTCAAGAGCCTTTCGATAGGCCACTTCGGCGTCGGCATATCGCTTTTCTTTATAAAGGGAGTTGCCCTCGCGTATGTAGTTGCGCTCCTTGCGTGTGGAGTTGTCGTCATCGGCGGCATAAACGGTAAAGGCCGATGTCGATGCGGCAAGCAGGAGCAATAGGGATAGAATTCGATTCATCGTCAGCATTGTTTTTATTTGCTAAAGAAGTTGATTTTTTTCAGCCAGCCCACTTTTCGGTCAAGCATGAATATGTCAAGAATCAAAAATGCAAGCGCAATCCATGCAAATACGGGGAATTGCTCGGCGCTTGCCGTGTAGTTGATTTTCTCAAGGCTGCTGGTGGCGAGAGTCTTGAGCTGCTCGTCGACATCGTTGACTACTGTCGACGCGGCTCCCGACACGTATATGCCGTCGCCTTCCTCGGCTATCTTGCGGGCCATCGTTTCATCAAGACGGGTTGTCACGGGGTTGCCCGAGTCGTCCTTCAGATATTGACCGTTACGGCCTATGGGGATGAGTGCGCCCTTTGTCGAGCCGAGTCCTATCACATCGACCTGAATGCCGCGCTTGGCTGCTTCCTGGGTCGCTGCGAGCGGGTCGTCCTCGAAGTTCTCGCCGTCGGTTATCACGATTATGGCACGCTGCATATCCTCATCGGGGGTAAACGAGTTCATAGCCATCTGTATGGCAGCGCCTATGGCCGTTCCCTGGGTGGGGACCATTTCGGTGGAGATGCTGTTGAGGAACATCTTGGCCGAAACGAAGTCGCTCGTTATGGGCAGCTGGGTGTAGGCGTCGCCTGCAAACACGATCAGGCCCACCTTGTCGTTGTCGAGCTTGTCGATGAGCTTTTCAAGCACGAGCTTGGCACGCTGAAGTCGCGACACACCGCGCGGATCGTCGGTCGACGAAGCGAGCATCGAGTTGGATACATCGAGGCATATCATCACCTCTATGCCTTGTACTTCGCTCACCTCCTCCTTGGCACCGGCACGTGGACGCGCCAGCACGATAACAAGTGCGGCTATTGCTATAAGCTGAAGAACCAGCTTAATCCCGGGCTTGTAGCGTGAAGCGTCGGGCATGAGCGGCGTCAGGGTTGCAATGCGGCCGTAACGCATGAGCTTGCGTCGCCGTGCAATCCTCGCAATGATGTATAGCCCTGCTACAACGGGAAGCAGGAACAGTAGATATAGAAGGTGTGGATTAGCGAAACTGAACATTGTTTTGGCTATATATTATTATAGTAAATTGTCATGGAATTGTGCGCAACACGGTGTGACGCAGCAAGATTTCCAGCAGGAACAGTCCGATGGCGAGCCATGCCCACATCATGTAGTTGTCCTCGGTGTGGGAGAAGTGGCGTACATCCATCTGGGTCTTTTCGAGTTGGTCGATTTCAGCGAAGATGTCCTTCAGCACGTTGTTGCCCGTAGCGCGGAAATATTTTCCGCCTGTGGTAGAGGCGATGGAGCGGAGGGTGTTCTCGTCGATAACGACCGGCATGTTGACATAGTCGATGCCGCCGAAGTAGTTTTGCTGCGGCATAGGTGCGGTGCCGTTGCGACCCACACCGATGGTGTAGACTTTTATGCCATATTTCTTGGCAATCTCGGCAGCCGTTACGGGTGCCACGTTACCGGTGTTGTTGGTTCCGTCGGTGATGAGTATGATGCTCTTCGACTTTGCCTTTCCGTCCTTGATGCGGTTTATCGATGTGGCGAGTCCGTCGCCTATTGCGGTTCCGTCCTCAAGCATTCCCATCTTTATGTCGTGGATGTAGTTGGCAAGCACCGATCGGTCGGTGGTCATGGGCACGGCAGTGAAGCTTTCGCCGGCAAAAATGACCACGCCTATGTTGTCGCTTTCGCGTCCGGCGACAAACTTGGCCGCCACATCCTTGGCCGCCTCGAAGCGGTCGGGCTTGAAGTCGCGGGCGAGCATCGAGGTCGATATGTCGAGGGCTATGATGATGTCGGTACCCTCGGTCGACGATGTGCGCCAGCTGTCGCGAGTCTGGGGTCGTGCAAGCACTATGATGACGCATGATATCGCCGCGAGCCGCAACAGAAACAGTCCGTGCAGCATGTACTCCTTTATTGAACGCGGCAACTTGTTGTAGGGTGTTGTCGTGGATATTTCGAGTGCGGGATAGGCGTTACGATATTTCCACACGTACCATGCAATCAACGGTACGAGCAGAAGAAACAACCAGAGATATTCAGGATGAGCGAGTTGCATTATTTCTTGTCTTTAGGTTGTGAAGTTTCGTCGGTCGGCTTGTCGTCGTCGGTTTCTGATGACTCTTCGGCCGAGGGTTCTACCGGTTTAGTATCCTCGACAAACTGCACGGCCATGTTGAGGGTCTTGACATTGTCGTCGGGGAGCGGACGCACCTTGGCAAACTTTACAAAGTCGGCCATTTCAAGAATCTGCTTCATGAGCTGTGTAGTAGGCTTGGTGTCGTCGCGGTGACGCAGGGAGTTGAGAATCTGTGTGGATGTCATCTCCATTGCGTTTATGCCGAAACGCTTGTCAAGGTACACACGAAGAATCTCGGTGAGGCGGGTGTAGTACTCTTTTTCCTGTCCGCGCTCGCAGAGTTTCTCCTCCTTAAGCTTGTTGAGCTGCTGCATAGCCATTTCGTAGGGCGGCACGGGTTTCTTCTTGGGAAGCACGGCTGCTATCACTTTCTTCTTGAAGAAGAGGAAGTAGGCTGCTACGGCTATGCCTATTGCAAGGATTATGGCATATATCCACCAATAGTCGGTTATGAAGTCGGGCAGATAGTCCCAGATGCGGGTGTGTGGCGCTATCGTTCCGGCGTAGTCATGGACTGTGGTCATGGTGTCGACCGGGACGGGGAGCACCTTGAGAGCCAGGTCGTTGGACGCGAATGTGTCGCCGTCGGCCACGTAGACAAACGGAGGCAGAGTATAGAGCCCCGAGTCAAATGACTGGATTATGATTTCACGCACAATCTCTTCGCGGTTGGAGCCTATGTCGGTAGTGTCGCTGCGGAGGAGGCCAATTATTTCGACTTCGCGGGTGAGCGTGTCGCCGTTGTTGGTTATGAAGTAACCCTGAGTGCCTTTGTCCTGCACAAGATTCACTTTCAAGAGCGTTTGCTTGCCCATTATCAGGTAGGTTGAGTCAAGCGACGCCTTTACGCTGACAGGAGCCGCCGCGTGGGCTGTGGCGCACGACAGTAGCAGTGCTGTCAGTAATAAGTGAATGCGATTGATAACTTTCATATTCTGCGATATTGAATTGTAGGTTGGTTGTGGAGTGTTGCCGTGAAGGCGGCGGTTGATGTCATCTCACGCCGCGTTTCTGGAACAGACCCATGAGCGATTTAACAAAATCCTCGTCGGTGGCAATAGAGGTGTAGTCGACGCGGCATCGATTGAAGCGGTCAATCATCTGCTGCTGACGCTCATACCACCACCGGTTGAATGCCTGTCGCACTTTACCCGATGAGGTGTTTACCCATCGGTCGCGTCCGGTTTCGAGGTCGATGACTCGCATGAATCCCACATCGGGCAACTGAGCGTCACGCTTGTCATAGACCTGTATGGCCGTGACATCGTGCTTGTTGTTGGCGATAGATAGCGCCTTGTAGTAGTCGTGTGAGTCGATGAAGTCAGAGATTATGAACGTTGTGCAGCGTTTCTTCAGCGCATCGGTCATGTAGCGAAGCACCTCGGCCAGGTCGGTGCCGCGTTGCTCGGGAGTGAAGTCAAGCAGTTCGCGGATTATGAACAGGATGTGGCGTCGACCCTTTTTCGGGGGAATGAATTTCTCGATTTTGTCGGAGAAGAATATCACGCCTATCTTGTCATTGTTCTGTATAGCCGAGAAGGCCAGCGTAGCGGCTATTTCGGCTATCATTTCTCGCTTGTCCTCGCCCATGGCACCGAAGTTGCGGCTACCCGACACATCGATAAGAAGCATCACGGTGAGCTCGCGCTCTTCCTCGAAGACCTTGACATAGGGATGGTTGTGACGGGCGGTCACGTTCCAGTCGATGTCGCGGATGTCGTCGCCGTACTGATATTCGCGCACCTCGCTGAACATCATGCCGCGACCCTTGAACGCCGAGTGGTACTCACCGGCGAATATGTTCTGCGACAGACCCTTGGTCTTGATCTCGATTTTTCTTACTTTCTTAAGAAGCTCGTTGGCATCCATAAGCGTGACTTTCTACTTAGGGTACTTCTACCTTGTCAAGGATTTCTGAAATTATTTCATCGGCGGTGATGGTGTTGGCTTCGGCCTCGTAGGTAAGTCCGATACGGTGACGGAGCACATCATGGGCCACTGCTCTTACATCCTCGGGCACAACGTAACCGCGTCCGCGGAGGAATGCGTAGCTGCGTGCGGCGCGTGCAAGGCTGATTGACGCACGGGGCGATGCACCGAAGGCGATGATTGTCGTGAGGTCGTTGAGGTTGTAGTCGGCCGGGAAACGGGTTGCGAATACGATGTCGACGATGTAACGCTCGATTTTCTCATCGATGTATATCTTCTCTACGACGCGCTGGGCCTCGAGAATCTCTTCGGGCTTAAGAAGCGGGCGTATCTCCTTCTTTTCGTTGGTGATGTTCTGGCGTATGATGACTTTCTCCTCTTCCTTGGAGGGATAGCCTATGACAACCTTCAAGAGGAAACGATCGACCTGTGCCTCGGGCAGGGGATAGGTACCTTCCTGCTCGATGGGGTTCTGGGTGGCCATTACGAGGAAGGGCTCGTCGAGGGGGAATGTGCTGTCGCCTATTGTCACCTGACGCTCCTGCATGGCTTCAAGCAGTGCGCTCTGTACCTTGGCCGGCGCACGGTTGATTTCGTCGGCGAGTACGAAGTTGGCGAATATTGGACCACGCTTCACCTGAAACTGTTCACTCTTGACGCTGTAGACCATAGTACCGATTACATCGGCCGGCAACAGGTCGGGAGTGAACTGGATGCGGCTGTATTTGGCATCGATGATTTGTGCCAAAGTCTTTATTGCTAATGTTTTTGCCAGACCGGGCACGCCTTCGAGCAGTACGTGGCCATTGGAAAGCAAAGCTATGAGCAGTGAGTCGATGAGATGCTTTTGACCGACAATTGTCTGGTCCATTCCTCGCTGAATGAGGGTGATGAAATCGCTCTTTGCGGCAACGAGGTCGTTGAGCTCTCTAATGTTTACCGTGTCACTCATAATTCCTTTTTTGAGTAATAACTGTTTTTTATTTAATATTTATGTTAATTCGCTTTTTGTTTACGCTTGGGCATAATTCCCCCGTGAGTGCAAATTTATATATTCCAACAACTTTATAGTTAAGACCGATTGTTAAAATTAGCTATATATCCTTTATCTTGTTAAAAGATTAAGATTATTTGTCAAAACGGGAGTAAATTTCACCGATTTTGGATGAAGCTTTCTTAACGCTCTCGGGATCGTTAACATCTATGCCGTATTTTTCGGCGGGTGGAATGACGACCACTGTGCCCGGACGTATTTTGTCGGGGTGACGGAGTTTCGGGGCATTTTCTTCATAGATGTAGACCCAGAAACGATGGTCGCCGTAGTATTTTCGCGCCATGGTGGTGAGGAATCGTGTCACCGTTATGGTGTCGGTTATTACTTCGGGCACAACGACGGCCGGCTCGACTACAGCTGCTGAATCGACAGTCACGGCCGGCAGGCTGTCGACATTGACGATAACGGAGTCGAGGGCCTTGTAGGGATCGATTATTGTATCTGATGCTTGCGGCTCGTATTGCATCGATGCGGCCCAAGGATAGTATTGCCAGCGATAACCTGCGTAGTATCCTGCCACAAGACCTATGGCCAAGCCGATGATTAGCGCAAACCATGGATTGAACCGCTGTTGTGGGGCGTACTCTTCCTGATAGTCGGGCGTTTCGTCGGCTTCAGGAGCATCGGCGGGTTGATCGTCGGCGGTTGAATCGTCTTGTTGCTGAGCGTCATCTACAGTCGATGGCTCTTCTTGTTCTTGAGGCTCTTCGGCAGATTCTTCAGCGGAAGCTTCGGGCGACTCTTTGTCGTCGCTTGTTTCGGCGGTAACCTGAGTGTCGTCGGGTTCGGGGATGGGTAGAGCCTCGTTGTCGTCGGCTTTAATCTCCGAAACATCTGCCGGTTCATCCTCTTTTTTGTCAGTGTCGGCTGACGGCGGTGTCGACAGCACCTCCTCGGTCACGCCGTCGTTCAGCTCTACCGGCTCGAAAAAGGCGAAGGGCTGGTTTACCGCTTCAGCAAGCTCGGGAGCGGGTTGCCAGAGTATCGGATTCTCGGGCGACATTCCTAACGTGAAGGCTCCTAGTCCCTTTATGCTGACGCTTCGTCCTTGCGAAAGCTCGGATGATATGTAGTCAAACAGCTGACGGATGAATGTTTCGGCTGTGGATTGGCTGCTTCCGGTGGCTTGTGCCAGTGCAGCGGCGAGTTGCGGGAATGTGATTGTGAGATTCATAGGTCGGAAATTTTACGGCGTAACAAGGCGCTTGACTTGAACTGTACGGTTATTTCAGGAGGCAGCAAGAGCCGCTTTCCGGTCGATAGGTCGTTTTGGATTCGTTCGTCCTCCTTGATTGGCTCGAAAGTGCCGAATCCGGGTATGGCTATGGAGTCCATTGCGCTAAGCTTTTCGCGCATTATGGCGGTTATTCCGTCGAGAAGAGCCGCGATGTCCTTTGCATCACGTCCCATGCTCTTGGAAAGTTCGTTAACAACAGCGTTATTGTCCATTCTCTAAAATTTTCTACAAATTTAAGAAATTTCCCCACATTGCAATAATCATTCATCCCTATTCCTTATTTATATAGATGAAACGAGATACGCCGCGGGATGGTTCTCGCGGCGTATCGTGATGTCAGCGTTACATTATAATCGGTCGTTACCAGATGATGACTCGTTGGTCGACCGGCATGTACATTTTGTCGCCTTCTTTGATGTTGAATGCCTTGAAGAACGGCTCGATGTTACGCAGGCTGCCGTTGACGCGCCAGCGGCCGAGCGAGTGGGGATCGGTCTTGGTGCGCAGCAGTATCTCCTCATCGCGGATGTTGCCGGCCCATACGTTGGCGTAGGAGAGGTAGAATCGTTGGTCGGGCGTGAAGCCGTCGATTACTTCGCCCTCGCTGTTGCCGAGTGAGTTGTGATAGGCGGTGTAGGCCACTCGCAATCCTCCCTGGTCGGCTATGTTCTCGCCGAGCGTGAATCGGCCGTTGGCGTGAGTGTCGCCGAGGACGATGATGCGGTTGAACTGCTCGGCAAGACCGTCGGTGAGCTCGTTGAAACGTTTGCGGTCGTTTTCGGTCCACCAGTTCGACAGGTTTCCGTCCTTGTCAAACTGACTGCCCTGGTCGTCAAATCCATGCGTCATCTCATGTCCTATCACTACGCCTATCGCGCCGTAGTTTTCGGCCGGGTCGGCGTCGGGGTTGAAGTAGGGAGCCTGAAGTATTCCGGCGGGGAAGCATATCTCATTTGTCGTCGGGTTATAATAGGCGTTGACCGTCTGAGGTGTCATGAACCATCGGTCGCGGTCGACGGGTTTGCCCCAGTCTGAGAGGTTGTAGGCCTGTTCATGCTTTATTGCTCCTTTTATGTTGTCCCAGTAGGATTTGCGTCGGTCGATGTCAAGTTTGCTGTAGTCACGCCACTTGTCGGGGTAGCCTATCTTCACGGAGAATGCGTCGAGCTTCTCCCTTGCGCGGGCCTTGGTGGTGTCGCTCATCCAAGTGAGTGCGTCGATGTGCTGTCGCAGTGCTGTCTTAAGGTTGGCAACAAGGTCGAGCATCTTGTCCTTGGATGTCGGCGGGAAATATTTTTCGACATAGAGCTGACCTACGGCCTCTCCGAGAAGAGAATTGGGGACGCTTACTGCGCGTTTCCATCGGGGTAGCGGCTCCTGAACACCCGACACGGCCTTGGATAGCAGGAAGTCGGCTGTCACGAAGTCATCGCTCAGGTAGGGGGCGGCCGAAGCTATGTAACCTGCCGTGAAGTAGTCATGCAGTTCCTGCTCGGTGGCGTTGGCCAGGATGCTGTCGACAGCGGCAAGCGATTTGGGTTGTCCTATGATTACCGAATTGATGTCGTTGATGCCCTGCTTGGCGAAGTAACGCTTCAGGTCGACATTGGGATAACGCTCGGCGAGCTCCTGCATGGTCATGGGGTTGTAGGATGCCGCAGGGTTGCGCAGCTCTTCGCGTGACATGGCCGCTTCGGCGAGTGCGGTTTCGATTTTCATCACGTTGTCGGCTACTCGTTGTTGTGCGGCTTCGTCATAGCCTACAAGACGGGTGAGCGTCATCACATATTTACGATAGGCGTCACGTAGGTCACGTGCGTTTTCGCTATCTTCAAGATAGTAGTCACGGTCGCCGAGTCCGAGTCCGCCTTGCGACCAATACATGGCATTGGCGTTGGAGTCCATCATGTCGGCTTCCACTCCGGTGGCGAAGAACGCCGATATTCCGGGCATCACGGCTATCAGGTCGATAAGGTCGGCCTTGGGTGTCTGATTTATGGCTACAACATCGCCCATTATGGGTTGCGCTCCGTCGAGGTTCAGCTTAATGCTGTCGAGCCCCAGCGCATAGAGGTCGCCTATCTTTTGTGTCATTGAGCCTTGGGGGGCATTCTTTGTGTCGAGGCCGGTTATGAGGTCACGCACCTGTGTGCGGTTGTTCTCACGGAGTTGGTCGAATGTGCCGTAACGTGAAAATTCGGGCTTGAGCGGATTGGCTTTCATCCATCCGCCGCAGGCATACTCGTAAAAGTCCTCTTGTGGCGTCACCGACGGGTCGAGATTGTTACGGTCGACGCCTTTGGGTTGTTCTGCATTCATGATTATCGTTGATGTAAAAGCGATAGAAAGAACTGCATACTTGATTTTACTCATGATTTAGTGCTTGAATTATATAATTTGGTATAAAGTTCTTGTCTATGTATGTAGTGCAAAAGTACAAAACTTTATCGAGCCGACAAAGCTTGTGAGGTCAAGTGACAAATTAAGGGGTAAATAATAGGGCGGCATATTAAAAAGTTTTTTAACTTTAGGGCGTAAATATAGAAATCAATATGAATACCTTGATTAAAGCTATTGCAGCCTTAGCGGCTGTCATTTCGTTAAATGTTTCAGCATTTGCGGCCGATGACGATTTTTCGGGAAAGACAATGTGTGTGTTCGGCGACAGTTATGTGGCCAATCATCTGCGCCCCTACACCGAGGCCTGGCATTCAAAGGTGGCCGAGCGAATGGGCATGAAATACATCAATTTCGGACGAAACGGCAGCTCGATAGCTTTTGACCGCAGCAAGGAGGGCTTTGGCCGGGAGATGACCGAGCGTTACAAGGAATTGCCCGACAGCATCGACATACTGCTTGTGATCGCCGGACATAACGATGCCGACTGGGTGGCCAAGTACGGCGGCTGGGACAAGTTTACCAAGAGCCTCGACACGTTGTGTCGTAGCCTTAAGGAGCGTTACCCCGATACCGCCATCGGTTTTGTGACACCGTGGAATGTCGATCGTCCCTATTTCAAGGAGGTAATCGAGGAGATAATCTCGACTTGCGGTCGTTACGGTATTCCTGTGCTCGACGCAGCTCACACAAGTGGCATTGATGTCAACAATCCCGAGTTCCGTGCCAAATACTTTCAAGGCGGCGGTGTCAACGACACGGCCCATCTGAATGCGGCCGGACATGATCTGCTTCTCGACTATGGCGAGAAGTTTATACGCTCGCTCTAAATCGTATTTGTCTTTGTAACATAATCGGGTGGACAGGGGTCTAAAAGGTAATCATTCAAAAATGGATTACCAAAATGAGATTCTTGTTCACTTCATTAATTACATTATTAGGAGGCACTGTGGCGATTGCTCACAATGAAGTGCCCGATTCGATTGCAACCCATGAGCTTGACGAGATAGTTGTTCAGGCTCCAAGGATTATACGAAAGGCCGACATGGATGTGTTTTATCCATCGCAAACGGCTGTGGAATATTCTAAAAACGGCATGCAGATGCTCCGTAATCTAATGATTCCAACACTTAACGTGGATGACTTTTCCGGCACAGTCAAGTCATCGGGGCAAAGTGTGCAGTTGCGTATTAACGGTCGAGTAGCCACGACTGAACAAGTCCAATCACTATTGCCTGAAACAATCAAGAGAGTTGAGTGGATTGATAACCCGGGATTGCGTTACAATGGAGCTAACGCGGTGGTGAATTTCATTGTCGCAAATCCCGATGCCGGAGGTGCGTTTATGTTGTCGGGAGATCAGGCGCTGAACTGTGCATGGGCTCCATGGTATGCATCGCTTAAATTCAACGACGGCAAGTCGCAATGGGGGCTAAGCATGAATTATAAGCTGACAAATAAAATAGGTTGTACACGTGAATACTATGAAACATTCATCTATCCCGACGGACAATCGCTTACCCGTAAGGAAACCCCTGTGGGCGGATATATGGATGAGAACAGAGGGAACCTTCAGCTGGACTATAGTTACATCAATCCTGACACTACCGTGGTGTGGGTGGCATTAAGTGGATTTGAACGGGCGCTTAAAAAAATCAAATATTTTTGTAACAAAAAATCAGTTTTAGGGTCTATTGATTGTAAGCCCCGATAAACGGGGCGATTGATAAAAAATAGAGATTATGAAACAAAGATTGTCAATTATTATCATCGCGTTGCTGCTGGCGGTTCAGGCCGGTTATAGTCGTGGATTTGACAGCGTTTTTAATGAGTTCAAAAAGAAAGAGGATGTCACGTATATCAGCATGCCTCCTTTTGTAACATGGCTTGGTAAAAACTTGGGAGGTGTAAACGATGTTCCCATGGCCGACAAAGTCAAAAGCATGAAAATGCTCGTTTCCGAAAGTCGGTGTGAACCGCTTATAAACATGATTAACGACACCGACAGTGGATGCGAGGAGCTTTTGCGCATGAATGATGACGGTGATGTCGTAAAAATTTGGATGGACTCCAAGGGCGACAAGATAAAAAGGCTTTATCTGCTTAACTACTCCGATTCGGAATGTACGTTCATGGAGTTGAAAGGCGATTTCAAAAAGAGCGATATTCTCAAATTTGTAAATGAATCCAATAATAAGTGATTGCAATGAACGCCGACACGTTTAAACGACTTATGATGCCGAGCCACCGACGCATGTATGTGCTGGCATTCAGGCTGACGGGTAATGCCGTCGATGCCGAGGATGTGGTGCAGAATGTGTTCATGAAGCTCTGGGAGAAGCGTGACAAGCTGTCGGCTCTTGAAAGTCCTGAAGCTTATGCTATGACACTTGTGCGCAATGAGAGCATGGACCTCGTCAACAATCGCCGGCATGATGAAGTGATTGACGATGTGAGAGCCGGTGAACCCGACTACGACATGGCTTCACGACTTGAGAACCACGATCGTGCGACTAAGGTGCTGTCGATTATCGACACACTGCCCGAAATGCAAAGGCGGGTCGTGACATTAAGGGATGTTGAAGGATGCGAAATGGAAGAGATAGAGGCGGCCACGGGGCAATCGCCCGGCAACGTGAGGGTGCTGCTTAGCCGTGGACGCATGGCGATACGAAAACATTTTTCAAACTTTTAAACTTCATTAAATGATGACTGTAAACGATATAAAATCAATGCTCGACCGCTACTACGGCGGTTACACAACCGAGGCCGAGGAGAAGGCGTTGCTTGACTATTTCAGTCAAAACGAGGTTGAAGAGGAGCTGTTGCCCGACAAGGAGATGTTCATGCAGCTTGCCGATGTAAAGGTGCCCGATGGACTGGAGCAGCGGCTGTGTGACATGATCGACGAGCAGGCTGCCAAGTCAAGGGGCGATGTCATAGGCCGTCGTTTGCGCAAGTCGCTTACCTGGGTATCGGCTGCGGCAGCATGTGCCTTGATCGTATTCGGTGCCACGACCTATAATAACACGGTTCCGGCAGAGCCTCAATCGGAGATGACGCCTGAAGAGGCTTATGCCCACACTAAAATGGCTTTGACCTTGTTGTCAACAAATTTGCAAAAGGGTATGGCCGGAATTGAAACCGCTGAAAAGACAACTTGTGACGCTACAGAATTATTATACGAAGAACTTAATAAAATATAGAATTATGAAACGACAAATTATTTTCATGCTCCTTACGGTGTTTTGCGCCATGGGAACGTTTGCTCAAAGCAAGTTTTTTGAGAAATGTGAGAAGATAAAGGGTGTAACTACCGTTTATGTGTCAAAGGCCATGCTTCAGATGGCAGGCGACGCGAATGTGACCGACGATATGAACCTGTCGGCTGTTATAAAGAAGCTTAATAGCCTTGAGCTTATTAACGCCGAGTCGCCCGCTTCGGTAGTCGAGCTTAATAAGCTGATAAAAGAGCTTAACATAAACCAGAAGAACGGTTACGAAATTATGATGAGTGTCAATGACGACGAGCAGAATGTGAAGATCTACATGAAAAAGATGGCAAACAATACAAACGAGTATGTCATTTTGGTTGAAGAGAGTGATGAGGTTCTGGTCGTTCTAATGAACGGTACATTGACTCTTGACGAGGCGGCAAAGGCTGTTAAAGTCGGCGACAAAAAGGGAAAATAACGACTTTTTAGTCGATGACAACCATCGCGGCTCCTCACTTGTTATATGCTTATGATATGGACTATTATAAGCATATTTATAGCCGCCGTTGCCTGCATGGCCGGCAGCCGAATGTGGGGAGCCGCGTTGAAGATAAAGGCGCAGCACGGGAGTGATGCATGGGTGAGATATAACCGACTCCTTTATGCCATACGCTATGCCGGCTATGGCTTGTTTGCTTTGGGTGTGATAGCTTATATTACTTATGGGGGATAACTAAATCGTAACGGTTATGAGTGTGTACAAAATATTGGGGCTTGTGTTGTTGTTTTCAGGATTGGGGCTGCGCCTCTATGTGAGGCTGAAGAAGCTCTACCGTCTTCAGCGCATAAAAATCCATCCGCTTGTCCCTCAAGCTGAAGTGGCCAACTATCGGTTCTACCTGTGGATAGGTTTCATCATGTTGGTAACAGGTCTGTCGCTATTCATCTACAGCATGCGCTGACAATTACTTAGGGGCGGTTGAGGATGTTGTTGAGGGCGGTGCCTCCGTCGAGTGAAGGGGAGAAGCGCAGCAGCACGTTGAACATGTCACGGCCGAATAGGTCGATGCCGTCGCAAAGTGTGTTGAGAACGCACACATCGCCGGCAAGTCCGCAAATGTCTATCTGATCGATGCCCTCGTTATTGATTATGCGCACTATGCGCTCCTTGGCCTCCTGATTCTGAAATATCGAATACTCCTCGATGTCGGCCGACTGACCTTTGTAGAAAAATCTTACATCTCCGGCAGTGAGGTATAACGGATTTACAAGTGACTGCCATATAGCCGCGCCAACAGTATCGTGAATGCAATGTGACGGCCAACGCCCTCCGAAATTCTTGAATGAGAAATGGTTGAACGGATGTCGGTCGGCGGTTACTATCTTAAGCGTGTAGTCACCGTTGGTTTGCGTTATGTATTCGGCAAGGTCGTTCATTGCGGCTTCGGCACCCGGTACAGGAAGTGTGCCGGTAATGAAATCGACCTGTGGGTCGACGATCATCAACAGCCTGCGTGACGGCAGCGATTCTGACATATAAGTTGGGCGTGTCATAGTGAGTGATTGTTTTTAACAAGATAATGGCTGAAGACGCGGCAATGTTCACTCGGCATGCTCACGCCTGAACGACTTCGTGACGGTTGAGATGAAAATGTCGGACAACATCCTGCGCAGCGGGTCGATAAGCATAGCCACAATGTAGACAACAATCATCAAGCCTGTCATCATCAATGAAAATTCCCACAACGAGTGCTCCTGCCACCATTGGTAAACGGTGGGTTTTATCAGTTGTGTCCATATAATCGGCGACTTGTGAAGAAGATAGACCGCAAATGCCGAGCGTGCGATGTAGTTTATGGCCCTTGATTGCATGTGGAGATTCATGAATGTGATGAACAGGGCTACCGATGCGCAAAGAACAAAGGGAGCGTTGTAGGCAAATGCTTTCAGCGAAGGCATATAGAGCGATGTCACGAATATTCCGGCAGTGGCGGCGACATAGCCTGTCGATGCCATAGTGAGGTTGCGCCCGCAGCCTGTGGCGAGGGTGGGGAACAGGCTAAGCGTGCGGCCCGTCATATACATCATTATAAGCTGGACTATGGTGTAGCCGGTGGGGTTGAATTTGCCTCCCCACCACCAGCCGGCCCAGATGTTAAACAGGATGAACAGCAACGTGACGCCTACAGCGCTCTTGCGTGACATGACCGAGAATCCGGCATTAAGGAACGGGCTTAAGAGCATAAGGGCGAAATAGGCAGGTACATACCAAAGGTCGGTGTGGGTCAGCACAAGCCAGCTTTCAAGCCACCGGTCGTAATCCATCAGATTGGGAGCCGCAATGGCTGTAACTGTCGCGATGCCTACAGCGTAGAATATACATTGAAACAAGTAGGCTGCAACCGACTTTACCCTGAGCTTTATGCCGAAATATCCCGAAAGGAGCGTGAAGCAGTTCACGCCTATTATTGTTATGGATTCGGTGGCAAGCTGCCATGCCTGACGCCCGGTCATCCTGTCGACATCGCCCGACAGCTGAGGCAATCCCAACGAAGCACCGTCGAAGTGTACAGCAAGCACCATCAGCATGCTGATGATGCGCAGCAGTTCCATGTTGGATAATCTTTGTGAGGCGTGATTGGCTGGTTGCATTTTGGTCAGAGGCGTTATAAATCGGAGTGATTGATTGCATTATCGGCGTGGAGCCACGGGAGGCGGTCCGCCTACGGGAGGTGGAATTGTGGGGTTGCCCACGTTTTGGAATGACTTTCCCCGCGATGACCTGATGATGTTGTAGAGGATGCCTCCCACATCCACTCCTATTTCAGCCTTTTCCGAGAGTCGATAGTAGGGAATAACCATGGGCTGTGTGTGCCAGCGGCCGGTGTCGGATGCGCGATAGCTTTGTACTCCTGCCTTTACTCCCCAACGTTCGCTGAAACGATAGTCGACATAACCTCCGAATGACGGCAGCGACAGATAGCCGGCCATGGCGGGATTGACATTGCCCGCCGGAGTGTAGTAGCTGCCAAACATTGTCACGCTCAGTCGGTCGTTGATGCGATAGGATAGCGACCCTCCTATCCCGTAGGATGTGGTCAGGCCGTTGAAATAGCCGTATTTCACGGCATCGGCATGGGTTGTGAACGTAAATCGTCCCAATTGCTGAATGAACGTTATGCTTCCGCTCTCGATGCCCATCATTCCCGGCATCTCGTCGACAGCTATCGCTCCGAACACACCACCGTTATGCCACATTGCGATGCGCCCGTCGGTAGGGATGCTTATGTGCAGGGGTTGTATGCGATGATACTTGAAGTTCTCGACATCGTTCATGCGTGACATCACCGGCGACATTGTTACCGGAGTTTCAATGTATTCGGGCTTGTCGGTCATGCCGGGAAGTTCCCGGGAGTCAATGTCGGGAAGCAGGGAGTCGGTCACTTCGGTTTGCGCCGTGGCGGTGAGCGACGACAGCACACAAAGAACCGATAAGATGACATTGCGGAGCTTCATTCAGGTCATGCTATAATCATTACTGCAAAAATAGTCGAAAAAAGCATACGGGCAATAGACGGAGGCTTATTTAGTCTTAATTTCATTTTTCGGTAACGCAAATCGACGCAATTTAAGATATTTGTCATAAAAACATTATTTTTAATGGCAAAAGGTTAAGTGTGTAGCGAAAATTTCTTACCTTTGCATGGTTTTCACGATAGAAAGCCTGTGAATTGTGACACTTATTTTTCCTACATATTATTTTCTATCGTATGCGCGAAACAAAAAAAGCAGTCCTTGTTCTTGAGGACGGGACCACTTTCGAGGGAAAATCCTTCGGTTATGAGGCCTCAACTTCGGGCGAGGTCGTGTTCAACACCGCGATGACGGGTTATCCCGAAAGTCTTACCGACCCTTCCTATGAGGGGCAGATATTAGTTACCACCTATCCCATACTTGGAAATTACGGCGTTCCTCCCCGGCGTGAAAAGAATGATGTGAGCGAATACTATGAGAGCGACCACATCCATTGCAAGGCAATCGTGGCTCAGGATTATTCGTGGGAGCACAGCCACTGGCAGGCCGACCGCAGTCTTGCCGACTGGCTCAAGGAGGAGCACATCCCCGGAATCTACGGAATAGACACCCGAGAGCTGACGAAGCATCTGCGTGAACACGGTTCGATGTTGGGAAAAATAATAGTCGAGGGGAGTGAGGATGTTCCGTTCTACGACCCTAACGCCGAGAATCTTGTAGCCAAAGTGAGCTGCGATAAGGTGGAGGTGCACGGCGAAGGCGAGAAGACAGTAGTGCTCGTCGATTGCGGAGTGAAGCACAACATCATACGCTGCCTTACGCGCCGAGGCGTAAAAGTGATCCGCGTTCCCTGGAATTATGATTTTACATCAATACCCTATAACGGACTGTTCATATCCAACGGCCCGGGCAATCCCGACATGGCCGCTGAAACAGTCGACAATCTGCGCAAGGCCATGGCGATAGGGAAGCCTATATGCGGTATATGCATGGGCAACCAGCTGCTTGCCAAGGCTGCCGGAGCGAAGACCTACAAGCTTGCCTACGGACACCGCAGCCACAACCAGCCAGTGCGTCAAGCGGGAACCGACCGCTGCTTCATCACGTCGCAGAATCACGGGTTTGCGGTCGACAACTCCACGCTGCCCGATGACTGGGAGCCGCTCTTCATCAACATGAACGACGGAACCAATGAAGGCATACGCCACAAGAGCAAGCCTTTCTTCTCGGCTCAGTTCCATCCCGAAGCTTCGTCGGGCCCCAAGGACACGGAATTTCTCTTTGATGAATTTGTAAATATGCTTTAACGACACGCACTTAATATATAAATGACGATGAATCCACATTCGATAAAAAAAGTGCTGCTTCTTGGCAGTGGCGCATTGAAGATTGGCGAAGCGGGCGAGTTTGACTACTCAGGTTCGCAGGCTCTGAAGGCAATGAAGGAGGAGGGTATAACAACCGTGCTGATAAATCCTAACATTGCTACCGTACAGACATCCGACGGCTTTGCCGACAAGATATACTTCCTTCCCGTGACGCCCTACTTTGTGGAGAAGGTTATCGAGAAGGAGCGCCCCGACGGCATTCTGCTGGCGTTTGGCGGACAGACCGCGCTCAACTGCGGTGTCGCGCTGCATGAGAGCGGAGTGCTCGACCGCTACAACGTGAAGGTGCTCGGAACTCCGGTGCGTGCCATCATGGAAACCGAGGACCGTGAGCTGTTTGTGAAGAAGCTCGACGAGATAAATGTAAAGACCATCAAGAGCGAGGCTGTCAACACCACAGCCGATGCCATAAAGGCCGCCAACGATTTGGGCTATCCCGTAATCGTGCGTGCCGCTTATGCGCTCGGCGGACTCGGCAGCGGATTCTGCGACAACGAGGAGCAGCTTATAGCCCTTGTCGAGAAGGCGTTGTCGTTCTCGCCGCAGGTGCTCGTGGAGAAGTCGCTGAAGGGTTGGAAAGAGGTTGAATATGAAGTGGTGCGTGACCGTTTTGACAACTGCATAACGGTGTGCAACATGGAGAACTTCGACCCGCTCGGCATACACACCGGCGAGTCAATCGTCGTGGCTCCGTCGCAGACCCTTTCCAATGAGGACTACCACTATCTGCGCAAGCTTGCTATAAAAATCATACGACACATAGGCATTGTGGGCGAATGTAACGTGCAGTATGCCTTTGACCCCGCTTCGATGGAGTACAGGGTCATCGAGGTCAATGCCCGCCTGTCGCGTTCATCGGCTCTTGCATCGAAAGCTACGGGCTATCCGCTTGCTTTCGTGGCTGCAAAGCTCGGACTCGGTTACGGACTTTTCGACTTGAAGAATTCGGTGACCAAGGTGACATCGGCATTCTTTGAGCCGGCCCTTGACTATGTGGTGGTGAAGATTCCACGTTGGGACCTTGGTAAATTCCATGGCGTTAAGCGTGAGATTGGTTCCTCGATGAAGTCGGTGGGCGAGGTCATGGCCATAGGCCGCACATTTGAGGAGGCGATTCAGAAGGGCCTCCGCATGATAGGACAGGGCATGCACGGATTTGTCGAAAACAAGGAAATCAAGATTCCCGACATCGACCATGCCCTTAAGGAACCTACCGACAAGCGCATATTCGTCATCTCGAAAGCCATGCGCCAAGGCTACAGCCTGGAGCGCATACATGAACTGACCAAGATTGACCGCTGGTTCCTCTATAAGCTGCACAACATCGTGATGACTGCCGATGAACTTGAAACATTTGACTCGGTCGACAAGCTGCCCGAGGCGTTGTTGCGTCAGGCCAAGGAGCAGGGGTTCAGCGACTTCCAGATAGCAAGAGCTGTCATGAAGGATGTGTGGAGCTCATCGCACGAGGCATCGGATGTGGTGCGTGGAATGCGCAAGAGTCTTGGTATTGTTCCGGTGGTGAAGCAGATTGACACGCTGGGTGCCGAATATCCGGCCAAGACCAACTATCTGTATATGACCTACAATGCATCGGCCAATGATGTCAAGTATCTGCATGACCACAAGTCGATTGTGGTGCTCGGCTCGGGTGCCTACCGCATCGGTAGCTCGGTTGAGTTTGACTGGTGTTCGGTCAATGCGTTGATGACTGTTAAGCGCGAGGGCTGGCGTTCGGTAATGATTAACTACAATCCCGAAACGGTGTCGACCGACTATGACATGTGCGACAGGCTCTACTTCGACGAGCTCACCTACGAGCGAGTTATGGATATTCTCGATCTTGAGCAGCCTCACGGAGTGATATTGTCGGTGGGCGGTCAGATTCCCAACAACCTTGCCACCCGTCTTGATGCCGCCGAAGTGCCCATACTCGGCACATCGGCCACCTCGATTGACAATGCCGAGGATCGTCACAAGTTCTCGGCCATGCTCGACCGCATCGGAGTCGACCAGCCTCGATGGAGGGAATTGACCTCGTTTGACGACATTCACAAGTTTATTGATGAGGTGGGATTCCCTGTCCTGGTGCGTCCGAGCTACGTGCTGTCGGGTGCTGCGATGAACGTATGCTCCAATAACGAGGAGCTTGAACGCTTCCTGCGACTTGCAGCCAATGTGTCAAAGGAGCATCCGGTCGTTGTCACCGAGTTCATTCAGTTTGCCAAGGAAATAGAGATGGATGCCGTGGCCCAGAACGGTGAGATAAAGGTCTATGCCATATCGGAGCACATCGAGTTTGCCGGCGTGCATTCGGGCGATGCCACAATCCAGTTCCCGCCTCAGAAACTTTATGTCGAAACTATTCGCCGCATAAAGAAGGTGAGTCAGAAGATAGCCAAGGCTCTCAACATATCGGGTCCGTTTAACATTCAGTTCCTTGCCAAGAACAACGACATAAAGGTGATAGAGTGCAACCTGCGCGCATCGCGTTCGTTCCCGTTTGTGAGCAAGGTGCTTAAGCTCAACTTCATCGACATTGCCACTCGCGTTATGCTCGGTCATGATGTCGAGAAGCCTCACAAGAATGCCTTCGATCTCGATTACGTGGGCATCAAGGCCTCGCAGTTCTCATTCTCGCGTCTTCAAGGTGCCGACCCTGTGCTTGGCGTTGATATGTCATCGACCGGTGAGGTGGGCTGTATAGGCGCCGACACCAATGAGGCCATACTTAAGGCAATGCTTTCGGTGGGTATGAGGATTCCGTCAAAGGGCAACGGCGTGCTGCTGTCGACCGGAACACCCAAGCAGAAGGCCGATATGCTCGATGCCGCCCATGCGCTCTACAATAGCGGCTACACACTCTATGCCACCGGCGGTACTCACCAGTTCCTAACCGACAACGGCATCCCCGCGATAAAGGTTTATTGGCCGAGTCAGCCCGACATGGAGCCGCAGGCACTGTCGTTGTTGCATGACAAGAAGGTGGACCTTGTGGTCAATATTCCCAAGAACCTCTCGGAAACCGAGTTGACCAACGGCTATCGCATACGCCGCGCAGCTATCGACCTGAATGTGCCGCTGTTGACTAATGCTCGATTGGCTTCGGCCTTTATCGACTCGTTCACTCAAATGACCGTCGATGACATCGAGATTCGCTCGTGGGATGAATACTAAAAATAAGTAAAAATAGGCTTAAAGGTTTGCAAAGGTAGGATAATATTCTTACCTTTGCACTCGCTTAAAGGCATTCGGGGCGTAGCGCAGTCCGGTTAGCGCACCTGCTTTGGGAGCAGGGGGTCGCGAGTTCGAATCCCGCCACCCCGACAACCTTGTAACGGGCTGAAATACATTGTATTTCAGCCCGTTTTTTTATGTCCGTTCGCAAATCATTGCGTGACATTTTTATTGGGCAGCTAACGCAGCCCGTGGGGGTTGGGGGAGGGCGCGATGTGACCTCACGCTGCACGCACCTAAAGGCGCATTTGCATGAGGCTAACTCTATTGAGCAGCTACGCAGCTCTTGCGCTAACGCGGGGATTTGCTCGTGGAGAGCGTAGGATGACGACTGGATGGCGGATTGCATAAACCTGCTCCTTCATTGACAAGCACAAGAAGGGCTGCGACGCAATTAACGTTGCGGCGCAGCCCGTTTTACTTCACAATTCAGTAGCTCGATGCTGTCGGCTTAATGTTGGCCTGATTCTTCGTTGCCTTTTTTGAGGCCGAGTTTGTATTCGATGATGAATGATATTATCAATGATGCTCCACCGAAGATGAACAAGCAGCAGGAATAGATTACGCTTGTGTAGGTTGAAAGCCACCATTTGTCGGCATTAAAATAGTCGGGAATTGTGTAGATGCACATTATGTAACCAACCAATATTCCTAATCCGCATCCAAACAGGAGGCATCCCCATCTTAGTGCATTGAATTTTATAGGAGTCGAGCCGTAGTTGATTATCGGAAGGTTGACGATAGGCTGCCCTTCGGATTTACATTCTGCTAATCGGGCCATGTTCTCGACGAGGATTAGTCGCTCTTTGCGACATACAAATAGTTGAATGATTTTAAAGATTCCGTAGAATACAATTGCTGTGATAGCCTGTGGAATGATGAAATTGAAATCCATAACTGTAATTATTTTTTGAGTTGTTAAAAATTATTTGTTTTCGTTGTTGTATTCGGTTAGACGCAGCTTGTATTGAAAGGTTACACTTTCTGTCAAAAAATTTCATGATGAAAAAAAATTTTGCGATTTTTGTAACCTAAGTTTCAACCATGCGTCTAAAGGGATGTAATGCGCGATAATGAGTCACATATAATAGATGAGATACTTAACGGACGCACGTTTCGCTACGAATATTTCGTGGGAACTTATAGCCGTCAAGTGTTTGCTACTATTGTACGCATCATCGACAAGCCTGAGGATGCCGAGGAGCTTACTCAAGATGTGTTCATGAAGGCATTTGAGAATTTGTCGAGCTTTAACGGCAAGAGCACTTTTGCCACATGGTTGTACCGCATTGCCTACAATACGGCCATTTCGGCTGCACGCAGGTCGGTGCCTGTTGAGTCGCTTATCGACGACCGGCAGTTGACGCTTATTTCCGATAATGCTGTCGACGAGGCTCTCGATGACGACAGTGAGGAGCAAATTGAAAAGTTGAACGATGCAATTGCGCGGCTTTCGGCCGATGAACGTGCGTTGGTCAATATGTTTTACATGGAGGAGCAGTCGGTCAGCGACATTGCCTACATAACCGGACTTTCGGTGCCGAATGCCAAGACCAAGCTCCACCGGGTAAGAAAGAAATTGTATTTGTTAATGACTGAAACGAAGAAGTTATGACAGGAAAGACACATGACAACCCGGCTAAAGCCGGTGGCCTTAAGCAAGGCGACAAGGCTATTCGCAAGGCATTGAGCGGCAAAACGCTTGAGGCTAAGCTGCCTACAAACTTTACATACACTACGATGAATCGTGTGCAGGAGTTGTCGCGACGCATGGAGCGCAGGAGCGACCGCCGTACATTCATCGTATCTATAATAATAGCAGTGGCATTCCTGGCTTTAGGGGTCCTGACTATACTCCGATTCTATGGAGCGTCGCTTAAAAGTGAGTTTTTAGGAGTTTTCAGCAATGTTACCGTAGATATGCCGTCGATGTCGGATAATTTCCGTGAGTTCGGTGAAAGTCTTAGCCGAATACCGGTGATTTTCATCATGGCATTCGGCGTCATGGCTGTTTTGCTTATACTTGACAAGGTGATGCGCAATGTCATTGCGCGTAAATACGGTACTCGCCGATAGGGGGGCCTTGGATGCCGCTTATTCGGGATTTTTTGGCCCGCGACGACGATGGTAGTAGCGTCGTTTCTTAGGCTTTGGCTGGGTTGCGGCGGCCTCGGCAGACTTGTCGGTCGCTGCCGGTTTTACGGGATTCTGCGGCTGTGAGTCGCTCTTGGGATGATTGTTTTCAGTCGGACGGTTGTTTTGAGGCTGTCGCGGCTTTCTGTCACGTGAATGACCTGAGCGTGACTTGCCTTTATTGCCCGGCTTGCCTTTACGGACACCGCCTTTTTTCTTTTCGGGATGATATTCGGGCGCTTCGCCTAATTGGCTTGGCATAGGCTCCTTGCGTACTTCGTAGCCGAGGAATCGCTCTATGTAGCCGAATTTCGACTGCTCGCGCTCGCTGATGAATGTCACCGCCTTGCCCTCGGAGTTGGCGCGTGCCGTGCGACCCACGCGATGCACGTAGTCCTCGGCTTCGTGTGGTACATCGTAATTTACCACCATTGTGATTTCGTCGATGTCGATGCCTCGTGCCACGATGTCGGTGGCAACGAGTATGTCGATGCGCCCGGCGCGGAAGTCGAGCATTACCGATTCGCGGGCCTGCTGGTCGAGGTCGGAGTGCATTTCGCCGGTTTTCCAATGCGATTGGCGTAGGGCGCGTGACAGCTCCTTTACTTTCAGCTTTGATGAGGCAAACACGATTACGCGGCGTGAGTGACAGGTTTTGAAGAGATGCTTTAGAAGATCGGTCTTCTGGCCTTCGTAGCACACGAATGCCGATTGGTCGATTTTTTCAGTGGGCTTCGACACCGCAATTTTCACCTCGGCGGGATCGTTGAGTATTGTCGATGCAAGTTGCTGGATCTTGGGAGGCATTGTGGCCGAAAACATCAGCGTCTGACGGTCGGCGGGGAGTTGCTTTACAATCTGTAGGATGTCGTCGTAGAATCCCATGTCGAGCATTCGGTCGGCCTCGTCGAGCACGAAGCATGACACTCTCGACAGGTCGACATAGCCCATCTTCATGTGGGCGAGAAGTCGTCCCGGGGTTGCGATTACCACATCGGCTCCAAGCTTAAGGCTCTGCTGCTGACGGGCAAACTCCTTGCCGTCGGTGCCGCCGTGTATTGCCACGCTGCTTATCGAGAGGTAGTAGGAGAATCCTTCGAGTTGACGGTCGATCTGCTGTGCGAGCTCGTGGGTAGGCACCATGATTATGCAGTTTATGGCATCGTCGGGGAAGTCGCCTTCGGCCAATCGGTTTATTATAGGCAGCAGGTAGGCGGCGGTTTTTCCGGTTCCTGTCTGGGCAACGGCTATAAGGTCGCGTCCTTCAAGGACTACGCCTATGGCTTTTTCCTGGATTGGAGTACACTCCTCAAATTGCATTGCATCAAGCGCATCGAGCACGTCGTCGCTTAGGTCAAGCTCGTCAAATCTCATCGTTAATTGTGTCAACTTACATTATTTCTGCAAATTTACACATTTTTGGCGAGCTTATTGTAGTTATTTGATACATAGTGTCACCTGATTGCAATTTTCACGGGCGATATTCCGCGTCCGGTGAGTATGTATATGTCGGGCGACAATCCGTCAATCGACAGCGATGAAGCGTGACTTGCTCCCCTGACTTTGCGTCCCGAGAGGGTGTAGAGGTCGGCGCGTTCGAGTTGTCGGCTGAAAGTAAGCGTCGTTCCGTCGATGCGGTAGGAAAATTCCTCAGCTTCGACATCGTCTATTCCCAGCGGGTCGGGCTTTACCTTGAGGCGATATACGGCCATGCCGCCGTTGGCAACATAGATTACAAGATGCCCGTCGAGGCTTTCCCCTCCGTCGGGAATGAACTGCACTTCACAACCCTGCTTCATGTCCGATGAAAATCCCACCGGATTTATCTCCCACAGCGACTTGTGGCCCGAGAAATTGTCGGTAAACGACGGAGTTTCAACTATTCTCACCGCCGATGCTCCGCTCATCGGAATGCCGTAGGCGATAAGTGACGCTCCGTTGACATCGAGCATCGACATCCCCGACGAGAAGGAGTAGTCGCTAAGCGCGAGTTTCGGGTTGTTGCTCACCGAGCCTACTAAGGTGCATTGTCCGTTGGGGGTAAATCGGTAGAGAGTGGGGTAGAAGAAGTCGTGGTTACGCTGTTCGCGGTTGTTGTGCAGATAGAAGTAATCATTGTCGACAGGATAGACCTTGGCCAGCGCGCCCATAAACGATGACTTGTTGTTGAGCACGAGTGCCGCATCGCTTATCGTTGCTTTCTCCTCCAGCACTTTGCGTCCGTCGACGCTCCACCGGTATATGTCAAACTTCATTTCGTCCCATGTCATCAATGAAGTGATGCCGGGCGACATCCACATTTGGTACTGACGGTTCTTTATGCTCCCTTTCACCGAGAAGAACATCGCGCCTTTTACGTTGCCGTTGAGCGAAAATTTCAGCTGTTCGGAGGCATAGGCCACCTCGTCGTCTTCGCCGAGCAGATTGTCGATATCGACTGTGTAGAGGGCGTAGGCGGTCGATGCGGTGGTGAAGTATTTGGCCGATGTGAAGTAGACTGTGCCGTCATCATCCTCCCTTATCCAAGGCATTACATCATCGCCGGTGAAATCGGCGTCACCTTGAAGCTTTATTCTGAGGAATGGAAGTTCCTCACCTGTCGCGAGGTCGTAACGGTCGAGCCACAACAGGCTTTTGTCATGATCCCATGAGCTGACATTGAGCGATCCGCGACTTACATATATGACACCGTCACGCACCACAAATCCATGATTGAAGCAGTGTACCGATGTCATGCTGAGATGCTTGTCATGGCATTTGTAGAGTCCGTTACCTATATTCTGCGACCTTATCCACAGCGATTCGAGCGTCAGCTCACTCTTGTTTTCAAGTTTGGCTTTGGGGTATTTGACCGCATCCTTTACGGGGGTGTATTCATCAGGGTCGTTACCTTTGGTCACGTAGAACGAGTTGCCTTCGTCGTAGCATTCATCCCCGGCAATAACGCGCCAGTAGCAGAATCCGTTGGTGAGTTCCGAGAATTTGACGGTCCACACATAGGTTTTGCTCGACAGTACGCCGGCATCGCTTGAGTACATGATGCGGCTGAAGTCAGAGTGCGACGACAGTTCAAGAATCGGGGTGGACTGGGATGTGACATCCTTTATGGCGAATTTCACTTCATCGTCGCCAACAATCAACTGGCCGGTTATGGCCGAATGGCAGATAAAAGGCAGCAGCACACACAGCAATGTGACATTACGTAATTTTCCAAGCATATAATTTACGATTATTGATTTGAAATCGGACAAATATAACGAATATAATCGTACGCTTTCAAATAAATGATATGTTATACAACATAATGTGCGTAATATCAGCTTGATATTCAGAATTTATATCGGCATTGGAGCAGAAATTCTATGGGACGGAGTGTAAAGGAGTAACGATATGTGTCATACTCATTAAAGACGGTGTAGGCATACTCCCTCTCGTCGGTAAGGTTCTTGGCGGTCAATTCCAGTTCAAAGGCTCCGGCCATGTAACGCGCTCCACCGTCGATGTACATTGCCTGCCGATATTGCCCCTCGGTAAGTTTCACCCGGCTGTAATAGCAGCGGGTAAATAGTTCAAGGCTCCTAACAGGGAATACCGACAGGTCGAAAGTGCCGTTAAGGCCGTCGATTATGTTGTCATCTCCGTCACCTATGCGGCGGTTTGACAACGAGTAATGCACACCGAGCCCGAATGACACGATGTCGTTCAGTATGTTGCTCTTGGAGCTCAACGACACCTCATAGTGGTCGGTGCCTACGCGTGATAAATTGCCTTGCCGCTTCATGTCACGCCACATCAGGTTGACTATGCCACGAAGTGTGAAGGTTGTGTGCAGTCGCCGCACATTCTTGCTTATCTGTCCGTAAGCGTCACATACATCGATGTGATTGCGTGAAGCTTCGGGTGTGGTCACAGTTTCATCGGCACTTACATCGCTGGAGGAAATGCGGTGAGAGGTCGTGCGCCTGTAGCTCGCGCGTGCATTCCAGAAAAGTCCCTTGACTATGTTGCGGAAACTGAACGAGGTGGAGGCCGACAGGGTGGTGCGCACGTTGAGCGATCCGGTGCCGAGCACGGTGCTGTTGCGATAGGAGGTGAAGATGGGATTGACGATGAAATCGGTCAATGTGCCTACACGGCATTTGCGACCCAATGTCACGCCCCATCTCACGCCGTTGGAAAATCGGAAATTGAACGAAGAGCTTGCGCCTAAATACAACCGGTTGTGTCGGTAGCGGCTGTCGGCGATTAAGTCGGTATAGCGGATGTTGTGTAGCGACACGGGAATCTCGGTGCGCCACACCCAACGGCCTTTTTGCAGCTTGTAGTAGGGCGATAGGGTTGTGACAAGCGCGTAGCCCGAATTGTCATTGGCCGATGAGCTGTCGCCGTCACGTGCAAGACGCGTGACGATGCTGTTGTAGTCCGACTCAAACGCTATGTCGACACCCGTCATCGACTCGCTCGAAAACGCATAACCGAACGATGTGCTGTGACGCGTGGCAAACGCTTGTCCTGTAGCTGTTTGGTCGATTGTCGTAATGCCTTGCGGTGTCGTCACTTTCATTGCGTTAAGCGGAGTGGTTGAATAGACTATCTCGGAGTTCAGTTGCCACAGGTTGTCGCCGTGACGCACTGTGGTGTTGAATGTATTGGATAGCGTGACATCGTTGCTTCGCAGTGACTGGCCGAGCGTCGATGTACCCGACAAGCCGTAACGGTTGCGATTGAATGTGCCTTTAATGCTGAGTGACTCGGCGAAATAGTTGCCTGCCGAGTTGTTTTCAAGCCGCAGCGTCACGTTGCCGGTGTTGTTGTGCAGCATGGAGGTGCTGTGCTCGTCGACCGACAGATTTTCGTCATCGTCCACAAAGTAGGTCGTTACATTGGATGCGCTGAATCGGCTGTGGTCACGCTTGTAGTCGGCGTTGACCGTCAGCGTGAGGTCGGTGCGTAACTTTGTCAGCGCATTTACCGATGCGGCGGTCGATTGGTTGTCGTTGTAACGCGTCGATGGCAGGTCGGGAACTCCGAATGGAGTCGACGGGAAAATGCCGCTCGCTATTGTGGAGCGGTCAAACATGCCGACGGTGAGCACCTGCATTTCACCCGAATAGCTTGTGCCGAAGTTGTTGCCTTTTCCCGTCACGAGCGACTGATTGGAGGGTGAAATAAACATCGAATATAGCTCGCCCGACCACTTCACATCATCGCCGTAACCGGCTCCTGCGCTCACGTAGCCTATGGGCTTGAGCATGCGCTTCTTTTTCAGTGTGAGGTTGAGTGCTGCCTTCTCGGAAAATTCAATGCCCTTGAGTACTCGCTTGGGCTGATGATTCTCGTAGACATCAACCGACGATATGTCGTCGGCCGATATGTTCTTTGTAGCGAGAGCATAACGACCTGAAAGCATGTCGAGCCCCTCGATATAGAACTTGTTGATATTCTCGCCTTGATATGATATTGTGCCCGAAGCGTCGACCGACAATCCGGGCAGTCGCTTTATGACATCTTCTATCGTGCGGTCGGATGCGCTGCGAAATGCCGCAACGTTATATTTTAACGTGTCGCCCGACTCCCTTATGGGAACAACCTTCACCGTCACCTCCTTCAGCTCAAGCGGAGCCGAAACCATGACTACGCTTTTTAGTGAAGCCAATCGCTCAAGCGTCAACGACTGTTGCCGGTAGCCGATGAGAGCGAAGTCGACACGTTTCACCACTGCCCTTTCAGGAATATTCAGCGCATAACGACCCTGTGAATCGGAGGTCCCGAAAGCAATCGGACGACCTCCGCTGCTGTCGTAAGCCTTTATTACTACTCCAGGCAACGGTTCTCCGGCATCGTCGGTCACCAACCCAGTGAGCCGGTCCCGGCTTTGCATCACCTCCGGCACCAATAGACATAACAATATGACCCACAACAGCCTCGTCATGGTTAATCAAGTTCCATGGGGTTGAAAAATAACTTGCGTTTAGGCAGCTTCTTCTCCGAGCCGTCGGCGTTACGGGGAGCAAGATCTGAGCCGCTTATTGTTCCTGCCGGGTTGTTCATGTATTCGGCAAGACTGCGGTTATACTCTTTGCGCTCTATTGTGAACGGGTCCTTTACATCACGATAAATCGGTCGGTCGCTGTGGCGTACCGTTATCGCCGAAAATTTGTGGTCGCCGGTTGCGTCTTCTATCTTCAGTATCAGGCCGGGCAACCCGTTGAATTTCCACGGGCCATTGCTCAACGCTATGTCGTCGGTATACCATGCCGTCCATCGCCGTCCCCGGAAATCGCACACCGCTTCATGGCACACATAACCGCACACCGTGTCGACACCTTCAGCCATAACCCATTCAATCTCGGGAATCTCTTCATTATAGATGTAATTGTCTATGAACACGCGACCGTGAAACGTTATGTTGCGTTCGGCCAGATTAGTGAACATATACTCCTTTACAGCATTGGGCCCGCGCCAGCGTGCATACAATCTTCCGAAATCGTTGTTGGTTATCTTTGTTGAGTCAATTGTGCTTATCACTGAGTCCAACCGATAATTGCTGTAGCCGCCATACTTTATGATATTCTTTCCCACTTCCATTATTTCGTATATCGACCTGGGCTCGGAATAGGTGGGAGCTTTGATGATGTGCTGATACACAACATCGAGCGCACTGTGATCGATGACTTCCGATTTCCCCAATTTGGTGATGCGGTTGCCGGCCTCGCCATCATACTCAATGCGTCCGTCGGGATGAACTGTTACCCGGTTTTGACAATCGGCGGCAACGGCAAGACTCATAAATGCCATTAAAAGAAACAATACCTTTTCCATGCAAATAAACTATATTTTTAAGTTGATGTGCAAATAAAGCAACAATTGCTGATATATGCAAGGATTTACCCTAAAAACTTTAGTTGGTAGTTTTTTTGCTCCGGTTTCTACTTAATACAAAATTGGCCCTATAAAACATCGATTAATAGTGTTTTATCTACTTCTCTACTCCTTTTCTAAAGGATTATGAAACAGCCTGCGTTTAGGTAATTGTTTTTCTGTTCCATCAGCATTGCGTGGAGCGAGTTCAGTCCCTTGTATAGAGCCGCTCGGATTCATTTTGTACTCAGTCAGGCTTTTATTATATTCTTCCCTATTTGTTTCAAAACGATTGTTGCTCTGGGTCAATAATATAGGAAATTTTAAACCATTTATTGTTATTGCCTCAAATTCATGTTCTTCGGTTGAATCTACAAGTCGTAAGATAACACCCGGTAAGCCATTAAATTTCCACGGCCCGGCATTGATGGGTATGTCCTCGGAATACCACGCAGTCCAGTCCCTTCCACGAAAACGACCCATGGCCTTATGGCATAAAAAGCCACAAACAGTATCAGATTCAGATGTCAATGTCCAATCAATTTTGGGAAGATTTTCCGTATAAATATAGTAATCAATAAAAACTTTCCCATAAAAATTGATATCATTACTTTTCACATCTCTAATCAAGAACTCTGATTTAGGAAGAAAACGATTGTATATTTCACCATGTTCCATGAATGTAATAGAAGTTGAATCAACACTTAACATTACAGAATCAACACGAAAACGATTGTAATCATCATATTTAATATATTTATCGCCAATCTGCATGATTTCATATTCTTCCCGCTCTGTTGATAATACTGGATCCACAATGGAATGTGAATATATGATGTTCATTTTGCTTATGTCAATACGCTCTGATTTCGGGAATCTCAGCTGAGCATTAAGCATTACAACAAAAAATAAACATATAACAATATTAAGAAACCTAATCATACTATATAAAATTATTGTTCGTAATCAATTCAGCCAGGATTTTTCAATCCCGACTGAATTTTCATTGTTTATTCTAATTAAAAACGGAACTCCATTGGAGTATCAGACTTGAACTTCACAGGACCAGGAACTCCACATTCAATTTCATTTAATTCGAGCAAATAATTCCAAAATTCATTTGGATTATCGACAAAATAACTTTGATTGACTGTATATCCTTGTTTCCCACAAGTAGTCGTATATTCAATAGTTGCAAACGCTGATAAGCATATTGTTATAAACCCAAGTGACATTAAAAATTTTTTCATATTTACAGATGTTAAATTATTGTTAAATTATCGAATATCGCATCGAAATCGCGCTTAATGGCCAATAAGATTTTTATTTATATCAAAAATATTTCAAAAACAAAATTCACCTATATAGCTTATATCATCAATAGACAAATACAAGTAGTAGCATTGATTGGATTCAAGTGCCGTGAGATTGAATGTCACAATCATCTCATCGCCTTGGTAAGTATTGTTGGCGACCGGATTTTGACAATCATCGTACACTTCAATCGATACCTCCTCAGCTTCTCCGAGCAGATAGATTGTTAACTTGTTTCCTTCAATTGTAACTTGAGGCAATCGCGCAGGCGATCGCTTACCTTTCCAAATTGTGGATTCATCATTTTCGCTAGTTCTTATTTTTACTTCATCAGCATAACATGAAAATCCAATAGTCAAAAACAGTAGTAGCAATAACTTTTTTATAATAGTTGAAATTTTGTTATCGCAAAGAGAGTAAAATAAATTTGTTAATCCAAATTTTTCATTGCGCAAATATTTTACAAGGGAATTTTGTTAAAGACCACATTTTACAAAAATTTTACAGCAGGAATTAATTAGCTTATAATAAGCGAATAAACTCATCCCAGTTTTTTGGTGCGTTTTCAATTTCGGAGAATGTTCTTTTCATCAGTCTTTTTCGTATGGATGATATGGCACTTGGGGATAAGCCTAAGAATTCGGCGATTTCTATAGGAAAAAATTCGATTTTAAGTAGCAATGAAATCTGCATTTCCCTATCAGATAGCCGACAGACACTTACTAACTTCTCAATGAATCCGGGATTGTATTCATCCACAATCTGGGACAATTCATTCCATTCAGGAGAGGATGGTAATATCCTTTTCCCGGTTCTTAACCTATCATGGAATTCAATGACAATAGGAGAACTCATTAGCTTTAAGTGATTTTCGGCGCGCTCCTCGGCATTTGACATCGCTTCCGACAAAAGAGTTCTGGACTTTTTCAATTTTATTATTACCGCTGACGAATTTACCTCTTCTATTTTGTTCAACAATTCTTCAAGTTCATCAATCTTAGCTTGCAATTTGGAGCAATGTTCTTGTGAGTTTTTCCTTGTAGATTCAATAATTTCCTGTAGTGTGAAATTTCGGCATTTAAGGTCAAGCCGCTTGCGCTGTATGTCCCTGACAATGAATAAGAAAATTGAAACAATAAGCAAGATGGAACCAACTAATATTACAATAAGCAGATTCTTCTTTGAATCCTTTTTTAATAGAGCGTTATTTTCTTTCTCTCTGATTGAATAGTTATAGTAACCTTGAATTTTAGTTACTGCGTCTATTTTAAGTAAATTAGTGGAGCTGTCGAATAATTCGATGTATTTATTTAAATATTTTACAGATGTCTTATAATCGTCATCTTGTTTAGAGTAGTAATTTGCCAATTCTGCATTGGCGTAACATTTACCATGAATATTTCCGCTATCAACGAGCCATTTTAAATATGGCAGTGCTGCGTTATAATTATCATTAGCAATTTTTACTTTTGAAATTATGGAATACAATTGTTCTTTGTCTTGCAGAATATATTCCATATTTAATTTTGAAATTATTGAGTCTGCCTTTTTGAAATCGCCTATTTTATAATAATATTCAATAAATTGGTGCTGAACGCGATATATCAAACTTGAGTCACCTCGCATTGATGCCAATTCATAAGCTTTTTTGTAAAATAAATATGTGCTATCGTGAACATTCAATAATGAATAAGATTTCCCAATGGATAAATAATCAATAGGCAGTGTCAATTCGTTGCTGAAATCCACCGCCTTTTCTGCCGATTCAAGAGCATAACGATATAATCGTTGATACATAAACAGTTCGGACATCTGTGAAAGACAAACCTTGTAGATGTTATAGTGCGCTATTGTGTCATCACCGATTGTAGTAAGTGCTTGCTGGTAGTAGTCGAGGGCGCGGGGGGCGTCGCCGAGGTCGCTGTAGACTCGTCCGGCGTAGTAGAGGGCAAGCGGAGTGAGGTCGGGGTCGGTGTGGTCGGTGAAGTATTCGACGACGGGGGCTATCATTGAGTCGTTGCGGTGCTCGATGTAGGCCTTGTCGCGTGATTTTATGAGCATCAGGTCGTAACGCATCCGCGTTGCCTTGTCGGCTTGCTTGATGGCGGGTGACAGTGAGTCGAGGAGCGCGATTGTGCTGTCGGGACGGGTGTCGGCGAGCTGTCCGGCGCGGTCGATGTCGTCGCGCAGACGCGAGTTGTCGGCACATCCGGCGACGACGGCGAAGCACACGACGGTGATGAATATGTGTAACAAATGCTTCATAGCTTCCGCGAATATACGAATAATCCGCGAAATTCGCCCAATAAAAGTGGCGGGGGGCCTGCTGGTGCGGGTGGTGCGTATGCGATATATGTCTGGATGCGAAGATAGTATGCCGAAGGCATTCCATGTGTTTAACCGCGGGTGAGCGAAGCGTCACCCGTGGACTGATGGCATATATCGATATGCTACCCCTTGCGGGTTGCATGTGCTCCGTATGGCTTCCGCTACACTATCAAATCCTCGCGTTAGCGTGAGAGCTGCGTAGCTGCTCAATAGTGTTAGCCTCATGCAAACGCGCCTTTGGGTGCGTGCAGCGTGAGGTCATAGCGTGTCCCACCATCCCCGAGGGCTGCGTTAGCTGCCCAATAAAATGTTATCCAATGGGTATTGGCGTTAGCGGGTGGAGCGTTTTATTGGGCAACTACGTAGCCCTTTTCTTATAATATTCCTATACCCTATACCCGTGCTGCGGACGCCTAACGGCGGCCTTGCGCGGGCCTAACATTATTAAGCTGCTCTGCAGCTTTGGCGCTAACGCGGGGATTTGCCGGTGGAGTGCGCCCTGCGCTGCGCGGGGCGAATGCGAGGACATATGCGGACGCGTGGGTTGTGCAACCCGCAAGGGGTTGTGGTTTGTGGGTGCGGGACTGGTCCACGGGTAGGCCTACGGCCAACCCGCGGTTAAAGACATGTAATGCCTTCGGCATATAGCGGGTTGTGGGACGAGGGTGCGGGGCCGGTCCACGGGTAGGCCTGCGGCCAATCCGCGGTTAAAGACATGTAATGCCTATCGGCATATACCGGGTGGGTATTTTCGCTGATGCGGTGTCCACGGGTGCAGCTTTTGCGCTAACGCGGTGGGCTGGGTGGCAGGGGGGGATAAAAGGAGGGCGCTGTGTCGATGACACAGCGCCCTTGCAGTGGTAGCGGGATCGAGAATTGAACTCGAGACCTCCGGGTTATGAATCCGACGCTCTAACCAACTGAGCTATCCCGCCATTACCGTTTTGCGAGTGCAAAGTTAGGACTTATATTTTAATTTTGCAATATTTTCCGAGAAAAAATCTGAAATTATTTTGACCAGAACGCGGGTGTGAAGAGCACGAGTACTGTGAATATTTCAAGACGGCCTGTGAGCATGAGCATTGACAAAATCCACTTTCCCGCAGGCGGAATCACCTCAAATGAACCGCCGTAGCCGGTGACTCCCGCGCCAAGACCAATATTGGAAACGCATGAGAATGAGCTGAAAAAGGCATCGACGAGGGGAATGTTGAGGGCAGTGAGCACCATGCCTCCCAAGGCGATAATCATCACGTAGATGCACAGGAATGCAATTACCTTGTCGACTGTTTCGGGCGGGATTATTGAGTCGTTGATGCGCACCGAACGAATCGAGTTGGGGTGAATCGAGCGGTAGAGCTCATTGTTGGTGTTCTTGAGGAGGTAGAGCAGTCGGTCAACCTTGGCTCCACCGCTTGTCGAACCTGCGCAGGCTCCGAAGAACATCAGGATAAAGAGGAGCGCGATTATGAACGATCCCCAGTTCTCGAAGTTGCTTACGGTCAATCCCGTGGATGATATGGTGGTGATAATCTGGAAGAGCGGGTCGATCGTGACCGATGAAATGGAGTCGGCTTGTCCGTTGATGGCTATAGTTACGGCGAAGGCGATGTACATAAAAAGGATTATGCGCAGATAGGCCTTCAGGGTATCGTTGTGCAGCAGTCCCTTGAAGTTGCCGGTGCCGGCTTTGTAGATCAAGGCGAAGTTCACACCGCCGAGGAACATGAATATCGTAAGTACAATCTTTATGTAGGTTGAGTCCCAGGCGGCCACGCTGTCATCGCGTGTAGAGAATCCGCCGGTTGACATGGAACTTAATGCGTGACACACACTGTCGAAGAAGTCCATAGGGCCTATCCACAGCAGGAGGCACAGTGCGGCTGACAGAACGAAGTAGACAGCCCACAACCCCTTGGCGGTCTGGCTTATGCGCGGGCGCAGTTTTTCGTGGGTGATGCCGGTAACTTCGGCATTGAACATCTGCATTCCTCCCGAATGGTTGAGCATGGGCAGAACCGCCAGCGTAAAGAGTATAATTCCCATGCCGCCAATCCATTGGGTGAGGCATCGCCACATGTTTATGCCGTGGGAGAGCGACTCGACCGACTCGAATACGGTGGCTCCCGTTGTGGTGAATCCCGACATGGTTTCAAAGAAGGCGTCGCTTAATGTAAGTGGTGTGGAGCACATGAGAAACGGCAGCATCCCGAAGCAGGAGAATAGAATCCACACGAGGGCCGTGAGCAGAAATCCCTCGCGTTTGGCCATCGAGGAGTAGGAGGGGCGGATGCAGAATGTCATCAAGGCTCCGGCGGCGAAAGTGACGGCCACCGTGATGAGGAATGCCATGTAATCGCTTTCGCCGTAAATGAGGCAGGTGACCAGCGGCACGAGCATGAATGCGCTCTCAATCATGAGAAGCCATCCCATTACACGCAGGAGCATGGGAAAGTTGACTCGATGATGTGTTGCGAAGTATTTTGACATTTCAAAAAATCGGATTCCGTTAGTTGAAGAGTTTCTCGACCTTGTGGATTGCTCCCGAGAGGCAGAACACCACTACGTGGTCGCCGGGTTGGATAACCGTGTTACCGTGAACGAGCATTCCCTGTCCGTCGCGTATAAGTCCGGCTATGGTCATGTCACGTGTCAGCGACAGATCCTTTACGGGGCCGCGTGTAATCTTGCTCTTGGGCTTGGCCTCGATTTCGGCCACCTCGGCATCGGCAAGTGCGAGGCACTTCGACGACGACACATCGGTGTCGAGCAGAATCTGGAATATCTTGCTTGACGCGAGCAACTTCTTGTTGATGATTGTGCCGATGTTAAGCCCCTCGGCCTCCGAGATGAACTGGATGTCCTCGACTTCGGCGATGGTCTTGCTCGCTCCGAGTTCCTTGGCGGTGAGGCAGGCGAGTATATTGGTTTCAGAGCTGTCGCTCAGTGCAATGAATGCGTCCATGTCGGATATGCCATCCTCGCGCAGCACATCGATGTCACGTGCGTCACCGTAGATAATGTCGCAGTCGGGACACTTCTCGGGCAGTCGTCGGCACTTTTCGAGATTGCTCTCGATGATTTTTATCTTGTAGGTGTCGCCGGCGAGAGCTGCCAGACGAACGGCAATGCGGCTTCCACCCATAATGAGCACCTTGCGTATGCGCTTGTGTACCTTGCCGCATATCTCAAGCAGCTCGTCGACATGGTCGCGCGTGGTGGTGAAATATAGGATGTCGTTTTCGCATATACGGTCGTCACCTCGCGGGATGATGGTTTCGTGGTGACGCTTTATCGCCGACACGTGGAAGTTGTGCTCGACCATGGCAAACTCCTTGAGCTGCATGCCCACTATGCGGGCATTTTCGCGCAGCTTGACGCCTACGAGGATAATCTCCCCGTCGTGGAGTTCAAACCAGTGACGCACCCATGAGCGGTTGAGCGCCGTGATAATCTCCTGTGCAGCAAGATATTCGGGATAAATCAGCGCGTTTACACCGATTCGCGTGAAGAACTCGCGGTTGTGCATGTCGAGAAACTCGTAATTGTCGATGCGCGCTACGGTGCGTTGCGCTCCGATGCTCTTGGCCATTGAACAGGCGATGACATTGCGAGTTTCATCGGGCGTTACGGCTATGAAGAGGTCGCATGATTCCACGCCGGCACTTTTCAGAACGTTGAACGATGTTGGGCTGCCGCGCAGAGTCATGAGGTTGTAGTTGGCGTCGATCGTTGAAAGACGCCCCTGGTCGTCATCGACGAGGATAATGTCCTGCTCTTCGCGTGACAGTAATTTGGCGAGATGTGAGCCTACTTCACCGGCTCCTACGATGACGATTTTCATAGCTTATGAGTATTGTTGGCTTGGACAATTGCGTTGTAGATTGCGTTTTCATCCATCTCACACAGGTTCATCAGCTGCGGGACTTTGCCGTGGGGGACAAACATGTCGGGAACGCCTATACGCGTTATGTGGGGATGGTAACCGTGATCGTTCATCCACTCGGTCACGGCCGAGCCGAGTCCACCGTCACGCACACCATCCTCGACCGTTATCACGGGACATCCCTTGCGGCCCACTTCGTCAAGCAGCTGCTCGTCGATAGGCTTAAGGAATATCATGTCGTAGTGGGCGGCCTCAATGCCGTTTTCGCGGCGGGCGCGTTCGATTGCGGCAGCTGCCTTATTGGCCATGGGGCCTATCGTCAGCACCGCTACATCGTTGCCGTCGACAAGTCGCTGTCCGCGGCCTATGGCTATTTCGTGCATGGGCGTGCGCCAGTCAGGATTGGAACCCTTGCCTCGCGGATAGCGGATGGCAAACGGGCCACGGTCAGCACTCTGTGCCGTGTAGAGCAGATTGCGCAGCGATGCCTCGTCGCGTGGTGAGGCGATGGTGAGATTGGGGATTGCCCGCAGGTAGCTGAGGTCGAACACTCCGTGATGGGTCACTCCGTCCTCGCCGACGATTCCGGCGCGGTCGATGCAGAATGTCACTGGTAGATTCTGTATTGCGACATCGTGGATTATGTGGTCGTAGGCTCGCTGAAGGAACGATGAATAGATGGCGCAGAAGGGGCGCATTCCATCCTTGGCAAGGCCTCCGGCAAATGTCACGGCGTGACCTTCGGAGATTCCTACATCGAATACTCTTGAGGGCAACTGCTCCTGCATGATGCTCATCGATGTGCCCGACGGCATTGCGGCCGTTATGCCCACGATTTTGTCGTTGGCGCGTGCGAGCTCGAGCAGGGTGTGTCCGAACACATCCTGATACTTGGCCGGAGAGTCGCTGTCGTGCTTGCGTTCGCCCGACTTGGGGTCAAAGAGTCCGGGCGCATGCCATGAGGCCGGGTCGTCCTCGGCCGGCTTGTAGCCCTTGCCTTTGGTGGTGCGCAGATGCAGCAACCGAGGCCCTTCCATGTCCTTGATGTCGCTCAACACTCTCACCACGCGGTCGATGTCGTGACCGTCGATAGGGCCGAAATAACGGATATTGAGCCCCTCGAATATGTTCTGCTGATGGCTGAGCAGCGACTTGACGCTGTTGTTGAAGCGCATGATGAAGCCTTTCTGCTTGTCGGTGACGAGGTGCAGCTTCTTCAGCAGCCTGAACAGTCGATAGCGGAACCTGTTGTAGGCCCGGGTGGTGTTGAGGTGGGCAAGATAGGAGTTAAGCGCTCCTACGTTGCGGTCAATCGACATGTCGTTGTCGTTGAGTATGATGAGGAGATTGTTCTTGTTGATTGATGCGTTGTTGAGTCCCTCAAATGCAAGTCCGCCGCTTATCGAGGCGTCGCCTATTACGGCTACGACATTGCGTCGCGGCTTGTCGTTGTTCAGCTCCGAGGCCATTGCCATTCCGAGGGCGGCCGAGATGGAGTTGGAGGCGTGACCGGCGGTGAAGGTGTCGTAGGGGCTCTCCTCGGGGTTGGGAAATCCGCTAAGACCGCCAAACTTGCGATTGGTGTCAAACTTGTCGCGGCGACCAGTGAGCAGCTTGTGCCCGTAGGCCTGATGTCCTACATCCCACACAATGCGGTCGTAGGGGGTGTTGAACACATAGTGCAGTGCCACGGTGAGCTCCACCGCTCCCATGCTCGATGCAAAGTGTCCGGGATTGGTCGACAGGGAGTTTATGAGGAAGTCGCGTATTTCGGCGCAGACTGCAGGGAGCTTTTCCGTCGACATTCGGCGAAGGTCGGCGGGAGAATCAATCGTTTCGAGCAGAGGGTAGCGCTTGGATTCAACGCTTTCATTATTATCAGGATTTTCCATTACTATCGCGTATATACTTTTTATAGATAGGTACAAATACGACTATTCCCGACACAATGATGATGAACATCGTCCATGCCGTGAATCCCCGCGCCGAAATCATGAGATAGCACAGGAAGAGCCACAGCAGAGCGAGGCACGTGAAACGGAATATCATATAACCTTTCATTACGAGAGCATTAATCATCGGCCGCGTGTGCGGTCGAGCGTTAATATGCAAAATCTATGATGCAAATATACCAAAGTTTTGTGTTATAACCTAATAAAAAACGCCCTGCCTCAACGAGGCAGGGCGTAAATGGTTGTATAAGATGGCTGTTATCCGCCAAAATTGTCGTACATGAGATTTTCCGAAGGAACTCCGAGGTCCCAAAGCATCTTCTCGACAGCCTTGCTCATGGGGCCGGGGCCGCACATGTAGTACTCGATGTCCTCGGGTGCGGGGTGGTTCTTCAGATAGGTTTCGTAGATTACCTGATGAACAAATCCCGGGGTGTACTTGACGCCTGCGGCATCGGCTGCGGGGTCGGGACGGTCGAGGGCGAGGTGGAACTTGAAGTTGGGGAAGTCCTTCTCAAGCTGCAGGAAGTCCTCAAGGTAGAACACTTCGTTAAGCGCACGTGCGCCGTAGAAGTAGTTCATGACGCGGTCGGTAGTGTTGAGCGTGCGTGTCATGTGCATGATCTGTGCGCGCAGAGGAGCCATACCGGCGCCACCGCCTACCCACATCATCTCGTTCTTTGAGTCGAAGATGGGGTGGAAGTCGCCGTAAGGGCCGCTCATGATTACCTTGTCGCCGGGTTTCAGGGTGAAGATGTAGGACGATGCGATACCGGGCATTACATCCTGGAATCCCACCTGGGGTTTCGGCTTGAAGGGCGGTGTCGCGATGCGCACGGTGAGCATTATGCGGTCGCCTTCGGCAGGATAGTTGGCCATAGAGTAGGCGCGCACTGTGGGCACGGTGTTCTTGCACTTGAGCGTAAACAGTCCGAATTTCTCCCATGAAGGCATGTACTCTTCGCCGATCAGCGACTTGTCGATGTCGACATTGTAGTCCATCTCGTAGGTGGGAATCTTAATCTGTGCATAGGAGCCGGGGATGAAGTTCATGTGCTCGCCCGGAGGAAGTGCCACGATGAACTCCTTGATGAATGTTGCGACATTCTTGTTGGAGATCACCTCGCATTCCCACTCCTTTACATCGAGCACCGATGCGGGTACGCCTATCTTCATGTCCTCCTTCACCTTTACCTGACAGCCGAGTCGCCAGTGGTCCTTGAGCTGCTTGCGGGTAAAGTGTACGGTTTCGGTGGGAAGCACGTCGCCACCGCCGTTAAACACCTGCACCTTGCACTGTCCGCAGCTTCCCTTTCCGCCGCAGGCCGACGACAGGAAGATGTTTTCATCGGAGAGTGTCGAGAGCAGCGACTTGCCCGAATTGGCGAAAACATCCTTGTCATCGTTGATGACAATGTGCACTTCGCCCGAATGAACGAGAAATTTCTTGGCCACCAGAAGTACGGTCACCAGGATGAGCGTGATTATAAGGAATATTATCACGCCCGACATTATGGTCAGGGTGCCTATGTTGGCCCCAAGCGTTATCATTGCAGTCATATCCATATTGCTCATTAGATTTTAATGCCGAGGAAACTCATGAACGCAATGCCCATAAGACCCGTGATGATGAATGTTATGCCCACACCGCGCAGAGGCTTGGGAATGTTGCTGTACTCCTGCAGGCGCTCGCGTATTGCGGCTATGGCCACGATGGCGATGAGCCAGCCGAGTCCCCAACCGGCACCGGCGCAGCAAGCTGTCCACACACTCGGGAAGTCACGCTGCTGCATGAAGAGCGAGCCACCGAGGATAGCGCAGTTAACCGCGATGAGCGGAAGGAATATACCGAGCGACGAGTAGAGCGCGGGGCTGAACTTCTCGACGGCCATCTCGACGAGCTGGGTGAGTGACGCAATCACGGCTATGAACATGATGAGCGAGAGGAAGCTGAGGTCGACATCGGCATATTCGGGGCCGAGCCATTTCAGCGCTCCGGCACGCAGCACGTAGTTTTCGAGCAGGTAGTTGATGGGCAGCGATATCACAAGCATGAACGTTACTGCGGCACCGAGGCCGAGAGCGGTCTTGACATTCTTGGATACGGCAAGGAATGAACACATGCCTAAGAAGTAGGCAAATATCATGTTGTCGACAAATATCGACCGGATAAAGATATTGAAATTTTCCATTGTTGTCTATCTTTAAGCTATTGACATTACCATTATTCCTGCAGGTCCTTGTTATAGATTCGGTGAACCCAGATGATGCAAGCCACGACGATGAGGGCCATCGGAGGAAGAATCATGAGGCCGTTGTTGGCATAACCGTGGTCATACCAGCTCTGAGGAATCACCTGAAGTCCCCATATAGTGCCGCTTCCGAGGAGTTCGCGGAAAAATGCCACGATTATAAGGATTATGGCGTAACCGATGCCGTTGCCGATACCGTCGAGAAACGAAGGCCAGGGCTTGTTGCCCATCGCAAACGCTTCAAGGCGTCCCATCAGGATACAGTTGGTGATTATAAGGCCGATGAACACCGACAGCTGCTTGCTGACATCGTATTGATAGGCTTTGAGCAGCTGGTCTACGATTACCACAAGTCCGGCCACGACTACAAGCTGCACGATGATGCGGATGTTGGTGGGGATGGTCTTGCGGAGCAGCGAAATGATGACATTGGAGAATGCCAGCACGGCGATCACCGATATACCCATGACAAATGCCGGCTCGAGCTTTGCCGTTACGGCAAGGCATGAGCAGATACCGAGAATCTGGACAATGACAGGATTGTCCTTTGAGAGCGGATTGATGAGTGCGCTCAGGTTTTTATTGTTGGTTGCCATTGTCGTTACTGTTGATTGTTGTTAAGACTTTGTAGGAATTTAGTGTATCCGCCAAGGCAGTTGTCGATCATCGAGGCTACACCTTTGGAGGTGATTGTTCCGCCCGATATGGCATCGACCTTGTCTTCGCCGTTCAGGGGAGCTTGTCCGGCCTTTACCACGGCTATGGGCAGAAATCGTCCTTCCTTGAATAGGTGCAGGTTGTTGAACTGGTTGCTGAACGCGGGCTTTTCGATTTCGGCTCCAAGTCCGGGAGTTTCACCCTGGTGTGCGAAGTAGGCTCCGTATATGGTCGATCCGTCGCTGTTGACCGAGATGTAGCCCCAGATGGGACCCCATAGTCCGGCACCGTACACGGGCAAAATGTACTTCACGTCGTTAGGTGATAAAGAGCACACGTAAACCGGCATCTCACGCTGGTCGACAGGACGCTTGCTCTGTTCGGCCACGTTGACATCAAAGGCGTTTCCCTCGATGCGTTCACCCTGTGAGTTTACGATGTACTGTTCGGTGACATACTTGTTGAAGTCGGATATGACATCGGCCTTGTCGGGCGTGATGTGTACCGACGCAAGTATCTGCTTCATCTTGTCGGCATTTGCATTGTCGACCTGAAGCGGCTTCAATGACAGTGCGGCGAATGCCAAGGCGGCTCCCACGACCACTGCCAATACTACTATATATATTATAGTATAGATATTGCTTTGCTTATTCATAGGTTATTCGGCATTAGCATTCAGACGACGCAGGCGGCGACGAATGTTGGATTGAACAACAAAATAGTCTATAGCGGGTGCGAGCGAGTTCATCAACAGTACTGCAAGCATGGCGCCTTCGGGGTAGCCGTTGTTGTAGGTGCGGATGAGTATCGCAATTGCTCCGAGGAAGAAACCGTAGATGTACTTACCGGTATCGGTGCGGGCTGCGGTTACAGGGTCGGTGGCCATGAACACTGCGGCGAAAGCAAATCCGCCAAGCATCAGCTGGTCAACCGGCGACAGGAGTGAAACGGGATAGGTGGGCGTTGCAAATGCATTGGCGATGGCTGCCATTACGAATCCGCCGACGAATACCGACAGGATTATGCGCCAGCTTGCGATGCCGGTAAGCAGAAGTATCGCCGCACCGATGAGGATGCAGAGTGTCGATGTTTCACCCACCGAGCCGGGGATGAGGCCGAGGAACATGTCCCATGACGAGATGTCCTGTCCCACGACATTGGTTATCTTCAGGGTGTCGCCAACATTGGTGGCAATCTGTCCGAGCGGGGTGGCTCCAGAGAATCCGTCGACCGGAGTTCCGTTGCCGAGTCCGCATATCGGGTTGACGGGCACGAATACGTTGTCGCCGCTCATCTTTGACGGATATCCGAAGAAGAGCACGGCGCGGGTTACAAGCGCTACGTTGAATATGTTGTAGCCTGTGCCTCCGAATACCTCCTTGACGAAGATTACCGAGAATGCCGTTGCTACGGCTATCATCCAAAGCGGAGTTTCAATGGGGCAGATGAGGGGAATGAGCATTCCCGACACGAGGAATCCTTCCTGAATCTCCTCTTTGCGCCACTGGGCTACCATAAACTCGATTCCAAGTCCCACGGCGTAGGACACGATTATGCGTGGAAGCATTGCAAGAAATCCGTAGGCCATTAGCTGCCAGAAGGGGAAGTCGGTTTCACCTATAGCGAGCCAGTGCTGGTAGCCTACGTTGTACATGCCGAATAACAGACACGGCATAAGCGCCAGTACCACGATTATCATCACGCGCTTGGAGTCGATGCTGTCATGAATGTTGACTCCCGATGTAGAAGTGGTGTTGGGCGTGAACAAGAATGTCTCAAAGCCGTCAAAGACCGAGTGGAATGCATGCAGCTTTCCTCCTGGTTCAAAGTTGGGCTTGATACGATTTAGAAAATTTCTAAGCGATTTCACTGTTTATGAGATTATTGCTGTTTATATCAACTGAGTTCTTTGCGCAGGTAGTCGAGGCCTTCCTGCACGATTTTCTGCAATTCGAGCTTTGAAGGGTCGACATATTCGCACAGCGCGAAGTCCTCGGGTGCCACTTCGTAGATTCCGAGTTGCTCCATGCGGTCGATGTTGCGTGAGATTATTGCCTTTATAAGGTATTCGGGCATGATGTCCATCGGCATTACCTTTTCGTAGACTCCCGACATGATCATGGCTCGGCGTCCGCCCTGCAGTCGTGCGTCGGGGCAGAACAGCTTGTTGAGGAAGTGTCCCGGGAACGAGTGGCTGAAGCTCATCTTGCGGGGCGAGAGTGAAGCCCATCCCATGAATTCGTGGAAGTCGTCGCCTTCGGCTATCACCGTCACTTGATAATAGGGGTAGCGCAGATAGCCTTCGGGGCTTTCGTGAGTACCCGTGAGCACGTTACCTGATATGATGCGGTGATGGATGGCATCGTCGTTTATGTTGCCTTTAAGTATCGAAGCAAGATCGGCACCCATTTTTGTGATGACATATCGCGGTGTAGTGACTTCGCATCCGGTCACTGCCACGAGTGTGTCGGTGTCGAGTCGTCCGGTCGACAGGAGCTTGCCTATGCGCAACAGGGTAGTTGCGTCGAGAGTCCACACAATGTCGCCTTTGTTGACCGGCTTTACATTGCAAATCTGGACTCCTGCGTTGCCGGCGGGGTGGGGGCCTTCAAATACCACGTGTTCAACGCTCTCGACCGATGCGAGGCAGCTGCCCTGACGTATGCCCAGATATATCTTTCCGTCGGTAAGCTTTTGCAGAAGCTTTACGGCTTTGTTAAGCTCGTTGATGCGGGGGCTGAGCATGCTCTCGAAGTCGGGAGCGAGCGGAGCCGAGTCGAAACCGGTGATGAATATGTCGCGGGGAGCCGCTCCGGGAGCCGGAACTATGTTGTAAGGACGTTGACGCAATAGTGCCCATAATCCGGAGTCAAGCAGGAGCTGTTGAGCCCGTGTGCGGTCGTTGATGCCTTCGGTTTCAAAAGTGATTGATTTCCCGGCATCCTCGGCCGGAGTGATTACAATGCGCTCGAGTTTGCGACGCTCTCCCCTGATGACGCCTGTCACGGTGCCTGCTACGGGTGATGTCACAACGATGTCGGTAAACTGCTTGTCATGGAACAGCTTGGAGCCTACCTCCACCGAGTCACCCTCCTTAACATCTACTTTCGGCACAATGCCGCTGTAATCGTCGGGGACTATGGCGCATGTCGCGGGCTTGACAGTAATCGGGGCCACATCGGCTGCAGCACCCCTGATTTTGATGTCAAGGCCTTTCTTTAACGTAACGATTTTAGCCATTTTTAGTGTATAGGGTAATATGTATTATTATATTATTGTGCAAAGTTATCTAATAATTTTATATTGGCTTAACTTTGCTTGAGAAAAATTCGTAGTAAAATTTATTTTGTGTCAATTGACGGATGTTTTATTAAATTATGTTGTTAAACATGGTTGTTTGCTTACGTAAGTCGTGCGTTTGATAAATTAATAAAAATCGACAAGCAAAATTTGGTTTGTAAGAAACAAAATAATAAATTTGCATATCCAATTAACGAAATGTTGTGAATTGGAGGATAGCTAATAAACAAAAATCAATACCGGAATCGGGGGAGATTGAATTCAAAAGCAGTGCGAAAGCTTAATTTCAAGTCGGAAAATTTACTTGATTCTTAAATCATGTAGTATAAGCCTTGCCGCATTACTCGCCGAACCAAATCACAGTCGTTTTTCGGTTCATGAACATAAAACAAAGAAACGAAAATCAATAATTAAAAGAATTAATCCATTAATAACAAATTTAAAAATTTATTCTTATCACAATTATGGAAGCTCAAAAGCCCAACTCAGGAGCCGCTCCGGCTCAGAAGAAGAACGTTCAACCCGAAGGTTCTAAAGTACGCGGTATCAAGAACGCATTCTTGGTAATCGTTGCTTGCTTTATCGTAGCAGTTTGCTTATTCGCATTTTGGTTCGGTCATGACTCACACTTCGACGAAGCCGGTCATCCTCAGGACATTTGGGGTACCATCTACATGGGTGGTGTAATCGTGCCTGTTCTTCAGACCCTGTTCCTCACTGTAATCGTTCTCTCAGTAGAGCGTTGGATCGCCCTCTCAAGCGCAAAGGGTAAAGGTAACATCTCTAAGTTTGTCGCTAACGTTAAGAAGTGCCTCCAGAACAACGACATCGCCGGCGCACAGGAACTCTGCAAGAAGCAGAAAGGTAGTGTTGCCGCTGTGGTATCAGCCGCTCTCGTTCGCTACAAAGAAATGGATGCCAACACCGTTCTCAGCAAGGAGCAGAAGATTGCAACTCTCCAGAAGGAAGTAGAAGAGGCTACCGCTCTCGAAATGCCCGCTCTTCAGCAGAACCTCCCCATCGTTGCAACTCTTACCACTCTCGGTACACTTGTCGGACTTCTCGGTACTGTAATCGGTATGATCAAGTCATTCCAGGCTCTTGCCGCATCAGGTGCTCCTGACTCAACTGAACTTTCAACCGGTATCTCTGAGGCACTTATCAACACTGCCTTCGGTATCGCAACCGGTGCATTTGCAGTTATCTCTTATAACTTCTACACCAACAAGATTGACAACCTCACCTACGCTATTGATGAGATTGGCTTCTCAATCGTGCAAACATTTGCAGCTACTCACTAATCCCGTTGTCTTTCCGAATAAACAATAATAACCTGTTAATTAACGAAAAACAATGGGAAAAGTAAAAATTAAAAGAAAGAGTACCCTCATCGACATGACCGCGATGAGTGACGTGACTGTTCTTTTGCTTACTTTCTTCATGTTGACCTCTACCTTCCTTCAGAAGGAGCCGGTAACGGTGCTCACTCCGTCGTCAGTGTCGGAAATCAAGGTGCCTGTTACCAACTACTCGACGATTCTCATATCGCCTGAGGGTAAGGTATTCCTATCGGTAGCCGGTGACGCCGACTCTACTTACTCCACTGAAAAGGTGAGAGCTGAGTTGATTCGCAACGCTGTTTCCGAATATAACAAGACCCATAGTAACAAAATACAGCTCACAAACGAACAGGTTGCCAAGTTCTCGAAGATGAATATGTTCGGGGTTAAGCTTTCCTACCTGCCGGAATTCCTCGACCTGCCGCAAATCAAGCAGGATGAGATTATCTCCGACATGAACAATGACATGGTTGGAATCCCCGTCGACGACAACAAGGATCTTGGTAAACCTAATGAGTTTCAAATCTGGATGCGCGCCATCTACAATTCATCCAATCCCAACCTCGAACAGTCGATCAAGAGTGGTGAGGGTATAGCCGTTAAGGCTGACAAGGATACGCCCTACGATGTCGTTCACAATGTGCTCGACAATCTGCAGACGCTAAAGATGAATAAGTTCAGCTTGATGACCGCATTAAAAACCGAGAACGATTAATCATTATGGCACAGATAGAACAATCCGATAAGGGCGGCAAAAAGAAAAAAGGCGCCCAGAAAAAGATGCAAATCCACGTGGACTTCACTCCCATGGTGGACATGAATATGCTTCTTATCACGTTCTTCATGCTTTGTACCACGATGATTAAGTCGCAGACACTGCAAATCTCACTCCCCTCTAATGAGAAGGTTGAGCAGGAGCAGCAGAACAAGACAAAGCAGTCAGAAGCCGTGACACTCATTCTTGACACCGAACGTGACAGTGAGGGTAATGTGAAGGTTGATCCCGATTCGGGTAAGCCCGCCCACATCATCTACTATTACGAAGGTAAGGCGGAAGTCGCTGATGAAAACCATGACGGACTGATCGACAACTCCAACCTCAAGGTTGAGAAGTTTGTCGGTAACGAGAATGGTGAGGTTCAGGGTATCCGTAAGATTCTCCACAACCGCAACAAGCAGGTACTTGAGAAAATCGATGTTCTCAAGACTCAATGGAAGAATAAGGAGTTGACCGATGAGGAATATCAGGCAAAGGCCAAGCAGATTCGTAACGACTCTACGCTTACCCGCCCGGTTGTCATCATCAAGGCAGGCCCCAACGCTTCTTGGGAAAGCTTGATCAGCGCTCTTGACGAAATGCAGATTAACCAGATTTCTCGATACCAGATTGATAATATCAACGGAGTTGACTCTGCTTTGATATTTGACTATCAGGCTAAGAATCCGCGTAAATAATGATGAATGGCTATATGTTTAACTATTAAAACTGAAAAGAAATGGCAAAAGATGTAGATCTTTCATCAAAAGAATGGCGCGATATAGTCTTTGAAGGTAAAAACAAAGAATTTGGTGCATACGAGCTCCGTAAGGAATCGGACGCTCGTCACAATAAGGCGATGATTGTTGTTGTAATCATCATTGCAATAGCATTCTTGCTTCCCCTTGTAATCAACACTGTGCTTCCCAAGGCCGAAGAGCGTCCCGAGGACCTCACTGAGCAGGCTATGGTGAATCTTGCCAACGACGCTGTCGAAGAGGAAGAGGAGCCCGAAGAGGAGCAGCAGCGTTACGAAGAGGAGCAGCCCGAAGTCCTTCCCGAGGAAGTGCTCAACACCGTTAAGGTTACTGAGCTCGCCATCGTAGAGGACGAGAAGGTTAGCGCCGAGGATGAAATCAAGACTCAGGACGAATTGAAGGAAACTACGACCGCTTTCGGTCAGAGCGACTTCGACCAGGGTACTGATGACCGTAACGTAGTGCGTGAACACAAGGACGAAATCGTCGTTGAAGAGAAGAAGCCCGAAGAAGAGAACAAGGTGTTTACCGCAGTTGAGCAGATGCCCCAGTTCCCCGGTGGTGAAGCTGAACTCATGAAGTATATTCAGAGCCACCTTAAATATCCCCCGTGGCAATGGAAAACAACATCCAGGGTCGTGTTACGATTCAGTTCGTTGTTACCAAGACCGGTAAGGTGGGTGAAGTTAAGGTAGCCCGTGGTAGGGACCCCGACCTCGACAAGGAGGCAATGCGCGTGGTTAAGTCGCTTCCCGACTTTATCCCCGGCAAGATGAACGGACAGGCAGTTAACGTGTGGTACACCGTGCCTATCACATTCAAGCTTCAGGGTATCTAATCGGTATACAAACATCATTCCCGATATATAAGAGGCATGGCCATTGGCCATGCCTCTTTGTTTTTATGTGCTAAAATCAAATATTTATGAACAACATCTAAAATTTATGAAAAATCGGTGTGCGGTACATCTTTTTTCACTATCTTAGCATATTGTTAAATAACCAAATGAAAGCTTATGGCAACAGATAATAACATGGAATATGACGAAGCGCAGGCAGTGAAGTTCATCCGCGACTACATGCCGGCCGATAAGCGTGACCTGTATGACGATGACGAGATAATCAATATCATCGACATGATATGGGATTACTATGAGGACAACGGTCTGCTTGAAATCTCGGCCGACTACGATGACGACGATCAATCGCCCGAACTTCCCGACATAATAAAGTATGTGAAGAAGATGCTTGCCAAGGACAAGCTGGCGGTGGTCGATGTCGACGATGTGCATTATATCGTTGAAGGCGAGTTGGCCTATGAGAAATCGATAGGTGCATTGGAGGATTAACGTGAGGTAAATGCTTATGAAATCGTTAAGCCGTTATTTCATTGCTCTGTTTATCGCGATATTCATCGCGTCGATTGCTCCTGCCGAGTGTGAAGCACAGGGATTCTTGAAGACATTGAAGGAAAAGGTGTCGGGAACAAAAAACGAAGACTCCAAGCAGAAAGGAAAGAAGTCAAAGAAGGACGACAATGTCGACATAATGGACCTCTCGCTCGACGAGAATCTGATGCGCCCCATTGTTCCGGTTAAGGAGCATGACAAAGTGGCTGCCTACATGAAGAGGCTCGCCCGTAATCTTGCATCGCGCAAGCGCGAGCGCATCGAGATGCTTCGTGACGGGGAGGTGATCGTGGCAACCATCGGTACCGACGCGCTGTTTGCTCCCAATGACTCGGTGCTCCGTCAGTCGGCGGGTGAATTGCTGGAACCCTATAAGCACCTGTTAAAGTCGATGGGCATGTATAAGATACTTGTTGTGGCCCACACCGACGACACCGGTTCTGAAAAGTACACCAATCATTTAAGTGAATTGAGAGTCGAAGCTGTATATAAGTGGTTGCGGCACGGTGTTGCCGGCAATGTGGAGATTGTGCCTTACGCTCTCGGCTCTTCCGACCCGCTGTTACCTAACAACAGCACCGCCAACCGTCGGTCCAACCGTCGCATTGAGATTTTCATTGTCCCCAACAAGCTGATGCTTGAAATGGCCAAATCCAATAAATTGCAATAAATTCAAGTTATATTTTTTAATATTTTATATAAGGAAAAATGAGGAGTAAACTACTTGCTTGCGGAGCAGTGCTTTTGGCTATCTCTTGTTCTCAGAACAAGCCTGCCGGAGGCGATTACAGTGTTAGTGCTAATGTTGGTGACGAAGCCAATGGAAAAATGGCCTACATCGTCAACTACGACAATGGCGACCTACTTGACAGTGCGGTTGTAGCCGATGGAAAAGTATTTTTGAAGGGAACTATTGACAGTCCCGTGCTTGCTCGTCTTATTGTAGGCGGACAGCGCAGCAGAACTCTTGTTGTGGAGCAGGGCGACATCGTGCTCGATGACGAAGCCATGCCTTCGGGAACACCGCTTAACCAGCTGTTTGCCGATTTCCGTCACAATGAGGACTCGGTGGGAATCGCTTATGGCGATGCCGACAGCGACTCGTTGCGTGCCGCTATATACAATGATTTCCAGGTGATGAGCGACAAGTTTGTTGCCGATAACAACGACAACCCCGTAGGCTACTATGTCCTTTTGTCACGTGCCTACGATTTCAGCTCCGAGGAGCTTGACAGCGTGCTTGCACTCTATCCGTCATTTGGCGAGTATAAGCGCATCTCCGACCTTGTCGATATGAAGAAGCGTGCTGCAGCTACTGCTGCAGGCAACCGTTATGTTGACTTTACTATCGAAGGCGATTCGGCTCAGAGTCTTAGCGACTATGTAGGTAACGGTAAGTACACTCTTGTCGACTTCTGGGCAAGCTGGTGTGGTCCCTGCCGTCGTGAAATGCCTGTAATCAAGGAGCTTTACGAGGAATTCGGTTCTAAGGGCCTTCAGGTTCTCGGCGTTGCCGTGTGGGACGAGAAGGACGCTTCAGTCAAGGCTATCGAGCAGCTTGAACTTCCCTGGCCGCAGATTCTGAATGCTCAGACAGTGCCTACCGACATATACGGTATCTCGGGTATACCCCACATTATGCTCATCGACCCCGAAGGCGTGATCGTGGCTCGCGGAATGCAGGGCGATTCACTTCGCAAGGTTGTGCGCGAAACAATGGCTAATTACACTCCTGTAGCCAAATAAGTGTGCGACGCCATGCGACGACCGTTATGATAAAGCCGATTATTGCACCTGCTGCATCGGCAATGAAATCATAGACATCTTCGCCGCGTCCCATTGCCATTAAGCCTTGGAGCAGCTCTATAGCTCCGCCGAAGGCTATTGTGGCGATAAGAAACAACAATAATATAACGAGCGGAGCCTTCTTTTGAGGGTTCCGCTTTTTGCGCATATAATCGAATGACAGACACAGCATTATGCCCATCATCATTATGGCGTGTACAACCTTGTCGGCCCCCGGAAAGAGCGGAATATCCATGTCGGGAAGCGGGCGGGGAACGAGTGTGAGATAAAGGACGGCCAGAATGCAAACGACCGAGAATATGCAGGGAGGAAGTGAGGTCAAAAATTTGGTTAATTTCATTTTTACTAAATTTTTATGCAAAATTAATGACAAATTATATATTTCAGTCGTTGTAGTGTGGCATATTGTAACTTTTTAGCTAATTTTATACCTCAAAAATTGAAAATATGGCCGGAAAAGCGCAATTTGGCAGTAAAATAGGACTAATAGCAGCAACGGTGGGCTCGGCCGTGGGGCTCGGAAACGTGTGGCGTTTCCCTGCCGAAACTCAGAGCAATGGTGGAGCGGCGTTTTTGCTACTCTATATAGCGTGTGTATTTTTACTCGGTATACCGGTCATGCTGGCCGAGTTTTCATTAGGCCGTGGCAAGCGAAGCGATGCCGTCGGGGTATTTCGCAAGCTGTCGCCTCACAGTGGCTGGTGGATTGTAGGAGCTGTGGCCATCCTCGCCTCCTATCTGATTCTCTCTTTCTACATGGTTGTTGCCGGATGGACGCTTGAGTATCTGTGGCAGTCGGTGACCGGTTACCTGTATGAGCCTATCAATGCCGTAGCGGCCAATGCAGGAGTCGAAGGTCTTGAGCAGCAGTTTAAGCTGCGTATGCAGGAGTTTATCGTTCAGGACAGCCGTCCGGTGATAATGACCTATATAATGTTGCTCATCAATGCCGGAATATTGATGATGGGAGTTCAGAAAGGTATTGAGAAGATGTCAAATATCCTCATGCCGCTTCTTTTCCTGTTGTTGCTGATATTTTCCGGCGTGTCACTCACATTCCCCAAGGCAATGGAAGGATTGGAATTTTTCCTCAATCCCGACTTTTCAAAGATAACGCCGTCGGTAGTGGTGAATGCACTCGGACAGGCATTTTTCTCGCTATCGCTCGGTATGGGTATTCTAATCACCTATTCAAGTTACTTCCCCAAGAACACCAAGCTTACCCGCACGGCTGTAACGGTGTCGATGCTCGACCTGCTTGTGGCAATCATGATGGGTGTCATCATCTTCCCGGCGGTAAAGTCGTTCGGACTCGATGAGGGAGGTCTTGAAGGTGCTACATTGGTATTTGTCACGCTGCCCGAAGTGTTTGCACAGATGCCCGTCACGCAGTTGTGGTCGATTCTGTTCTTCCTGCTTCTGCTTGTGGCCGCGCTCACATCCACAATCTCGCTTGCCGAGGTGTCGATAGCCTTTATGCAGGATCGTTTTAAGCTGCATCGTACTACGGCATGTATAGCGGTGATAGCTCCATTGTTTGTACTCAGCACGCTTTGCTCTTTGTCGCAGGGTTCGCTGTCCGATTTCAGGATTGCTGGATTCACGCTGTTTGACTTCCTTGACAACACGGCCACCAACTATATGCTACCGCTCGTTGCAATATTCACGTGCATCTATCTCGGATGGTTTGCACCGAAGGGATATTTCTATAATGAACTCACCAATCACGGCTCGATATCGACACGCATCTATACGACATTGCTCTTTGTGGTTCGTTTTGTAGCTCCCATATTGATTGCCGTTATCTTGTTTGCAAAAATCTTTGAATAGACATGGCTGAATCACGTGCTCAATTTGTAACCCGCCTCGGGGTGATTGCCACTACCGTTGGTTCGGCTGTAGGACTTGGCAATATATGGCGTTTCCCCTATGAAGCCGGTGTTCACGGCGGCGGAGCGTTCCTTCTGTTCTACATCGTGTTTATATTCTTGATCGGCGTCCCCGTCATCTGTGCCGAATTCATCATGGGACGCGGTGCGCGCAGCAACATTTTCGGTGCATTCCGCAAGCTACATTCAACCCGACAGTGGGCGTGGATAGGCTACATGGGCATCTTGTCGTCGATACTCATTCTGTCGTTCTACTCGGTCGTTGCCGGATGGACGGTGGAATACTTCGTGCAATCGGTTACAGGTGCCATCGACACTATTGCCGAGGGCGAGCGTCACTCTTCGTTTGACACATTCTCCACCGGTCTTAAGCCTGTGATGTGGACTCTTATTTTCCTGCTTGCCAATGCCGTGATACTGTTGCGTGGCGTTCAGAGTGGAATCGAGAAGGTTTCCAACATCCTTATGCCCGTTTTGTTCCTTATTCTGATTGTATTCTGCATCAACTCGTTGTTGATGCCCGGAGTGGGCGAGGGAATGCGATTCCTCTTCAACCCCGACTTTTCAAAGGTCGACTCCTCGGTGCTTATTGGTGCATTGGGACAGGCATTCTTCTCGCTGTCGCTCGGTCTTGGCACCATGATGACCTATGCGAGTTATTTTTCCGACCGCACTCCGCTCGTGAAGAGCGCGTCGATTATAGCTGTGCTTGACACTGTTGTAGCTGTGTTGGCCGGTATCATCATTTTCCCGGCAGTGTTTACCTACGGCTCCGAACCGGCAGCCGGCCCCAAACTGGTGTTTGAGGTTCTCCCCGCCATCTTCCATCAGATGCCCGGCGGCGTATTCTGGTCGGCACTGTTCTTCTTCCTGCTCATGGTAGCATCATTGACCTCGACTATCTCAATGAGTGAAATATGCATTGCATTCTTTACCGAGCAATTCGGCATTGGCCGACGCAAGGCGACGCTGCTTAATGCTGGCATAGCCATGGTGCTTGGCACATTGTGCGCTCTTTCATTCGGCCCGTTGAGCAATGTGTTGATATTCGGACAGTCGTTCTTCGGATTGTTTGATTACGTTACGAGCAACATATTCCTTCCGCTCGGCGGTATGCTCATATCGATATTTGTCGGTTGGTTTCTTGACCGCCGTGTCTTTCGTGAGCAATTGCGCGGTACAGGCTCAATCAAGGGCTGGATCTATAAGGTGATTGTAATATGCCTGCGTTATGTCGCTCCCACCGGCATTGCGCTTGTGTTCCTTTCCGGTCTTGATATCATCTGATAATATAGCCGTCACGGATCTATATAACGACAACGGCGCGGGATTCATTTTCCGCGCCGTTGCTGTTGATTGTTACTGTTGACTCGTCTGCGTCACTACGATAGTATCTTCCTCGTAACCGTATTCCCCGATTGTTATTTTCAGCGATCTTGTGTGGCCTGTATCGTTGGGCTTGAGCTCGATTTTGATGTTATTGTCATTAGACGACATGGTGTACCATTCTCCGGTCATATCCTTGGCGGGTTTCTTAACTTCGACTGTGTTGCCTGAACCGTCGGTAATTTCAAATTTGCACACCCACCATGCGCTTTTCCATGAATCGCTCTTATTTTCGGCGGTTATCGTCAGATTCACGGTTTGTTCTTTGCCGTCAACCGTTATGTCCTCGTTCTCAAATGTGTAATGATAGAATCGGTCAACATATTCCTTTTCATCATCTTTGCAGGCGGTCAACAACACTGTCATCAACCACCCGATAAATAAAATCTTGGGTATTCTCATAGCTAAAATCCATATATGTATATGTGTTCTTTTTTAGAAATATATGTCCTATTTCTTGGATCAGATGATGATGATGGGTAATCATCGCATGCGTACCACCCGTCGCAATTGCCATCCCAGCCCCAATTACAATGGTAAAGCACTTCAAGGATTAAACGTTGATTTCTAGATGAAATAGGCCTATATTTACTAGAATATCCATCAATAATCCAAGCATGTGCGAATTCGTTATCATTAGAAATTCCTCCTATTATGTGTGGATAGCCTTTTTTTAGATTATTAATCAGTCCATTATCATCTATCTCTCCATTTGCATAACTACAATTGTATCCTTGCCATTTTAAATAATTATATGCATCTTTTAATGTCGCAGAACTTGAATTACACCCAAATTTAGTTTTGCATCCATATGCGATTTCTTTAGTGAATGGAGCTACATATTCGCCTCTATATGTGCCCGCTTCAATTCTTGCGATTTCAGTTAGAAAGTCAAATTGCATAGCTAATGTTTCCCGTGATTCTCCTAGATAATGTTTACATTTAGTTATTGCTTGAGCAACTGCAGTAGATACGCATCCTAACGGCATATTGTGATTGTGATTTTCTGTATAGCATACGGGTATTTTATCATTGTATGGATGTCCTTGTCCCCATTGAGTTTTTACTATAGGGTCTATAAGTATTTCTTCATTAATATTGCTTCTGGAATAATTGGATGTATTGTAATATTCAATTATATCAGATTGCACTAAATGTTGAATGTCGTCAATTACTAACTTAAGTGTGGGAATTGAAATGGTATCAGTAATACTGCCTTTTTCACAGAATGCATAAACCTTATTCAATCTGTAGTCGTCTGAAACTATAGAAAATCCTTTTTCCCCATTAACAATGAATTCAATAATACTTATTGATGTGCGAATTGTATCAAAGTTTATACCTTTTATCTCCGCAATAGAATCAATATCTTTATTATTCAGATAATTTTTCAATGTTATAGATTCATCTTTCACTGAAATAACCATCGGCTTAGCTTCTGATCTACTGTTGGGATTGGTCCTATACCAAAACTCGCACATTAATTCGATTGCTTTGTCGGATTGTTGATTTACTTTTTCTTGAAATAATAATGGAGATTCATTATTGCATCCAAATAGGACGAAAAATGATAGAATAAATAGTAAATTTTTCATAATTAAAATTGTTAGTGTTTAAAATGATGTTTTAAAGAGTTAGCCAACCTTCATATTCGGAGCCAATAGTGGTTTTTATATTTATTTGATAAATACCAGATGTATTTCCTATATTTATACTTATAGGATGTTGAAGCGTGGAATATGAACATGTATATTTTTGACCGGTATTAATGTTTGTTATTGAAAACCAGGCATTCCCTTCATAAGATTCAAATGAGAAGTTAATAGTATCATTATGGTACCATGATACAACAGAAATAGTTTCATCATGTGGTTTAATATTAGAATCTGGTTTCTCCCTAATAGTAATATTAATAACACTATTGTTGCACTCAGATTCGTTTTCAGCATTAATTTGTGACCAATTAAATGCCACAGAAACAATGCATAGTAATGTAAGAAATATTTTTTTCATAAATGTTAATTTGTTTTACACAAATTTAAGGCAGATAAAAAATATTTCAAAGAGGAAAATATTTAGAGATATTATGCAAATAGGAGTATAATGCGTTGATTTTCAGGGGATATAAAATTATTATTCATGCAAATGAGTAATGCTTTGATAATCATGGAATTAAAATGTCGAAAGGATAATTGGATAAGTAATTAATTGGAATGTAGCGTTTTAGTGTATGTTACATACGAATAAATTCGCATTTTGGGGGTTACATTTGATAATATACTCTTTCAATCTCTTCTTTTTGGAATATACACTAGGCCTTTTTAAGTTGGTGAATATGCAAATTGATTTTGTTGAGAATCCAGCAAAAGTGTAAATAAGAAAATTAATATCATATTTGGAGAGCTGAGGCATTTCTTCTCTAAGTTTTGTTATGATTCCGTTTAAGTCTTGGTTTAGGTTATGCTCAAGTTCAGATCTGAATTTATGACCTTTCATATCCTCGATTATCTGTTGAGCTTTACGCGCTATTATTTTCTGTTTTTGTTTAGGTTCATCATCGTTATATGCGAATAATTCATCACAAATATTATTTACAATCTCAAATTTTTCTTTAATTAATCTAGCAATACTCTTTTGAAGACGTTCGCTGTATTGTTTATTTTTTGTAATTGAGCTATTTTTAATATTTAGTGTTGAAATTGAATCCTTCAATTCGTGTATTTGTTGTTTTAATTTATATTCTTTATGTTTTACTTTTTCATGAAGATAATATATTACACTGCATAATATAAAAATAGAAATTACAATTAACAATAATATTTTTATCTTATGGTTTTCAATATCAGACTCTGATTTCAAAGAGCGATATTTATAATATTCACTAATAGCACTTGGAACATTATTTTCAATTATAGAATAAAAAATAGAATCTTTTTTAGTTTGTAAATCAAGAATTATTTCTAATGCGTCATTATAGTTATTACAGCCTATTGCATATTCATATTCCATTTGTTTTAATGTTAACTGGTCATAGTTATCTTCTAAAGATTTTAGCTCACTTAAATAGAATTTTGCTAAATCTAATTTTTTTTGACTTATGGCAAGTCGTATTAGGTATATATAGCAATTGGGAATAGATTGTTTGTCTGAGTTTTTAAATAAAAAATTTATATTATCCATTAATCTATCATATTGTTGTAATTTATATAAAGAGATTAATTGTCGATATTTGCCGTAATTTATAAGCGATTTATCATTAATATAATTGTCCATTATACTGTCAGATAACTCGATACATCTATTGTATTCTCCATGGTTGGCATAGCTTGCTGCTAAATCAATCATGACATAACGGTAATTGTCATTTCTCCCTGATTTATTATAATGTTCAGCTGATTTGTGTAGTTTGTCAATGGCTTTTTCATCGTCATATGTTTCATTGAATATTTCACCCATTAATTCATATGCTCTACCTAAATAATAATTATCCTTTAATTGTAAGGCAATTTCTTCACATTCGATTGATGATATCATCCCTCCGCTATAATTACCATTATAAACGCGGATTCTTCCTTGGCAATATAGGGCCGTCATAAGATGATTCTTGTCATTATGTTCTCGAAAATAGTTTACAGCAATAGATATTAACGAATCGTTCATTTCAATAATATAATTGCGATATTGAGCGTGAGAATATAATACAGCATATAAGGCCTGGTTATATCCTTTCAGTGAAGTTGAATTTATATTGCGCAATATGGATAAGGCAGAATCAGGTTGTTCTGTCATTAATGATTCTGCTAAAATAAGATTTTTCTTTGTTGTTGAATCTGAACAAGCAATAAAAATCGGAATGAGTATAGCAAATAATAACTTAATATAATATTTCATAGATTTGATATATATTGTACAAATATAATATTTTTATTGATTAATATTATCGTTTATAAAATTAATACTAAATATAATGTTGATTTAAATTAAGCGAAATCTCTACTTTTTGTAATGTGACTTTGCAAATATTTGTGATTGATTTGCGTCTTGTGAGGTGTGAAACTATAAAAATTAGGCCTTCGGCGTAGTGCTGAAGGCCTTTATTATGTACGTTGTTTGTGTTATTATTAGTCGGCGAGGCGTTTTATCAACTCTTCGAGGGTGAGGAGTTCCTGATCGCCCGTTGTCATGTTTTTAAGCGTTACCTTGTTTTCGGCAAGTTCGGTTTCTCCGACTATGGCAACGAATGGTATTGCCAATGCGTTGGCATAAGCCATCTGCTTTTTCATCTTGGAATTTTCAGGGAATATCTCGGCCGACACTCCGGCTGTGCGAAGATGCTTTATCATCTGCATCGATGCACGGGCTTCGCTCTCGCCGAAGTTGGTAAACATCACCTTGACCGTGTCGAGTGCGTCGGCCGGATAGAGGTCGAGTGCATTGAGAACATCGTAGATGCGGTCGGCTCCGAACGATATGCCCACGCCCGACACGCCCGGCATTCCGAATACGCCGGTAAGATTGTCATATCGGCCGCCGCCGGTGATTGAGCCTATTGCAACATCACAAGCCTTTACCTCGATTATTGTGCCGGTATAGTAATTGAGGCCTCGTGCGAGCGACACATCAAGGTCGAGCTCGGCATTGAGTCCGAGTCTTTCGGTGCCACCGATGACTTCGCGCAGCTCCTCGATGCCTTTTCGTCCTATTTCCGAAGAGGCGAGGATGCCCTCCATTGTGGCGAGTCGCTCGGCTACGCTTCCCGAGATTGAAAGGATGGGCTGCAGGGCGTTGATAGCTTCATCGGAGAGTCCGTGTTCACGCAGCTCGGCGTTCACGTTGTCGATGCCTATTTTGTCGATTTTATCGATGGCCACAGTTATGTCGACAAGCTTGTCGGGTGCGCCTATCAGTTCGGCTATTCCGGCGAGTACCTTGCGGTTGTTGAGCTTTATCGTCACGTTTATGTTGAGGCGTGTAAACACCTGGTCGATGAGTTGGAGCAGCTCAATCTCGTTGATGAGCGAGTCGGAGCCTATAATGTCGGCGTCACATTGGTAAAATTCGCGGTAACGGCCTTTCTGCGGTCGGTCGGCACGCCACACGGGCTGAATCTGGAATCGCTTGAAAGGGAACTGAAGTTCGTTACGGTGCTGGACAACGTAACGCGCAAATGGAACCGTGAGGTCGTAACGCAATCCCTTTTCACACAGTTGCGATGTGAGCTTGCCGGTGCTTTCGCGGGCGTCGAGCAGTGCGGGGTCGGCTCCGCGCAGGTAGTCGCCCGAGTTCAGAATCTTAAAGAGGAGCTTGTCGCCTTCTTCGCCGTATTTCCCCATAAGTGTTGACAGGTTCTCCATTGCCGGAGTTTCGATTTGACGGAATCCGAATAGATGGAACACCTCACGTATTGTGTCGAATATATAATTGCGTCGCGCCATTTCGATGGGCGAGAAGTCACGCGTTCCCTTGGGAATTGAAGGTTTCTGAGCCATAGTCTTTAAGTGAATTTATTTTGGCGCAAAGTTACCCTTTTTATGCCAAAGATGCAACACAATCCTCGGCAGTGTTGTCGTTGAGAATCGTTTTCATTATGTCGAGGTCGCTTAGCACCTCGCCTTGCATCAGGTAGTCATCGCTATGTCGCTGCACCGACTCATATATTGACAGGGCTTTGGCTCGGTCATGTTCCATGAATAGGGCCACGGCGCAAAGCACTCTCGGTTTTGACGACATCATGCTTTGATATTGCGTTATGTACTTTTTCAGTTCGTCGGTGAATAGTTCTCGGGCCTGTTCGATGCGTCCTGTGACAAGCGAAGTAAACAGAAGCTCACACTCCACCTCTTTGGCATAGATTGGGATTATCTCCGATTTGTGACGGTAGAATTCATCGAACAACCTGTATGCCTCCTCCCATTGCATCATGTCGAGCAGTCGCGACGCCCTCATCATGTCCATTGAGAACTCAAGCGCATCCTTGTAGTTGACTGCGCCCGTGTCGATAAACCATTCCCGAGGCATGTCTTTGGGGCGTATTCCTTCCTGAATCAGGGCATTGGCGCGGAGTTGCATGATGAATCCACGCCGGGCAAGCTTGTTGCGTGACAATGACAGGACATTCATTGCATCGTTGCTTATGCCGCCTACTTTCATCGGCACCCCGTTTATTATGATGAAGATAATGTCGATGAAGATGAATATCAATATAAATTCATGAACGAATGTCTTCAGCTCAACGGTCAGCAGAATGGCTAAAGCCGCTATCAGCGCGAGTAAGTTGGCCAATACTCCGCCTGAATTGTAAAGGATTACGGGTACTTTGTCGTCGGGTTTGTCGGGTGGGGTGAGCAGGCACTGTCCGCCTGTGCCTGCTATGGCGTAACGCTTGATGCGCAGTCGTCCGTTATCCTTTATCAGCGTCATGTTGAATATGCGGAACGACACGAAGCGATACCCCGATATAAGACCGCACACAATATGCCCTCCTTCATGTATCAATACAAGTAAGGGCACCGCTATGATTGCGCTCAATACTCCTATCGCACCTCCGGTTATTCCGTCGCTTATATTTATTGTCGCAAGCTTGTGAAGAAAAGTGTCGAACGACATGTCGGTGAAAATGACAATTCCCAGCGTCACGAATATCATTCCCGCCGAAGCGCCTATTATCAGGCCTGCCGCAAGCTTTAGTATGGTCTTTATTATGTTCATGATTGGTAGTCGGCTTAAATAGCGGAGCAAATTTAATTATTTGTCACGTTCCTGCAAAATCGTTGCCTTTTCAATCGTCATGCGGGCTCATAGTGAATGAAGCGATAAATTATTTCCTAATTAGGGATAAAGGGGTTAACTTTGTAGTAGAATAATTGTCAGCGATACGGAGAGAAAAATGACAAGGTTTACTGAATCCGATAAAGAAATGTCATCACGATTAGGCCTTTGGAGGGTGCTGGTCCCTGTAGCCATAGGGCTTTGTGTCGTAGTGTGGCTCTTCTACAGGGAGTTTGATCCCGAAGTGTGGCACACGGTGCATTTCACCAATCGCGTTATATGGGGCATTGCCTTGGCGTGGGTGTTCATGCTGGGGCGTGACTTCGGTTATAGTTGGCGATTCAGGGTGCTGACCGACAAGGAGCTCCGATGGGGGCCGGCAGTGAGGGTGTGCATGATGTGTGAATTTACCTCGGCTATTACTCCGTCGACTGTAGGAGGCTCGTCGCTCGGCATGATATTCCTTCATCGTGAAGGTGTTAATCTCGGTCGTGCCACTACGTTGACAATGACTACGCTGTTCCTTGACGAGCTCTTCTTTGTATTGTCATGTCCGCTTATAGTGGCATTTGTGCCGTCAAAGGAGCTTTTTGGTTTCGGTCACAGTCAGTTTGAGATAGGAATCCGTTGGGTGTTCTGGTGTGTATATGCCCTTATATTGCTTTGGACCGTTGTGCTCTTTGTGGGTATAATTGTTAAGCCTCATGCAATACGCAAGGCTTTGGTGTGGCTCTTCGGATTCAGGTTGCTGCGCCGATGGCAGCCTACCGTCATTTCGCTTGGCGACAGCATGGTCGCCACCTCCAAGGATTTACGACACCGTTCAGCCGGATGGTGGATTGAGGCGTTTGCCGCGACGACAGTGTCGTGGATATCGCGTTATCTTGTCGTAAATGCCTTGTTTCTCGGCTTTGTGCCCTCGGCCGACCAGCTTGTGGTGTTTGGCCGTCAGTTTGTAGTGTGGGCCATACTGATGTTCAGCCCCACGCCCGGCGGCAGCGGTGTGAGCGAATGGCTGTTTACCGAATACTACGGCGATATGCTCCAAAATGCCGGAATAGCTCTGATAATCGCACTGTTCTGGCGCATAATCACCTACTATGTCTACCTCATAATCGGTGTGTGCATAGTGCCGTCGTGGCTTAAGAAAAGAGATAAAAAACAGATCAAATAAATAGAGTAGAGTTATGAAATTCATTGGTATCATACCGGCGCGTTATGCGTCATCACGTTTCCCCGGAAAACCGCTTGCCGACATTTGCGGAATGACGATGATAGAGCGGGTGTATCGTCGTGCTTCAATGGAGCTTGACGAAGTGTATGTGGCGACCGACGACGACCGCATTGCCGAGGCGGTAAAAGGTTTCGGCGGCAGGGTTGTCGTGACGGCTGCAACCCATCGCAGCGGCACCGACCGATGCTATGAGGCCTATTGCAACATAGGTTCCGATGCCGATGTGGTAATAAACATCCAGGGCGATGAACCGTTTATCGATCCGTCGCAGATAGCTGAGGTGAAACGTTGCTTCGACGACGAGTCGACACGCATAGCCACTCTCGTGCGCAAGTTTGATCCGGCGCTGGGCTTTGAGGCGTTGTTTGATGCCAATACCCCCAAGGTCACGTTTGACGACAACATGAATGCGCTTTACTTCAGCCGCTCCATAATCCCCTATGTGCGCAACTTTAAGTGGCAGGAGTGGATCGACCGATGCACCTTCTACACTCATGTGGGTATGTATGCCTATAGGGCTGCAACTCTTGCCGAGTTGACTTCGCTTCATCAAAGTTCGCTTGAACTTGCCGAGTCGCTTGAACAACTTCGATGGCTGCAAAACGGTTATAAGATAAAGGTGGGTGTGACCGAGTGTCCTACAATAGGCATCGACACCCCCGATGACTTGAAGAGAGCCGTTGAACTTTGTAAAACTCTTGAAGAAAAGCAATAATGCAGCACCCTGACAGAAAAACTCCTCCACAGGTGAGCAGCTTCGGACATCTGAGCGTGCCGTCGATACGTGTCATGACGCTTGACAACGGGTTGCCGCTTAAGGTTATCGACCACGGCAGCCAGGATGTGTGCCGACTTACCTGCGTGTGGGACGGGGGTATAGCCGAGTCACCCTCGATATCGTTGCCTACAATGACATTGAGCCTGATGCAGGAAGGAACCCGACATCACTCCGGCGTGGAAATAGCCGACCGCATCGAATTCAACGGTGCCCGCATTGCTTCGGGTGTCAATTCCCACCATGCGTTCATGAACCTGTTTACGCTTAATTCACGGGCCGACAATGTGATGCCGCTTTTGGCCGAAATGATTGTGGAACCGTCATTTCCCGAAAGGGAGTGGGGCGTAATAAAGGAGAAAACGGCACGCACCATCGAGCTCCTGCGCGAGAAAGTGGAATACTATGCCACTTGCGAGATAAACCGGTTGCTGATGGGTGACAATCATCCGCTTGCAAGGATGGACACTCCCGATAATGTACTGTCGATGACTGTCGATGACGCGGCACGTAACTATGAGGGCACTTATCGACCCGGTCGTAACGGTGAGGGAGCACCCACGATGACGCTCTATCTTGCCGGTCATGTCACGCCGGAGCTTGAGGAGCTTGTCAACCGCACGTTCGGCTCGATCGACATTGATTCAAGCCGTGGCGTAGAGCTTAAGTTTGTGCCGTTCAAGGCTGAGAATGATTCACGACGGTTAATTGAGATGGAGGGTATGCTTCAAAGTGCCGTGCGCATGGGCATTCCCACAATAAGCCGCCAACATCCCGACTACATAGAGTTGCGGCTGCTCATTATGGCGCTTGGCGGATACTTCGGCAGCAGGCTGATGCGTAACATAAGGGAGGACAAGGGTTACACCTATGGCATCCAGTCCTATCTGCTCGGACATCCCGAAGGCGGTCTGATGCAGATTGCCACATCTACCGACAATCGTTATGTCGATGTTTTGATCGATGAGTCAATCAAGGAGATAGAGCGTCTTGGCACGGGCGATTTCACAACGGGCGAAATGCAACGGTTGCAGCGTTACGCAATGTCGAGCCTTGCGTCGACACTTGATTCGGCATTTGACATCATGGACTACTACATAAACCAAAAAGTGGCGTTCACCCCCGACAAATACTTCGAGCAACAGGTCGATGCCATAAATTCGCTGACACCTCAACGGCTTGCCGAAGTGGCGCGTGAGCATCTGTCGGTCGACAAATTGACTATTGCAGTGGCCGGCGATTGTGTAAATAGTGCAAATGCACGCTCTTAGAGTTGCTTTTTGCCGCCAAAGATAGTAAATTTGCACTCTATTATGAAATTTGAGTTACAAGCTACCGATAAGTTCAGTAATGCGCGAGCCGGATTGATAACAACCGATCACGGCCCCATAGAAACCCCTATATTCATGCCTGTAGGCACCGTGGGATCGGTAAAGGCCGTACATCAGCGTGAACTGGACGAAGACATAAGGGCTCAGATAATTCTGGGCAACACATATCATCTATATCTGCGTCCCGGCATTGACATCCTGGAACGCGCCGGAGGACTGCACCGGTTCAACGGCTGGAAAAAGCCCATACTCACCGACAGTGGAGGCTTTCAGGTCTTTTCGTTGTCGGCCAACCGAAAGTTGAAAGAGGAGGGTGCCTATTTCCGCAGTCACATCGACGGGTCTAAGCACTTGTTCACGCCTGAGGGCGTTGTCGACATACAGCGCTCGATAGGTGCCGACATAATGATGGCGCTCGATGAGTGCCCGTCGGGAACAGCCGACTACGATTACGCCAAGAAATCACTCGGACTTACCACGCGATGGCTCCAACGCGGATGGAAGCGATATAAGGAAACCGAGGGCCGATACGGTTACTCGCAGGCTTACTTCCCGATTGTGCAGGGATGCACTTATGCCGACCTGCGCCGTGAGTCGGCCAAGACGGTTGCCGACCTTGGCGCCGACGGTAACGCCATCGGCGGCCTGGCCGTAGGGGAACCTGCCGAGGTGATGTACGACATGATCGAGGTAGTCAATGAGATACTTCCCGCCGACAAGCCGCGTTACCTGATGGGAGTCGGCACACCGGCCAACATACTTGAAGCGATCGAACGAGGTGTCGACATGATGGACTGCGTGATGCCTACACGTAACGGCCGAAACGGAATGCTTTTTACCGCCCACGGCATCATGAATATGCGCAACAAGAAGTGGGCCGATGACTTCTCGCCCCTGCAGGAGGACGGCCCGAGCTATGTCGACCGTTTCTATACGAAGGCTTATGTGCGTCACCTCTTTGCCGCACAGGAGATTTTGGGTATGCAGATTGCGTCGATACACAATCTGGCATTCTACCTGTGGCTTGTGGGCGAAGCACGCAAGCACATTCTTGCCGGTGACTTCAAGGCGTGGAAGGATGTGATGGTTGAACGTGTCACTCGTCGGTTGTGACCTAAACTTGATGAAAGACTGCCATGTTTAAGATTCTTGACCGATACATAATAAGGAAGTTCCTTGGCACGTATATATTTGCAATCGTGCTGATTCTGGCCATAACGGTGATGTTTGACATCAACGAGAAGCTTGACGCATTCCTGAAAGCTCCGTTGAAGGCTACCGTCTTTGACTACTTCCTCAACTTCCTCCCCTATTTTGCCAATCAGTTCAGCCCGCTCTTCACATTTATTGCGGTGATATTCTTCACATCCAAGCTTGCCGACAATTCCGAGATAATAGCGATGCTGTCGTCGGGCGTCAGCTTTAAGCGACTTATGGTGCCATACATGGTTTCGGCTGCTGTAATTGCCGCTTCAACATGGGTGCTGAGCGCCTATATCATACCGCCGGCCAACATCAAGCGACTTGAATACACCAATACCTACGTGAAGAATAAGCGCGTAGACTACGGCAGCAACATTCAGCTCATGGTGGCTCCGGGCGAAATTGCCTATATGAGCCGATTTGACAATACGACAAAGACCGGATATCGATTCTCGCTTGACAAGTTTGACGGCAAGAAGCTTGTGTCGCGACTCACATCCACAACCATAAAGTGGGATACACTTTATCAATGGCAGGTGCGTGACTACATGATACGTGACATCGAGGGAATGACTGAAAAGATAACCAAGGGTTCGCGCCTCGATACCATCATCCCCATTGAGCCGAGGGACTTCCTGATATCGGAAACCGACCATGAGAAGATGACCTCCCCGCAGCTTCAGGAGTATATAGCCCGTCAGAAATTGCGTGGTGTGGCCAATATAAAGTCATTTGAAATAGAGAATGAACGCCGCTATGCGATATGCGCGGCAGCGTTCATATTGACTCTGATAGGAATGTCGCTTTCGTCCAAGAAAGTCAAGGGCGGAATGGGTATAAACATTGGCATAGGCCTTGTGCTCAGCTTCAGTTACATCCTGTTCACTACCGTTACATCGTCATTTGCAATATCGGGTTACACATCGCCATTTGTAGCGATGTGGATTCCCAATGTAATCTACATAATAATAGGTATTGTGCTCTATCGCCGTGCATCGGCAGGATAGAGTAGGAGAAAGAGTGCAATCACTCTTTCTCCAGACAGGCATCGAGTGCCGATGCTATTGCGTCACGGTCGAGATGCTGACCGATGAACACGAGTTTGATCATGCGGTCGCCGTAGACATCATCCCAGTCGCGTGCAAGTCCGGGCTCGTATTGCATCAATTGGCGTAGTTCTTCTTCGGGAGCTGTTGCATACCACAGACCCGCTTCGGTAATTTTCTTCTGTACACCGGCTTGCTCGAAAAGAATCGACATGTCACGATTGTGGCTGAAGTAGAGCACGCCCTTGGTGCGTATTACGTTTGCCGGCCAATTCATGTTGACATAACGGTCAAACTTGTCAAAGTTGAACGGACGGCGGCGGAAGTAGACAAATGTCCCTATACCGTATTCTTCGGCTTCACCCTCTCCATCGTGATGGTGGTGATGGTGATGCGAGTCGCAATGATGATGGTGCTCATCATGGTGGTGCTCGTCATGATGGTGATGATGCGATTCATGCTCGTCGTCATCGTCATCATCATCATCAAGAGGCTTTTCTATCTCATGCACCCATGTCGCCGAAGTGGCCACCGACTCGAAGTCAAAGAGCCGTGTGTTGATTATGTCCTCAAGCGGAACATCGGCATAGTCACACTCTATAATACGGGCCTTTGGCTGTAGGGTGCGTATGATGCTCTTTATGAGTCCGGCCTCTTCGGGCGTGACTTCTGATATCTTGTTGAGGAGGATTATGTTGCAGAACTCAATCTGTTGAATTACGAGATTCTCTATGTCGTCCTGGTCGATGTCATGCTTTGTGAGTGAGTTGCCGCAGCTGAATTCGCTCTTCATGCGAAGGGCGTCGACCACGGTTACGATGCAGTCGAGATAGGGAGGCTTTATGCCGAATACGGTTGAATAGTCGTCCATCTGACTCATTGCGTCGATGGTCTGCGCGATAGGTGCGGGCTCGCACACTCCGCTTGCCTCGATTACGATATAGTCGAATTTGCGTGTAGCGACGATGTCCTGCAACTGCTTTACGAGATCCATCTTCAATGTGCAGCATATACATCCGTTCTGCAACGCCACGAGGTCGCCGGAATCGTCCTGTCCTACGATTCCGCCTTTCTGTATGAGGGTTGCGTCGATGTTGACTTCGCCGATGTCGTTTACGATTACGGCAAACTTAATGCCTCGTTCATTGGAGAGAATGTGATTGAGCAAAGTTGTCTTACCGCTCCCGAGATAGCCCGTGAGCAGCAGGATTGGTGTAGCTTTACGATTCATTTCGATGTTATGTTGATGTTTTGTCGGATAGTTCTTGACCGTGTCGCCGACTGTGGGTCAGATGCGTTCGAGCACGGTCTTTATCAAGTCGTGAATTGCTGTTTTGTAATTGGGTGTTGCGTTGGTCGACACGCGATTTGCGATTATTGAGCACACGGTCATCGCCTTGTGTCCGAGCAGCAGTGACAGTCCCTGCAATGGCGCACTCTCCATTTCGTAGTTGGTGACGGGTTCGCCGTTGTAACGGAACTTCTCGATGCGGCTGTTCAAGTCGGGATTGGCGAGCGGCAATCGAAGTTCGCGGCCTTGCGGGCCATAGAAACCTACAGCCGATATAGTGTGACCTCTCACCATGTCGTCACGGCCTATGCGCTCAACAAGCTCCTTGTCGGCAGGCACTACGTAGGGCTTTGCCCATAACGGATTCCAGTGTACATAATCGCAGAAAGCCTGTTGATAGTCGATGTCACACACTTCGTTGCGTCCGGCATAGTAGTTGAGCACACCGTCAAATCCTATTGCATGAGCGGCTATGACGGGTGTGCCGACAATCAGTTCGGGCTGTAACGCTCCCGATGTGCCTATGCGCACGAGGGTGAGTGTGCGGTGTTCAGGCTTTACTTCACGGGTGGCGAAGTCGATGTTGGCAAGTGCGTCGAGCTCGTTGATCACAATGTCGATGTTGTCGGGGCCTATGCCGTGGCTAAGACACATTATGGGTTTTCCCTTATAGGTGCCACCTATGGTGTGAAATTCACGTGACGACACTTCAAATGTCTTGGTGTCGAAAAATTCAGCTACCATGTTTACTCGTCCCGGATCGCCCACGAGGATTATTCGGTCGGTCAACTGGGAGGGAAGAAGGTGTAGGTGGAAGATTGTACCGTCGGGATTGATTATCATTTCTGATGGTTGAATTTTTTTAGTGCTCATGATAGTCTTTGAATTTTGGTTGTTATATAGAATCTAACGCGCACACAGCCTGTGATGTTTTACGAAAGTCGGTATTTACCGCCGGGATAGGTGATAATAATGCCTTTGAACTCCATGTCGATAAGCGTAGTCATCAATCGGCTTATGGGGATGCCGAGCGTGACGCACATTTCATTGATGCATCCCTCGCCATTGGCGGTGAGGTAGTCGGCTATCGATTGTTCGTCGGGTGACATCGTGACGGGCAGCTCCTCTTGTGTGCCTTCGGTCGGCTTTGATTTCCACTGCATCGCCTCGATGAGCGCATCGGCACCGTCGATGAGTGCCGCTACGTTGGATGCTATCAGCCGGTTGCATCCGCGACTGTATTTGTCGGATGTCCTTCCGGGAAGTGCCATGACATCGCGGTTGTAGGCCGCTGCGATGCCTGCAGTGATGAGTGCACCACCTTTTTCGGCCGATTCCGCTACGACGAGGCAGTCGGCAAGCCCGGCTACAATGCGGTTGCGAGCCACGAAATTGCCTTTGTGCATAACGCTTTTCGACATGTAGTCGGTGACGAGCATGCCTCCTTTATGCACTATTTCGGCTGCCGCGTTACGGTGAGCCGCAGGGTATATGGTGTTAAGGCCGTGGGCCAGGACTGCAACGGTAGGCAGCCCGGCATTCATGGCGGCCCGATGGGCGGCTATGTCGATGCCATAAGCAAGTCCGCTCACGATAACGGGCGGAGAGTCGAGCTTTGCCGCGAGGTCGTCGATGAGGCGCGTTACGAAGTCGACGCCGTAAGGTGTTGCGTGACGCGTTCCCACGATGCTGATTATGTGACGGGCATTGATGTCACACTCTCCAAGAGTGTAAAGCATCAGTGGTGCGTCGTCGCACTCAGTCAATCGCGAAGGATAGTCGCTGTTGCGGAAATATAGTGTGTGAATCCTGTTCTCATCGATGAATCGCGCCTCATTTCGGGCACGTTGCATCAACTCGGCGCGGTAATCGGAGTCGAATAGCCGATTGGAGCACCCCATTATTGCCGACAGCTTACTCTTGGGGAGGGTAAAGAATGTCGCTTCGTCGCCGGTGCGGGAAAGTATTTCCTCGGCCAATCGGCGATTGATGGAGCGTAACGATGCAAATGCTATGAGATAGGGATCGGTCATTTAATTACAGATAATTCTTGAACGCTTCGGCAAGTTCGTCACCTCGGGTGAGTCGTCCGTTACGTGTCGCGACACAGCTCACCTTGGATGTTACTACGGGCTGCCCCTGCATGTTGTATATGTCCTGAATGAATACGAATCGCGCTCCGTTGCGCGTTATGTTGAGTTTGCTCACAAATCGCTCGCCAAGACGGAGCGGGGTCTTGTAGGTGATTTCGACCTTGTTCAGGACGGGGTCGATGCCTTGCTCGTGCATGGCACGGAATGAGAGTCCCGCCCATTCGCAGAATTCATGGCGGGTGTGTTCGAGATAGTGAAGATATATGGCATTGTTTACGATTCCTTCGGAATCGACTTCATAATCACGTACCTTCATTTCAAGTTGAAAGATATATTTTTTATCCATGCTCAAATTTAACAAAAAAAATTCATACTATTTTTATTTATTCATAATTTCGTGTGAACCATTAATTGACAAGAGGTGTTATAAAAGGGCAATACGGCACACATTGCCTATTGCAATAGAATTTGTTGATGATTCTGTTTGGTGGTTTGTAATTGGTGTCGCGTAGCGGCGGGATTATTAAACTTTGTTTGATGTTTGTAATTTGATTGCGTGCCAGACATAATGTCTTGGCGCGTAATCGACTTTATATATGTGTTTGTCAGAATAAAAAAGAGCAGCGGACGACCAAAAGGCCGTCCGCTGCGATGTATTAGGTTAATGTCGATTATTCGGCATATTTCTTTACAATGACAGTGGCATTGTGACCGCCGAATCCGAATGTGTTGGACAAGGCGATGTTTACCGGGCGCTTCTGCGCTTTGTCAAATGTAAAGTTGAGGTTGTAGTCAATCTCTTCGTCCTGATCCTCTGGGTCGTGATTGATGGTGGGGGGAACGATGTCGTTCTGCACCGACTTCACGCAGAAGAGGGCTTCGAGAGCTCCGGTGGCACCGAGCAGGTGTCCGGTCATTGACTTGGTGGAACTGATGTTCATCTTATAGGCATGGTCGCCAAACACTTCCTTGATGGCTTTCACCTCGGAAACATCGCCGACCGGTGTCGATGTACCATGAACATTTATATAATCGATTTCTTCGGGCTTCAAACCTGCGTCCTCAAGAGCATTCTGCATTACAAGCTTTGCTCCGAGTCCTTCGGGATGGGTTGCGGTAAGGTGGTAAGCGTCGGCCGACATACCGCCTCCGATAACTTCAGCGTATATCTTGGCGCCACGTGCCTTTGCGTGTTCGAGCTCCTCGAGTACGAGGACTGCCGAACCTTCACCCATTACAAAACCGTCGCGTGACTTGCTGAAGGGACGAGATGCCGTTTCAGGGCTGTCGTTGCGAGTCGATAATGCGTGCATAGAGTTGAAGCCTCCAACGCCTGCAGGGAAGATTGCAGCCTCGGCACCGCCTGTGACAATGGCATCGGCCTTGCCCAAACGGATTAGGTTGAATGCGTCGATAAGAGCGTTGGTTGATGATGCACAGGCCGAAACGACACCATAGTTGGGGCCGTGGAAGCCATATTGCATGGATACGTGACCCGATGCAATGTCAGCAATCATCTTGGGGATGAAGAAAGGATTGTATTTTGGCCCCATGTCCTCGTGCATTGCATAGTATCCGGCTTCTTCTTCAAATGTGTGAAGTCCGCCGATGCCTGCTGCAATGATGACTCCGATTCGATCCTTGTTGATGTCCTCGTCGGTAAGCTTGGCATCGTTCACTGCTTGCTCGGCAGCTACGAGAGCATACTGTGCATAGAGGTCGAGGGTGCGGGCTTTCTTGCGGTCGAAATGATCGGCTACATTGAAGCCTTTAACCTCACAAGCGAATTGAGTCTTGAACTTTGAGGCGTCAAAATGGGTAATAGGTCCGGCTCCGCTTACACCTTCGAGGGCATTCTTCCATGTGGTGTCCACATCGTTGCCTATGGGTGTCAGCGCTCCAAGACCTGTTACAACAACTCTCTTTAATTCCATTTAATTTATAAGGAAGTCAGAGTGTAAAAAATTAGTTCTTTGCAGCTTCGATGTAGTCGATAGCATCCTTAACTGTAGTGATGCCTTCAGCCTTGTCATCGGGGATAGTGATGCCGAATTCTTTCTCAAACTCCATGATGAGTTCAACGGTGTCGAGGCTATCTGCGCCAAGGTCCTTGGTGAATTCTGCGTTTTCAGTTACTTCATTTTCGTCAACGTTGAGCTTGTCAGCGATAATAGCCTTAACTCGAGATGCAATTTCTGACATAGTTGTAAAAATTTTATTATTAATAAATGTTTTTTGCGATTTTGCAGTGCAAAGTAAGTAATTTTAATCGAATTACTAAAACTTTTCTATGCACAAAGTTGCTTTTTTGCGCAATTAGGTTGATTTTACCTATTAATTGGTCAATTTTTCGTGTGAATATACATATATATAATAATAAACAACCCGCCGGAGGGTTACAAATATGTTACGGAAATAAGCAAAAAGGAATGTGCGTTGTTATACTAACGTTAGTTACTGTGTAATGCAGGATGCAATTGTTGCATATTGTACAATAAAATAATATATAGCAAAATGAATTTGAAATTTTACACGCCTATGGTTGCCGGGTTGCTGATTTTGTCGGCTTGCAGTCAATCGGCATCGAAAGGAGATAACGATGCTTCGGTTACTACCGAGGGTATTGTCAACTTTGAGGTAAAGCAGACAATCAAGACACTTGATCGTACCTATGCCTGCAAAGGGGCTTCGGCGGTGTTTGACGATTCGATACCTGTGTTCAGTGTTGTAAGGATGGCTGTGCAATGGCCTGAGAAGATGGGTGATTGCAATATAAAGGTGCTTCAGGACTCGCTGTTGTCGATGATGTTTGACGATCCGGCAATAAACATCGATGAATCGATGGTGAGAGCGGGAGAGAACCCTGAGGGTGCCGATCTGTTCACGATGCAGCCTATTGACTCGCTGCCCAATGAAGGTGCGATGGTGTATATGCGTGACATGATCTCATCGGTCGTTACTTTCAGCCGTCACTATGTGGTATATGAGGTGTTGACGAGCGTATATGACGGCGGAGCCCACGGACTCACCAACTCGCGTTATCTAACCTACGATCTTGACAAGGGCCGGGTAATCGATGCCAATGTAATGTTCAAGCCCGATTCAGGTGACGCGTTACTTAAGGCTATAAAGAGCGAGCTGATGGCCGACAACGGTGTGTCGACATTGAAGGAGCTTGACGCCAAGGGATTTTTCAGCGATCAGATATATGTGTCGCACAATGTGTATCTTCAGGGATATGATGTGGTGTTTCACTATAACCCGTACGAGATAGCACCTTACAGTGAAGGCAGTGTCGATGTGAGGATTCCTTTCTATGAGATAAGCGACCAGCTGACTCCCGAGGTGTTGAACATATTCAACACGACTGATTTTTAGTAAATATATTCAAAGGGGTAGGTTATATCCCAAAGAAATAGCGGTTGAGGCGGCATCGATGTTCCGGCGGCACATCGGTCATGAGCCTCAACCACTTTTTTGAACTGGTCGAGCGTCATCTTGCCTCGTCCCACCTCGATAAGGGTGCCCACTACCGCACGCACCATGTTGCGGAGGAAGCGGTCGGCCGTAATGACGAATGCATGGCGTGACGCGTCACCGTCGACTGTCGACCACTCGGCATGTGTGACATTGCAGATGTTGGTCTTGTTGTCGGAGTGCAGTTTGGCAAATGAGGTGAAGTCGTCGATGTCGAGCAGTATTGCCGCCGCGCGGTTCATCATGTCGAAGTTGAGCGGTGATGCGGGTTCCTGCCAGCTCAGCGGGTAGAGAAACGGCGACTTTCCCGTGTGGGTGTAGTAGTGATAGGTGCGCGATGTGGCGTCGAACCGAGCATGTGCATCGGGCGCTACTTCGTAGATTCCCTCGATGGCTATGTCGGGCCCGACCATTGCGTTTAGGCTGCGACATAACGCGGCTTTGTCGGTAATGGGTTGCGACAAGTCGAAGTGTGCTACCATGAGCCGGGCATTGACACCGGTGTCGGTTCGTCCCGCTCCGGTTATTTTTATCGGAGTGCGCAATGCTCGTGACATGGCGAGTTCGATTGCCGACTGGACGCTTACGGCATTGGGCTGTGACTGCCACCCGTGAAAAGATGCGCCTCTGTAGGAGAGGCGCATGAAGTAACGTTGATTATGTGACATGTCGTCGGCTTCAATCGTTTTCAAGGTAGGTGTAGCCATATAGTCCCGAACGGTAGTTGCTGAGGAATTCACGGCCTTCTTCGGGCGAAATGCGACCGGCTTTCATTGAGGCGGTAACCCATGTTTCCACGTTACGCACGAGTTTCTTGGGATTGTACTGCACGTAGTCGAGAACTTCGTCCACGGTTTCGCCGTAGATTATCTGATCGATTTCGTAACGGTCCTTGTAGACGCTTATGTGCACGGCGTTGGTGTCGCCAAACAGGTTGTGCATGTCGCCGAGAATCTCCTGATAGGCTCCGACGAGGAATACTCCGATGTAGTAGGACTCGTTGTTGCGCAGGGTGTGCACGGGGAGTGATGTCGATGTGCCGTGGCTGGATATGAAGTTGGCTATCTTTCCGTCGGAGTCGCAGGTGATGTCCTGTATCGTGGCATTACGCGTGGGCTTTTCGTCAAGACGCGATATGGGCATTATGGGGAACACCTGGTCAATGGCCCATGAGTCGGGCAGCGACTGGAACAGAGAGAAGTTGGCAAAGTACTTGTCGGGTATCATCTTTGCGATTTTTCGCAGCTCCTCGGGTGCGTGTTTCATCGTTGATGCTATTTCACCCACTTCGCGTGCTATCGACCAGAACAGTTTCTCGATTTGGGCGCGTGTGCGCAGGTCGAGCATTCCGAGGCTGAAGAGGTCAAGTGCTTCTTCGCGTATCTGAAGTGCATCATGCCAGCTCTCGAATACTCGCGGCTGGTTTAGCTTGTCCCAGATGTCGTACAGCTCACGTGCCAACTCGTGGTCGTCGGGGCTTATTTCCTCACGATCGTCCCATTGGGGCAGGGATGTGGTGGCGAGTACCTCGAATATGAGTATGGAGTGGTGAGCCGTAAGCGAGCGTCCGCTTTCGGTTATTATGTTAGGCTGTTTAAGCCCATTTTTAGTGCAGGCGTCAACGAGTGCCGACACCGAGTCGTTGGCATACTCCTGGATTGAGTAGTTCATCGAACTTTCGCTTGCCGAACTGCGGGTGCCGTCGTAATCGACCCCGAGTCCTCCGCCTATGTCGATAAATTCGATGTCAAATCCCATTTTTGTAAGCTGCACATAGAATTGTGTAGCCTCGCGCAGCGCATTCTTGATGCGGCGTATCTTTGTAATTTGACTTCCGATGTGGAAATGGATAAGCTTCAGGCAGCTGGTCATCTTGTTTTTCACAAGGAAGTCGAGAGCCTGCAGGAGTTCGCTTGAGTTAAGACCGAATTTTGACTGGTCGCCTCCCGATTCTTCCCACTTTCCCGAGCCTGAGCTGGAGAGCTTTATGCGTATTCCGATATTAGGCATTATCTTCAGTCGCTTGGCAACTTCGGCTATGAGAGTCAGCTCGTTAAGCTTCTCTACGACAAGATATATGCGGCGACCCATCTTCTGTGCAAGCAGGGCGAGTTCGATGTAGTCCTCGTCCTTGTAGCCGTTGCATATAATGAGGGCGTTTTCATCGATGTTGATTGCGAGCACAGCATGAAGCTCAGGTTTTGAGCCGGCTTCAAGTCCGATGTTGAATTTCTTGCCGTGTGACACGATCTCCTCCACCACCTGTCGCATCTGGTTCACCTTTATCGGGTATATGATGAAATTCTGTGCGTTATATTTGTACTCCTCGGCCGCTTGTTTGAAGCACCTCGATATCTTCTCGACACGGTTGTCGAGAATGTCGGGAAAACGAAGCAATACCGGGGCTGCCACATCACGCACCTGGAGCTCGTCGAGCACCTCCTTGATGTCGACCGAGGCATAGCCTTCACGAGGGGTCACCTGTACGTGTCCCTTTTCGTTAATGGAGAAATAGGTCAATCCCCATCCGTTGATATTGTACAGCTCTGCGCTGTCGTCAATTCGCCATCTTCTCATCGGCTGAAAAATTGAATTTAGAAAGTTTTTGGTTAAATGATTCTACAAATTTACGATTTTCCGTGTAATAATTTCATAAAAGGATATTAAATGTTGTTGCGATGCTACATGATGTGAAATTAATGAGATAATTTAACAAATATGTGGCCGCATTAAGCTAATAATGTTTGAAATTTGTAGTATATTTGTAGTGCTATAAATCGATTATTCGTTTAAATTCATACAGTAATTCAAAATCATCATGAACAGCAAATTTTGCTATGCGCTCATTTTGGGCAGTGCTTTAGTTTTTACAGGTTGTGGCAAGAAGATGAATCAGTTCAGAGCTGATTACTTCTCGGTCAATCCCAATCCGCTTGAGGTGGTGGGTGAAAAGGTGCCCGCAACCGTTACAGGTAAAATCCCGGGAAAATTCTTTGTGAAGAATGCTGAGGTTACGGTGACTCCCTACCTTGAATTCAACGGAACCGAAATCGCATCGACCCCCTACACATTCCAGGGCGAGAAGGTGCGCGGTAACAATCCGGTAATCAGCTACGACGGTGGCGGTACAGTGACCATCCCCGTTAGCTATAACTACAATCCCGAGATGATTAAGAGCAATCTCAGCCTGGCATTCACAGTGCGTCAGGGTGGTAAGCAGTATGCTCTTCCGCGCGTTAAGGTGGCCGACGGTGTTGTGGCTACCGCCGCTCTTGCCGATGCCGCTACAGTGTCGCCTGCAATTGCTCCCGACAAGTTCCAGCGCATCATCAACGAGAAATTTGATGCCGATATAAAGTTCCTTATAAATCAGGCCAATATACGTGACGGTCAGCTGCGCACAGCCGAGATGAATAACCTCCATCAGGAGATTGCCGAGGCTAATGAGGACAATCGTCGCGAAATCAAGGAAATAAACATCACTTCTTATGCATCGCCCGATGGTGGTGTAGAGCTGAACACCCGTTTGGCCGAGAATCGTGAGAAGAATACCAAGAGCTATGTTCAGAACAAGCTTAAGAAGGACAACATCTCGGAATTCGGTGAATTGACCGCCAACTTCACTCCTCAGGACTGGGAAGGTTTCCAGCGTCTTGTTGCAGCAAGCAATATCCAGGATAAGGAGTTGATTCTCAGTGTTCTTTCAATGTATAAGGATCCCGAGCAGCGCGAGCGTGAAATACGTAACCTTTCATCAGTGTTTGATCAGCTTGCCGAGGAGATTCTTCCCCAGTTGCGTTACTCTCGCATCACTGCATCAATCGATGTAATAGGCAAGAGCGACGAGGAGATCATGAACATCTACTCCTTGAATCCCAAGGCTCTCTCGGTTGACGAGATACTTTATGCAGCAACGCTGACCGACAATAACGACAAGCGTCTTCAGATTTATGATACTGCCATCGAGCTTTATCCCAAGGATTATCGTGCTTACAACAACCTTGGTATGTGTCAGTACATCGACCAGGACTATGAGGCTGCTGAAGCCAACTTCGCTCAGGCTGCACGCCTCGCTCCCGAAAGCGGTGAGGCTCAGATGAACCTCGGACTTGTGTCGTTGCTCAACAAGAACTACAAGGAGGCTACAGCCAAGTTTGGTAACGCAGCCGGTGTTCCCGCTCTTGGTGACGCTCTTGGTGTTTACTACATGAAGCAGGGCGACTACAATTCAGCCATACGTGCATTTGGCGACAGCAAGACCAACAACGCCGCTCTTGCCCAGATTCTCAACAAGGATTACAGTAAGGCTAAGAATACACTTTCAGGTGTGGTTCACCCCAATGCTACTACGTTCTATATAACCGCAATACTTGGTGCCCGCACCAACAATGAAAAGATGGTTATGAACAACCTTCGTCAGGCTATAAAGCTCGACAAGTCACTTGCAGCCAAGGCTCAGAACGACCTTGAGTTTGCAAAGTTCAACCTCCGCAATCTCTAATAGATTAATTTATTAAATAACAACGGCTTCACCTCATGCAGGTGGAGCCGTTGTCGTTTATATAGGGGAATACAAATACTTATGAAGCGGTTGCGCTGTGGTCAAGCTCATGCGTTACGGCACGGGTTATAAACTCGTTTATTGTCGTCCCGGTTGCTTCAGCCATTGCAGCAACACGACTGTGCAGGTCGGATGTCATCCTGACAATGAATTTGCCACTATATGGCTTTGCCGGTTCTATGCCGCGTTCTTTACAGCTTTCGAGATAATCGTCTACTGCACCCTCAAAATCAGCTCTTATCTCTTCGACAGTATCCCCTTCATAGGAGATGAGTGTGCCGTGAAGCCCTTGTACTTTTCCAAATAAGCAATCATCCTCTTCGCTGAACTCCACCGAACCTGTGTAACCTTTATATTTTAAATATCCCATGATTATATAAGTTTTAGTGTCTTTAATACTTCTGTTAGTTACCTCACTTGGTAAGGCTTCAACTCGCCCGACGGATGAGGCTTATGTAACAATATAGTGTCCTTGCCTCTTACAAATTCAACTCTTGAACCCGATGTTTTACCCTTATTTCGTTCTTCAAAACCCAAAGCACACAAGAGAGTTCGGGCTTCATCGTAGGAGAAGTCTTTCGGGCATGACAGGAGGCGCGCTATTAGCTTTTCTTTCTTGCTCATATTGTAGTTTTGTGCAAAGATACTAAATTCAGTATCATAAACAAATTTTTTCAGATAAAAGTTTATGAAATTACAGGCAAATAATAAAAGCACTGATCTTCAAATATAATTGAAAATCAGTGCTTTGCAGATGGAGCGGTAAACGGGGCTCGAACCCGCGACCCTTAGCTTGGGAAGCTAATGCTCTACCAGCTGAGCTACTACCGCGATTATTTTCGATGCAAAGTTAGTAATTAATTCGGAAGAGGCGTAACCGAGCAGGCATATTTTTCAGCATAATATTCGGCTCCATTTAAGTGCACATCTTTATGGGTAAAAACAGACGAGGCGCATTGTCAATTGACAGTGCGCCTCGGTGTTAATTTAAGTGGGAAATTACATCATTCCACCCATTCCGCCCATACCTCCGGCAGGCATTGCGGGAGCAGGATTCTCTTCCTTCTTCTCGGCAATTACACATTCGGTGGTGAGGAACATTCCGGCGATTGATGCAGCGTTTTCAAGAGCTACACGAGTTACCTTTGCAGGATCGATTACACCGGTTGCAAAGAGGTGCTCGTACTCGCCTGTGCGTGCATTGTAACCGTAGTCGCCTGTACCTTCCTTAACCTTCTGTATAACAACGGCACCTTCTACTCCGGCATTGGCTACGATCTGGCGCATAGGCTCTTCGATAGCACGCTTGATGATTGCGATACCGGTGTTTTCGTCATCGTTGTCGCCCTTGAGGTTTTCAAGGCTTGCGATGCTGCGTATGTAAGCTACGCCTCCACCGGGAACGATTCCTTCGGCGATGGCTGCACGGGTTGCGCTCAATGCATCGTCGACACGGTCCTTCTTCTCCTTCATCTCAACTTCGGAGGGAGCACCGATGTGAAGCACTGCCACACCGCCGGCAAGCTTGGCAAGACGCTCATGGAGCTTCTCCTTGTCGTAGTCGCTTGTGGTGGTTTCAATCTGAGCCTTTATCTGAGCCACACGCTGTGCAATGGCTTCCTTAGAACCCAAGCCGTTTACAATGGTGGTATTTTCCTTGTTGACAGTAATCTTTTCGGCCTGACCGAGCATGTCGATGGTCGAAGTTTCAAGGTTCATGCCCTTTTCCTGCGAAATAACTGTTCCGCCGGTGAGCACTGCGATGTCCTCAAGCATCTCCTTACGACGGTCGCCGAATCCGGGAGCCTTGACTGCGCAAATCTTAAGTGAGCCACGCAGACGGTTTACAACGAGTGTTGCAAGTGCTTCCTGATCGACATCCTCGGCGATGATGAGGAGCGGACGACCGCTCTGAGCGGTAGCCTCGAGGATGGGGAGCATCTCCTTGAGCGATGAAATCTTCTTGTCGTAGATGAGTATATAGGGGTGATCCATCTCACACTCCATCTTCTCGGTGTTGGTAACGAAGTAGGGTGAGATGTAGCCACGGTCAAACTGCATACCCTCGACGATGTCGACGGTGGTTTCGGTTCCCTTGGCTTCATCAACTGTGATTACGCCCTCTTTCTTTACCTTGCGCATAGCCTCGGCGATGAGCTTACCGATTTCGGCGTCGTTATTGGCCGATACACGGGCAACATCCTCGATTTTCTTCAAGTCGTCGCCTACTTCCTCGGCCTGACCCTTGATGTTCTCAACAACGGCAGCTACGGCCTTGTCGATACCGCGCTTGATGTCCATGGGGTTGGCACCGGCGGCTACGTTCTTCAAGCCTACGTTGATGATTGACTGTGCAAGAACGGTTGCAGTGGTTGTACCGTCACCTGCATCGTCACCGGTCTTTGATGCAACTTCCTTAACGAGCTGTGCGCCCATGTTCTGGAAGGGGTCTTCGAGTTCTACTTCACGAGCTACCGACACACCGTCCTTTGTGATGTGGGGAGCACCGAATTTCTTGTCGATTATAACGTTGCGGCCTTTAGGACCAAGAGTTACTTTAACTGCATCGGCGAGAGCGTCAACGCCTTTCTTGAGCTCTTCGCGAGCCTTGATATCAAATTTAATTTCTTTTGCCATGATTTCTGTTCTCTTTTTTTAGTCTTTAATGATTGCCAAAATGTCAGATTGACGCATGATGAGAAGCTTTTCACCGTCGAGCTCAATCTCGGTGCCGGCGTACTTGCCAAACATTACAACATCATTTTCCTTAACCACCATTTCTTCATCCTTAGTGCCTTTTCCTGCAGCGAGTACAGTGCCGCGCAGGGGCTTCTCTTTTGCTGAATCGGGAATGATGATACCTGACAAGGTCTTCTCCTCGGCGGGAGTGGGCTTTATCAATACTCTGTCAGCCAATGGTTGGATATTCATAGCTTTTTATTTTTAATTTGTTAGATATATGTTTTTTTTGTGATTATTCAGTTTCACTCAGTTTTCATGTACTCTATTAGCATATATTGTGCCAATGTCAATACGTGACAAAAGAGGTTGACAAATTGTCACCTCCCCCGCGCCACATACATATATAACAATAGAAGCCGTCATGTGTTTATGACGGCCTCCGTAAAAATTGGGAATATTCCTTAATTACATGTGCAGATTGTGGCCCATGCGCTCTTTTTTGGTGCGCATGTAACGGATGTTGTATTCGTTGGGCGCAACTTCGATAGGCACGTTCTCGGTTATTTCAAGTCCATAGGCTTCGAGTCCGACGCGCTTTACCGGATTGTTGCTCATTAAGCGCATTTTACGCACTCCGATTTCGCGCAGTATCTGCGCTCCCACGCCGTAGTCACGCTCGTCGGCGAGGTGTCCGAGGCATATATTGGCGTCTACTGTGTCCATTCCGCCTTCCTGCAGCTTGTAGGCTTTCATCTTCTCCATGAGTCCTATGCCGCGGCCTTCCTGATTGAGGTACACGACAGCTCCGCGACCCTCTTTTTCGATCATTTCAAGTGCGCGGTGGAGCTGGTCGCCGCAGTCGCAACGTTTCGACCCGAAGATGTCGCCTGTCATGCATGATGAGTGTACGCGCACAAGTGCGGGAGAGTCGTCGCCGGCGAGGTCGCCTTTTATTATCGCTACGTGTTCAAGTCCGTTGCTCTTCTGACGGAAAGGAATCAGCCTGAAGTGTCCCCATTGTGTGGGCATGTCTACTTCTACGCCTTTCTCGACAAGCGACTCCTGGTTCAATCGATAGGCAATCAGGTCTTTTATCGAGATGAGTTTCAGCCCCCATTCATCGGCGCGGCGGCGCAGTTCGGGCAGACGAGCCATGCTTCCGTCCTCGCTCATGATTTCCATGAGAGCGGCAACGGGCTGCAAACCCGATAGGCGGGCAAGGTCGACGGCGGCTTCGGTGTGTCCGGCACGGCGCAACACTCCTTTATCCTGTGCGTAAAGGGGATTTATGTGTCCGGGACGGCCGAATGTTTCGGGGCGCGAAGCGGGGTCGGCAAGGGCGCGAATTGTAGCAGTGCGGTCGTTGATGCTGACGCCCGTGGTGCATCCCTCAAGCTTGTCGACTGTTATTGTGAACGGTGTGCCAAGCATTGAAGTGTTGTTGCTCACCTGATGGTTCAGCTCGAGCTCCTCGCAGCGTGACATGGTCATGGGCACGCACAGCACGCCTCGGGCGTTCTTGAGCATGAAGTTGACTTGTTCGGGTGTTATTTTTTCGGCGGCAACTATGAGGTCGCCTTCATTCTCACGGTCCTCATCGTCAACCACTATTACAAATTTGCCTTCGCGGAAATCCTTCAAGGCTTCGTCTATTTTGTCCAGCTTTATGTCGTCCATATTGCTAAAATTTAGTTATCGGTGTCTTCTGTATCAACCGTTAACAGCGAAGCAAGTTCACTGCATGTAGTGATTATGTGATGTATTTCCTCTTTCAACTTGTCCTGAGTGCGTGTTCCGACGATATATAAAGGAATACCGATGGGGAACATTGCGGCACACAGCCATCCGAGCCACTTGTAGTTGGTGGGGTGGTAGAACCACAGGCTCTTCATGACAGGAAGCTCCATGAGCTTTAGTATGATGATGCGGTTGCGGCTGTTGGATATGTAGTCGACTGTGTGCTCCAGGTCGGCGCTTATTGTATGAAGTTCGCGTCTGTTGTAGCCCTGAGTCCAGTAGTCGATGTAGCTTTGCCGCCCCTTGTAGCGATTCATAAACTCGTTGCACTTTGCAATCAGGCCGTCGATCATTGACAGGGCTTCGGGTATTTCGACCTCGTTCATCACCACTTCCTTTACCTCGAGCTTGCGGGTTTCGCTGCGGCCTATGAGCTTGCGGAAGAAGTTGGTGTAGGCGTCACGGTTGAATAGCGCCGAGTCGTTTACCGCCTTGTAGGTGAAGAATATGCCAAGCGGCAGCAGCACGAATGTCGACAGCCACATTCCTTCCCACACTTCGATGCGGCCGTCACGCGCCATCTTGTTGCCGGTATTGTCGATGATGAAGTAGAAAATGAACAGGAATACCGAGATTACGAGCGGCATTCCGAGTCCTCCTTTTCGTATAATGGCTCCTAACGGTGCGCCTATGAAGAAGAACACAAGGCACGCTACCGAGAGCGTGAATTTCTTCATAAGCTCGATATGGTGACGGCGTATCGTGCGGCGGTCGTCGTTCATCGTGTAGGAGCGGAACTCGTAGTCCTGGCGTATGCGCTTGGCCTTGGACAATGCCTGGGTCAGATAGGACTTTGCAAATGACGGGTTGGAGCCTCGGAACAGTGAATCGATGTCGAGCGGCTTGGTCATTGTGACCTCTTTCTGCTTTATGCTCAACACTCCTTCGGGCGATGACTGATAGGTGTAGTAGGGCAGTCCGAAATAGCCCATCTCCTTGATTGACTTTCCATATTCGGCGCCGATGCTGTCGACACGCTTGTTGACCGAGTCGATGGTCTGTTGCAGCTCGGCCATGTTTTTGCCCACAAACTGATTACGCATTCCGCTCTCGTCCATACGGTTGAAGTTGGCGTCGAATGCAATCATAACCTCTTTGTTGTCAAATGACTCGCGACGATAGGGGACATTGTTGGCCGATACACCCTGTTCACGGAGATTTTCAAATTGCTCTCCCTGCCAAAGTTTCAGGATGAGGTGGCTCTTGTCGTCGGTTATGCTCATTTTTCCGGAGTCGGAATATATGATGGTGGCGTTGTCGGAGCCTTTGCTTACATTGTAAATAAGCACATCGTACAACATTCCGGTGTCACGGTTCTTTTCGCGGACATAGAGGTTGAATCCTTGAATCTGGTCGTAGAAAACTCCTTCGGGAATCTCCAACTCGGGCGATTTCTGCCTCATCGAGTAGAGCAGCGTGAACATTTTGGTCTGCGATATTGGCAGCACGTTGTTCTGGAAGAAGAATGCGCCTATTGCAACGAGTACCATGAATATGATAAGCGGTCGCATGGCTTTGATGAGCGACACGCCTGACGCTTTCATGGCCGTAAGCTCAAATCGCTCGCCGAGATTGCCGAATGTCATCAACGATGCAAGCAGTACCGCGAGGGGCAGGGCCATGGGCGCCATTGATAGTGCCGCATAGAAGAAAAGCTCGCCGATTACGCTGATTTCAAGGCCTTTTCCCACAAGGTCGTCGATGTTTTTCCACAGAAATTGCATCAACACGATAAAGAGACATATCAGGAATGTCATTAGAAACAGAGGCAGAAAGCTCTGTAGCATAAATAGATATAGTCGCTTTATTCTTAGCATTGGGGCTTATTGTTTTAGAGGGGCAAAGTTACAATAAATCCACAACTTGAGCAAGAAGTCGGATAGGTGAAAATGTCACTATGTGTCATTTAGTGTTGAGTGACGACATTGTTTGGGGTGACGAGCGGAATGCTCGCGGCGACTGGCCCGTGAGGTGCTTGAAATATTTGCCGAAAAACGACTGGTTGGTGAAGTTGAGCTTTGTGCTGACTTCCTGAATTGTAAGGCCGGTGTTGCGTAACAGTGTCTTCGCTTCCAGAATCACGTATGAGTCGATCCATTCGCTTGCGGTGCGTCCGCTTGCCTCCTTTATTGTAGCCGACAGGTGTTTGGGGCTTATGCACAGTTTGTCGGCATAAAACGATATTGATCGTTCGGTGCGGAAATTCTCTTCAACGATGCATATAAAGCTGTAGAAAAGTGCGTCACGTCGCTTCATCTCCTTGGTGTTGTCGACCGATGACCAGTGAGCCAGGTAAAGACCCAGTGTTTCATAAAATAGCGCTTCAAGCAGAGTGCGCACGACTTCGCCTTGATACTGATGACCTTGAGAATAGGTTTTCCGACGCAGAATGTCACGCAGTTCGGTCTGGCTTGCCACTTCATCATCGGTAAGTGCTATTACGGGATTGTCGCGGAAATGAGTAAAGCACGGCAATGTCTTGGCCAACGGCGGCAGCATGTCGCCGAGCAGGCTTGAACTTAAGCTAATGAAGTGCCCTTTGAAGTCGGGCGATGTGACATAGCGGTGTAATATGTGTCCCGGACGCAGCACCATCATGTTATGTTGGGTCATCTTCTGGCACGATGAATCATAGTATAATGTCAGCGTGCCCCGTTCACATAGAATCAGCAACATCAAGTCAACTTTGGCAGGAAGCACGAGTTCTTTTATCTCATTAAGATTGTCGCATATTGCGATTGTGTCGATGCTTGCTGCAAGACGCGATGATGAAGGGATATGGTCGATTGTGGCTATGTCCATTGTCGTTGGTTTTATGCGGTTTTAACAGCCGGTATTTAATTGGTAATTGCCGGCAACAGGATTATTGGTGCCCATGATAGGGGGGTGACATCACCGGCCAAGTGCCCTTTTGCCATATATAATGATATATTTTTGATGGATATGAACGCAAAGGTGATGCGGGTCAATTCCGATAATAGTCTGTATGATTTGTTTATAGTGGATTTTATTATCATTGAGCATGCAAGATTGCGATGTTGTGCAAAGTAAAGAAATTAATTTGTAATGAACAATATTTTAAATGATTTTATATCATGATGTTGGTGCCTTATTGCGAGATTATTACTATTTTTACGGAATAAAAAATTGAAGCAATGAACAGTGACTTCAAATACTGGTGGTTTAGGATTGTCGCAAGTGCCATTTTGCTTATGGCGGGTGTGATGCCGGTATATTGTGCGCTGGTCGGAAAGCAGGAGGTTCAGGGTGCGTTGGACATTCTTGACACGGAATTGCAGCACAGTGACCTTTACATGCAGCGCCGTGCATTGAAGATTGATTCAGTGTCGGGCGAGATGAAGAAATATGCGACTTATTCTCCGGAGCGACTGAAGCTTATTATGGAGCTTGGCGACTGTTACTCGGGTTATCTCACTGATTCGGCTCTTGTGAGCTATTGGCACGGAATGCATATTGCCGACTCTATCGGCGACCGTGACATGGCTATGCGACTTGAGCTTAAGCTTATCTCCAATTTGCCGGTTGTGGGGTTTATCGATGAAGCGGTAAGCCGATTTGAACGTATGAATATAGATTCGTTGCCGCCTGAACTTAGGGTTCTTGCGTTTGAGTCGGGTAGGCAGATGTACAGTTATGTCGCTTCTTTTTACGGAAATTATCCCGATGCCTATCGTAAATGGAATGACAAGGCTGTTGACATGCAAAAGCGTCTTCTTGAGGTGATACCTAAGGATACACCCCAATATCTGTTGAACCAGGGTGAATACTATTATCTAACGGGGAAATATTCCGAGGCCGAGGCCACTTTGTCGGAGTTGCTGTACTCGGTTGGCGACGATTCCAATACGGGAGCACGTGCGGCTCATATCATAAGTCAGATAGCCGCGTTGAAAAACAAGGATGACGAGCACGTGTATTATCTTGCAAAATCGGCCATTGCCGATGTAAAGTCGGCTACACGTGAGGTGATGTCGCTTCAGGAACTTGGAGTGAAGCTATATGAACTTGGCGATATAGATCGAGCCTATTCCTATCTGTCGATTGCGTTGGGTAATGCCGTGGAGTGTAATGCATCGATGAGAATGTTGCAGACATCGCTTGCGTTACCGGTGATCGGTGCCGCGCACAGGACAGAACTTGAACGCGGGCGTCACCGACTTTACATGGTGCTCGGAGGAATGGCCGTTATGATGATTGTGCTGGGAATACTGCTGTTGGTTCTGCGCCGGGAGATGAGGCGCATGAAGTTGCTTCAGCAGCATCTTGAGGGTGCCAATAGCATCAAGGAGATGTATATGAGCCAGTTCCTGAATCTTTGTACCATATACATGGATAAGCTTAATCAGTTCTGTAAAATAGCCGAGCGTAAAATTTCGACAGGTCACACCGATGATCTCTATAGGATGACAAAGTCGGGCAAGTTTGTCGAGGAACAGAGTAGGGAGTTTTATGACACTTTCGACAAGGCATTCCTTCACATATATCCTGATTTTGTGGAACAGGTGAACCTATTGCTGCGTCCTGATGAGCGCATAGAGCTGCGTGACGGAGAGTTGCTGAACACCGATCTGCGTATTCTTGCCTTCATGCGTCTTGGCGTTGATGAAAGTACACGCATCGCCCAGGTGCTGAATTATTCGGTGAATACAATATACTCTTATCGTAATCGATTGAGGAATAGGGCCATCAATCGTGAAAATTTTGAAAATGATGTCATGAAAATAGGCGCAATCTCCTAAACTTTGCTAAAAATGTTGCATTATATATAAATGATATTTAACTTTGAATGTCAAGTGACAGGATTGTTAACAGGAATTTTGCTATTGTAAAAGAAAATCGATAATACCATTGCAACATAATCGTATAAAAATCATATTACTTGTAATAGCTCTTTTCGCAGGGACGGCTCGTGCTTCCGATATTCCGATAATAGTGTCGTCGGAGAATATCGAGAATGTACTTGAACAGCTCGATGAAGTCCTTGAAAATCGAAATGTGTATATAACTTCGCGTCTTAACAGAATCGACAGTATAAAGTCATTGCCTGTTGGGATTGGGCGTGAGGCTTATAGAATGTTGGAAATAGGCAAGGAGTATGAGTCGTTTAACAATGACTCGGCATTTGCTTATTTTCGCAACGGCTATGATATGGCTCGTTTGACCGATAATCTGTCGCTAAGGCTTGAACTCAAGCTGAGATTGATAAAGGTGCACGTTCGCAATGGGTTTGTCAAGGAGGGTTATGACATGTTTCTTGCCATTCCCGATGACTCCATCCCCGATTCCATGCGAGCGATATATTACGGCAATGCCGCTGAAGTGTTTTTCCAGGTGGGAATGGTCTATTACTCGGCGACACCTCCCTATAATGACTTGTGTAATAAATACCGTCGTGAATACATGAAGTATATCATACCCGGGTCGATTGAGTGGGAGCTGCTTGATGCCGAAAACTTCATATATATGGAGAATTACGGTGCGGCGATAGCCACTGCCGTTGAAGTCATGGAGCGCGCCCGACTATAGCCCCGAGTATGCCAGAGCCTCTTATCTGGCCTACTATTGCTATGAACAGCAGGTGAATAAGCTTAACGAACAGCTCTATTTCATGTCGCAGACCGCTATCTCGGAGGTCATGGGGGGATGTCGTGAAGGATTGGCATTGCACTCTATGGGACAGCTGCTTTACGATTACGGCAACATAAACCGAGCACACCGCTATCTGTCGGCTGCCATTGACATGTCGTCGATGAGTGACGCCAACCGTAGGGCCGCGCCTGCGGTGGAGTCGCTCGTGCTGATGGAACGAAGCTTCAAGGACAGAGGTGAATATAACGCGACTCTTGTGTGGCTGCTCGTTTTAACGCTGGTTATCTGGCTGGTGATAATTGTAGGAGCATTGATATATTATCGCCGTGACATGGCTCGCCTGCGCAAGGCGCATGCCCGCATAGCTCAGGCCAATAACGCCAAGGAAACCTATCTGAAGAATTTTCTTGACATGTGTGCTCTTTCGACCAAGCGTCTTGGCAACCTTTGCAAGACCGTAAACCGAAAACTTGCTTCGGGGCAGGTTGAGGACTTGTACGGCATCACGCGGTCGGGGCGTATAATGGATGAGCAGCGCAAGGAGTTCTACATGATATTCGACAATGCCTTTCTGCACATATATCCGTCATTTTTTGAGGAGCTTAATTCATTGTTGCGTGAAGAGGAGCGTTATGTCGCTCCAACTGACGGCAAGCTGCCTACTGAGTTGCGTATATATGCTCTTGTTCGTCTTGGCGTTGACGACGGAAGTCGTATTGCGGAATTCCTTGGATATTCAATCAATACCGTATATGCCTATCGTGCCAAGGTTAAGGCCAAGGCTATAAATCGTGACACATTTGATGCCGACTTGATGCGCATCGCTGTCATAGAGTGACATTGTCAGTTCTCAAATATTCGGTTTTGTCGTGACATTAAATTAATCGGAGTGTTGTATATTTGTAACAACAAATCCGAAATTCATAATTCATGGCAAAATTAAAAGAAGAAAAATCCATATATCCTGTGAGCGGTATGCACTGTGCCGCTTGTGCCGGTAAGGTCGAGTCGGTGCTGAACTCTCTTGACGGAGTCAAGGAGGCTGTTGCCAACTTTGCCTCACGTGAGGCGAGTGTAGAATATGATCCCGATGTGATTACTCCCGAACGGATGCGTGATGCGGTACGGCGTTACGGCTATACGCTCCACATCGAGATGAGCGAAGAGGAGCTTGACCGGATGCGTGAGGCCGAGATGCGAAAAGTAAAAAGAAACGTGACATTCTCGGCTGTGCTTACCGCAGTGATATTGATAGTGTCGTTTGCATTCCATCACGGAGGAACGGCTGTGAATGTGCTGTTATGGTGTCTTGCTACTCCGGTAGTGGTCATTGGCGGCCGTCTGTTCTATGTCAATGCCTGGCAGCGCCTGCGTCAGGGCTCAAGCGACATGGACACTCTTGTTGCGTTGAGTTCGGGCATCGCTTATCTGTTTAGCGTATTCAACACTTTATTCCCCGAGGTGTGGTTGCGTCACGGTCTTATGCCTCATGTCTATTTTGACGCGGCTGCATGTATAATAACGTTCATCTTGATAGGGCGTATGCTTGAGGAGCGTGCCAAGCAACGCACTGCCGTTTCGATAAAGAATCTGATAGGCCTTCAGCCCAAAAGCACCATCGTGGTGTTGCCCGACGGCACGCAGGTTGAGAAGTCAATCTCCGACATAACGATAGGTGACATACTGCTTGCCCGTCCCGGTGAGAAGATTGCGGTTGACGGCATAGCTGTGGATGGAGAAAGTCATGTCGACCAAAGCATGATGACAGGCGAGCCGATGCCTGTAGCCGTAAGGGAGGGCGCCAAGGTGTTTGCCGGAACGGTCAACGGCGAGGGCAGCTTCACTTACCGGGCCCAAAGCGTGGGGTCGTCGACCATGTTGTCACGCATAATCGCCCTGGTTAAGGAGGCGCAAGGCTCCAAGCCGCCGATACAGCGCATTGTCGACAAAGTTGCATCGGTATTTGTCCCCGTTATTATAAGCCTATCGGTCGTAACGTTGTTGCTGTGGCTGTTTTTCGCCAAGGATAACGGCGTCACTTACGGAATATTGTCGGCCATAACTGTGTTGGTTATCGCCTGTCCGTGTGCTCTCGGACTTGCCACACCCACCGCCTTGATGGTGGGAATGGGGCGCGGTGCCGAGGAGGGCATATTGATACGTGACGCTGTGAGTCTTGAAATCGCCAAGGGCGTAGATACTGTTGTTCTCGACAAGACAGGCACATTGACCAAGGGAAAGCCCGAAGTGGTCGACAGCATGTGGGTTGTCAGCGATAATGCCCATGCACGCAACGTGCTCTATTCGATTGAGCGCAGGTCGAGTCATCCGTTGGCTGCCGCAATAGTTGAAAGCCTTACCGACTGCGAACCGGTGCTCGTTCTTGCGTTTCGTAACATCCCCGGGGAGGGATTGCGCGCCCAGGTGGATAAGATAAACTACTTTGTAGGCAATGAGCGGCTTTTAAGCAACAACGGTGTGACAATTCCCGCCGAGGTTTCGGCCACGGCATCTAAATGGGCGGCCGACGGTTGTTCGGTAGTCTACATCGCGTCGGAAAAGGAAGGGGTCATGGGATTGTATGCCGTGGCCGATGCTGTAAAGCCGACATCGTTGCGTGCGGTTGAAATGCTGCGTGATGAGAATGTGGAGCTGCACATATTGACCGGCGACTCTTCGGAAGCTGCGTCACTCCTTGCACGCCGTGTGGGCATAGAGCATTACAAAGGTAACGTGACGCCTGCCGACAAGTGGCAATACATAAAGTCGCTTCAGGATAGCGGACGCAAGGTGGCTATGGTGGGTGATGGTGTAAACGACAGCGCGGCATTGTCGATGGCCGACCTTAGTATTGCAATGGGGTCGGGAAGTGATGTGGCCATAGATGTGGCCCAGATGACGATAATATCGGATAATCTTGAGAAGGTGCCTCAGGCCATAAAGCTGTCACGTGCCACGGTTGGCATCATAAGGCAGAATCTTTTCTGGGCGTTTATTTATAATGTAATCGCCGTGCCTGTTGCAGCCGGATTGCTGTATCCTTTTACAGGATATCTGTTAAACCCCATGATTGCCTGTGCATTGATGGCGTTAAGTAGCGTAAGTGTCGTCACAAATTCATTAAGGTTGCGAAAAAAAGGTTGAAAAACGTGACGAATCGATGAACTTTATCGACGATTCGGTTGTTGTTTATGCAAACTTGGAGTGCTTACCTACTTTATTCTTGTAATTAGATCATGAAAGATGTAAAATCTACATTATTGGACCGGCGCAGTATACGCAGATACGAGCGTGAAGATATACCGCAGGAAACGATGGACTTAATCTATGAGGCTATCAGGAATACTCCGACCAGTTATAACGGTCAGCAGTTTTCGGTAATCGACATAGATGACCAAAGTGTTAAGGAAAAGTTATATGAGTTGACCGGACAGAAACAGATTAAGACTTGTCGCAGGTTTATGCTGTTTTGTGCCGACTACAATAAGATAAGAACCATTGCTGATGCAAAACTCATAGATCTCCCCGGCTTCACTCACACAGCCGACGGTGTTATCGTAGGCGTGGTCGATGCCGCCCTTGCGCTCATGAGTGCGCTTGTTGCCGCTGAATCATGCGGACTTGGTACGTGTCCCATCGGTTATGCCCGTACCGCAGCTCCCGAAGCAATAGCAAAGATGATGGACTTGCCCGAAGGTGTATTCGTTGTGTGCGGCCTTGCCATAGGCGTTCCTCGCGAAATGCCCGATTTGAAGCCCAAGCAGCCGCGTGAGCTTATGATATTCCACAATGCCTACAGGCGTGACAACATGGTGCCCGATCTGCTGAAATATGACAAGCAGATTTCGGAGTACAATGCCACTCGCACAGGCACCAAGACCGACAACGACTGGGCGGGACACATCATTGGCTACTATCGTGAGGCGATGGCCTACAAGACTCTCGATGCGCTTCGTCGCAGAGGATTTGATGTAAAGCAATAATTTTAGACATATAATAGATGAAAATAGCGCGGTTTCCGTTAAAGATACCGCGCTATTTTTTGTGAGTGGTCGATGTCGATTATTTCTCTTTGGCGAGAATAAGTGCCGAGCGTGGAGCGACTTTCAGTTTGCCGCCTTTGCTCATTCCCAATCCTTCAGCGTTGAGTTGACCGTCCTGTGCCACTACAATCCAGTTGCCTTTGGGCACCTTTACTTCCTTTGAGTCATCGGAGCCGTTGAATATCAGCTTTATCTCTTTCCAGGTATCACCGTTGGCGTTATCCTTTATTGAGTAGGAGATGAGGTTGGGCTCGTTGTTGGTGTTGTCAAATACGATGTGCTTTGCCACATCCTTGGCAGTTGTCATGCGGAATGCGGGATGGCTCTTGCGGAGCTTTATAAGCTCACGGTAGTAGTTGAACAGATCGGCGTTTTCATGCTTCTTGCTCCAGTCGATTGCATTGATTGAATCGGGTGACTTATAGGAGTTGTGTACACCTTTCTTGTCGCGGAATATCTCTTCGCCGGCAAACATGAAGGGTGTGCCCTGTGAAGTGAACACGATTGTCTGCGCAAGCTTTGCCGCACGCTGTCGGTCGGCGGTGCTTTCATCGGGAAGCGACTTGATCAGCTTGTCGGTGAGCGTCAGGTCATCGTGACATGAAACGTAGTTTATCACCTGTGTCGGGCTTAGAGCATAGGGCTTCTTTGAGTTGTTGCCCTTTGAGTAGTCAACTTGGGGGTGATCGGTTGCAGCTACGATGCCTATCTTAACGGTTTCTTCGTTTCCCGGCTTTCCTGTGGCAAATCCGCGGTCGGCGGCATTGGTGTAGTGTCCCTTCACAGCGTCACGCAGGTCATCGCTGAACACAGCTACCTGAGGCATCTTGTACACATTGTCCTTCAACGCGCGTTTTTCAACGGGGAGGGGAGAGTCGCCTGCTGTCCAGCCTTCGCCGTAGACAAATATGTCGGGATTGATCTTCTTAAGCTCGGCGGCAACTTCGTTCATGGTTTCAATGTCGTGGATGGCCATGAGGTCAAATCGGAATCCGTCGATGTGGTATTCATCGGCCCAATACTTCACTGAGTTGATGATGAAGTCACGCATCTGCTGGCGCTCCGATGCAGTTTCGTTGCCGCAGCCCGAAGCATCGCTGTAGCTACCGTCGTCACGGTGACGGTAGTAGTAGCCCGGAGCAGTGAGCGAGAAGTTGGAGTCGTCGTTTTGTGCGGTGTGGTTGTAGACTACATCCATGATAACGCCGATGCCGTTGTCGTGGAGAGCCTTGACCATCTCCTTCATTTCGCGCACACGGGTTTCGGGTTCGGCCGGATTGGTCGAATAGGAACCTTCGGGAGCGTTGTAGTTATAAGGGTCGTAACCCCAGTTGTACTGATTGGAGGGCAGCTGCGACTCATCGACGCTATTGTAGTCGTAGGAGGGCAGAATGTGGATGTGCGTTATGCCAAGCTCCTTCAGGTGGTCGATTCCGGTCTTGTCGCCGAGAAGTGAACGAGTTCCCTCTTCGGTAAGAGCAAGGAACTTGCCTTTGTTCACAATGCCCGATGAGGGGTGCATCGAGAAGTCACGATGATGCATCTCGTATATTACGGCATCATTGATGTTTTTCAATGCAGGTCCGCGGTCATTGGCCCAGCCTTCGGGGTTGGTGTCGGCAAAGTTTATTATGGCGGCACGGTGGCCGTTGGTTCCTACGGCCTTGGCCCATACCCCGGGAGTTTCGTCAAGCCATTTGCCTTTGTATTTTATCTGGAAAGTGTAGAATTTGCCGTATAGTTGTTCAGGAACCGAAACACGCCATGTGCCACGCTCGCTACGCTTCATTGCGAGGGTGGCGGTTGCTGTCGAGTTACGGTCGGTGGGATAGAGTAACACATGTGCTTCCTGTGCTTCAGGCGACCACAAGGTAAAATGAGTGCCTTTTGAGTCGACAACGAGTTCGAGATCGTTGCCGTCGTAGGTTTCAAAGGTGGAGTACATGGCATCGGGTGATGCTGCGAGAGCCTTGTCGGCTCCATACACCAGAGCTGCTGACACGATTGTGCCGGTGCATAGCTTCATTAGATTCAATTTCATTAAAATTTAATTAATAAAGATAACAATATGCTATAAGACAATGCGATAGCGCGATTTTACAATCACGTTGTCATCGCACAACAATTTTCTTGGACCAAGAACTGCATTTGACGATGTAGTAACCTTGCGGAAGTTCGACTGTCAGTGTATAGTCGGCTTTTACCCTCTTTACAAGCTGTCCTGTAATGGAATAGATATAGAATTCATGAGCTTTGCCATCGCTTACCGTGATTTCCAGGCCGCCTGTTACAGGCTTTATTGTAGGTGAGTTGTCGATTACCTCGGTTATTGCATCGTCGTTCATCTCTTGCACGGATGATGCCGCCATAGGCAGTGTTGTCATGGCCGTAAGCAATGAAATGATGACAAGCAGTCTGTTCATTAATTTTGGTTGATTGATATACTTTATACAAAGTTAGTCATTTAGTGTGGTTTTCACAAGATTACGTTTCCCAAAAAACAATAAAATGAGTTATTTGTCTATGGAATATTTATGCTAAGGCCGAAACCTTACGCATTACCCTTATGGATATAAGAAGAGTCCCGAAACCATAACGGTTTCGGGACTCTCTTGTAAGGTAGCTAACCGAATATTATTCAGCAGCGGGAGCCTCTTCTGCGGGAGTTTCCTCAGCAGCGGCTGCTGCAGCGGCAGCATCAGCTTCGGCCTTAGCGGCAGCGATTTCGGCTTTCTTCTTGGCAACGGCTTCAGCCTTTGCCTTGTTCTTAGCCTCTTCAGCCTCAAGACGCTTCTTGTCCTCAAGCTCCTTCTTGCTTGCGATTGATGCCTTAGCAGCATCAACTGAAGCCTGACGCTTGAGCTTCCAAGCCTCGAAACGACGCTGAGCTTCTTCTTCGTTGAATGCGCCCTTCTTAACACCACCCTGGAGATGCTTCATCAAAAGCACACCTTCGTGAGAAAGAATGTTGCGAACTGTGTCGGTGGGTTGAGCACCTACGTTAAGCCAATACAAAGCACGCTCGAAGTTCAATGTTACTGTAGCAGGATTAGTGTTCGGATTATAAGAACCTATCCTTTCAATAAATTTACCATCACGTGGTGCCCTGCTATCGGCGATTACAATGGGATAAAACGCATAGTTCTTGCGACCATGACGCTGTAATCTGATTTTAGTTGCCATTTTTAATTAAATGAATTAGATGTTTTGTATTTGCTAAATGCGAGTGCAAAGTTAGTGACTATTATCGGATTTGCCAACTTAATTTCTCTTTTTCTTATGGCTTTCCTCAAAATAGTGTGATTATTACATAGAGTCCGTGGGCAATCATCGCGGCCATAAGACCTCCAATTGTGTGGGCGAGGATTGCTTTGGGGGTGAGTTCACGGTATCCGAGAGAGTCGAGCATGGCTGTGTGGGTGCTCAGGTATCCGCTCCAGCACATACCTCGGTAGTTTGACAGTTGCATTTTCATGAATCTTTTTTGCTGGCACGCTTGCACGTGTCAAATTTTATTACTATCTTTGTAGCACTGTGTAGCAATCAACGGCAGGGCGGCATAATATGAAGCTGAAAATAACCAAGACAAAAAAGACTTCCATCCTTTATGTACAGAAGGCATACAGGGACAAGAACGGCAAAAGTACCTCAAGAATCCATGAGCGCCTTGGAACGCTTGAGGAAGTTCGTCAGAGATGCGGAGACAGAGATCCTGTTGAATGGGCCAGGGAATATATCGCCAGGCTTACGGCACAGGAGAAGGAGGGCCGGCAGGTGATAATATCACGTCTGTCGCCCACAAAGCTTATTGAAAAAGGCGAGGCTCAGAGTTGCGAGAGCGGATATCTGTTTCTTAAACGGCTGTACCATAAGGTCGGGATGGACAGGATATGCGAGGCAATCTCACGTAAACATAAGTTCGACTTCGATTTCAACAAAGTTCTGGAGCTGATGGTCTACGAACGGCTTTTGAGACCGGCTTCAAAACTAGGTAATTATCGCAGGAGCGGAAGCTATATCGAGCCTTTTGATATAGAAAAACAGCATATCTACAGGAGTCTGGATATCCTGGACAGACACGGTGAATACATCCAGAAGAGACTTTTCCTTAATTCGTCAAAGGTTGTCGAACGGGATACGACCGTCATGTACTATGACTGCACCAACTATTTTTTCGAGAGAGAATCTGCCGATCCGGACTATGTGACAGACAAAAAAGGGAACGTTCATGAACGTATACGCAAGTACGGAGTCTCCAAGGAACATCGACCGAACCCCATCGTACAGATGGGTATGTTCATCGACAACTCCGGCATGCCGGTTGCGATGTGCATCAATCCCGGCAATGCCAACGAACAGACTACCTTGATTCCAACTGAAAAGATTATAGTTGAGAAGATGGGGGTCAGCAAGATTGTAGTCTGTACAGACGGAGGTCTCTCTTCTGAAGGCAACCGGTCATATAACTCCACAGCAGAAAGATCATTCATAACGGTGCAGTCAATAAAGAAACTGGAGGATAATCTCAGGGACTGGTGTCTGGAACCGACAGGATGGAAACTTGTAAAGTCCGACACGGTACAAAAAGACAAGCGGTACCGGGATGCAGACGAGGATGAACTGGAGTTTGACCTGACTGATGCCGATACTGCCCGTTATTACGGAGACCGCACTTTTTATCGCGAGCGTTGGATTGTCAATGAAAAGACAAAGTTCTCTCAAAGATTGATTGTGACATTTTCATACAAATACCGCGACTACCTCCGATTCCTGCGTCAACGCGAGATTGACAAGGCTGACAGCAATGCACGTGGAAACAGGACATTGACCAAATCTTATAAGAGCCCTGACAGGTTCCTTTCCGAGACCTACGCCACAGAAGACGGCGAGGTTGCGGTATTCAGAACCGTCTCCCTGAATCTTGACGCCATATCAGAAGAAGAAAAATATGACGGCTTCTATGCGATATGTACGGATCTGTCTGACAATGTGACGAAAATCATCGAACTGAACCATAACCGCTGGGAGTCGGAGGATGCCTTCAGGGTCATCAAGACTGACTTCAAGGGTCGACCCGTCTTCGTCTGGACGGCGGAACACATAAGGGCCCACTTCATTGTCTGCTTTATCACACTACTGCTCTTCAGAATAATGGAAAAGGAACTGAACTATAAATACACATCCTCCGCTATAATTGAGAAACTACGGTCAATGACTATGAACATAGTCAAGGGAGAAGGCTACAAGCCTAACTTCACACGGGATGATCTTACCGATGACCTACATGCCAAAGCCGGCTTCAGACTCGACACCGAGATTGTTACTCGTCAGAAAATCAAACAGATTATTGCTAATATTAAAAAAGGTTAAATATAGATAACCCCATTCCAGTGCTACATATATAGACCCTTTTGCACATGGCTTCACGCCAATGTACAAAAGGGTTTGCTCGTTTTTGGACTGTAAAAGATGGGAAAGTTAGTGACTATTATCGGATTTGCCAACTTAATTTCTCTTTTTCTTATGGCTTTCCTCAAAATAGTGTGATTATTACATAGAGTCCGTGGGCAATCATCGCGGCCATAAGACCTCCAATTGTGTGGGCGAGGATTGCTTTGGGGGTGAGTTCACGGTATCCGAGAGAGTCGAGCATGGCTGTGTGGGTGCTCAGGTATCCGCTCCAGCACATACCTATGGCAGTGAATACGGCGATGGCATTACCGTCGATCCAGCCTTGTGAGATGAAGTTGGGAACAAGGCTTAAGGCAGCTCCCACGGCTCCGAGTGCGGTTATCGGGAATGCTACCAGATGCGGATCGTTGAATCCGAAGAGAACTTCAAACACTATGTTGATCTTCTGAGCCAGCCAGGGCAGCAGCTCGACGCCTTCATAGGCTGCTCCGGTGTATTCGCCCGATGACGATGCCCCGAATGTGAGTATCATGACGAGTGTTGATATTATGAGCACACCTGGGATGATGGCTATGCCCACATCGACTCCGGTGCGTCCACCGTCGAGGAGTGAGTTTAGTATGCGGATGAATAGCGACTTTGACTCAACGGTCTTCTCCTCGGTTACTTCGTGCTGCTCCTCGACTGCAGTTTCATGGGCGTAATTGGGATAGTTCTTGATTACGAAATATTGCATCAACCGTGTTGAAACGATACATCCGCAGAAAGCGCCGAAAAAGCCCACGAGGGGTGCAAGGAAGAAGCCTTGGCCCACCATAAACACGATGACAAGGAGTCCCATGCCGAAGGCTGTACCGAAATTGGTGAGCGAGATGTATTGGAATTTCTTGAAGTAGCTGCTGAACCGCTTGTCCTGTGAAAGGGATATGATGGCGGGATTGTCGCTGAGGAATGTCATTACTGCGCCGAGTGCGGCAACTCCGGGCAGATTGAACAGCGGGCGCATCAAGGGGCGGAGCATGTTTTCGAGAAGTTTAACAACGCCGAATTCGACGAAAAGTCGTCCGATGGCTCCTGTTATAACGCATATTCCCATAAGGTAGAATACCGTGTTGAGCAACAGGTCATGGGCTGTGTGCATGATTGTGTTAAGCATGTTGGGCACACCCATTATCGACCCGATATAATAGAAGAGAGCGAAAATTACGACCAGACATATTACGCCTGAGGGAATGTAGCGTGTTATGCTGAATTTTGATGTGGCCGGTGTGGCTGGGGCCGGTTGGATTACATTGTCATCCTGCTGATTGATTGGTTCCATTGTTGTGAGTGCTTTTACCGTTTAAAAGAGAGTAGATTCATGTTCCATTTTACGCCTATGTCAAAGATTGTGGTTTTGTTCTGCATGAGGTCGGCATCGTTTGCATTCTTGCCCCATGAGTAAAATAGGTTGGCGTGAAATCTCAGCGCATGACTGCGATTTTTCAGAGGGGAGAACTCAAGGCCGCCACCTATCATTTTCATTTCAGTTCCGGGGAGCACGCACATGTCGGCGTCACTTCCCGAGCGATTGACATCGTAGGTCATCTTGCCGAATATATTCCACTTTTCGGTGGGGCGGAATGACACTTCGCCCATTATCGATATGTCCTTGAGCAGGAATGTCTGTCGGCGTGACGCTCTATTCATCAGGTCGAGCTCGAGCGTCACCTTGTCGACGGTGAATTTGTTGCCGAGGGCGATGTAGTTGATGAATCGGCCCGGAAGGTATTCGATCATGTTTATCGAATAGATGGCGTTGAACCATCCGTGATTGCCGTTCCAAAGCAGGTTGTAGGAGTACATGTCACGATTGTCGCGGGTATAGAAGGGACTTTCGCAGAATTGGAATGTCAATTTGTCCGATTCGGTAAAGCTGTATCCGGCCGATGCTCCTATTTCATAGCAGGGGATGTTGTTCCAGAACACCGAGCATCCGTAAAGATCGATGGGTGCGCGGTCATACTCCCAACCTCCTATGGCCACTACCTGTTTACCTCCGGCAATCGACCATTGGCCTATGTTGTAGTTGAGGTAAACCCAGTCGGTCGCGTCAAAGAATGTGCGGTCGGAGTGCTCTTTGTTGAGTCGTTGCCGCCAGGAGTATGACAAGTTGTCGGTGATGTTGCCGTCGGCTCGTATATTTATGAATTTACCTTCAAAGCCGGTGTTCTCCTTCACCGTCGTTCCGTCGAGCCAGTGGCGTTGGTAATCAAGTCGTGTTTCGAGCCTGAGAGTAAGCAGACTCTCTTCATTGTCGTTCGCTTGAGCTTTGGAGCATAGGATGCTCAACGCTATAAGCGCAGTGCAAATCGCTCTTCTCATAGTGGTAATAAATTCCGGTTAACGTTTATTTGTGATTTGATGTGCAAATATAGGATTTTTATACAATAAACACCAAATAAAAATTAAATGTTAATAATATTTACGCTTGATAATCACGATATGCGCGTTATTCGACGGTTGGGGCGATTGTTTATGATCAGCGGAACCTGTTCCACGGTTACTGTGCTCGTGTCAAGACCGAGGGCTTTGTCGGCCGTGATGGTGATGTGACGCAGCAGCTCGTAAATGGCCATTATGCGCCGTTCCGAAGGCTTGCAGTTGCTCGATTGCGAAAACACACGTTGGATGATGACAAAACGGAAATCCCCGGGAATGGAGTGACGCATCATCGACGGATAGGTGCTCGTGAGGTTGAGCTGGTTGTCAGCTACGAGGTCTTCGACGATCTGACGCAGGTAAACACTCACCTGAGGACGCACCTTGAAACCTATGCGCAGGTTGATCAGGAACAGTGCGTCACGTACGATTGTTTTCGAGCTGTATTCCAGCGTGTCAGGTTCGTCTACATGGTCGATTCTTACTATCCAGTAGTGGTCGGCACGCTTGGGCTGCTTGTTTATTATTGAATAGAGCAGCTTGCTCTCCACCTGGCCTTCAGTGTGGGAATAGCTGATGTAGACGACATTGGACGCATATTTGGCAATCTCACGGTCGTTGCGTATGTCGGTTATTATGTCGACATAACCGTCCAATGGTTTATAGTCGATGAAACGTGACCTCACGCGGCGCCCTATGTGCCATGCGAGCATGATCGCACACAACAGTCCGGCAATCAGCACGGTAAACCATCCGCCATGCATGAACTTGAACACATTGGCGGTGAAGAATGCGCCTTCAAGGGCGATGAACACCAACATGAACAATGCCGTAATCCATGATGCTACGCCCCGTGACCTCAGATAGAATCCAAGCAGCACGGTGGTTGTGAGCATTGTCACGGTTATGGCCAATCCATAGGCGGCCTCCATGCGCGCCGATGAACGGAATATGACGACGGTCAGCAGACACCCGAGAAAGAGAAACATGTTTATTGCCGGGACATATAGCTGCCCCTTTATCGTGCCGGGATATTTTATGTGCATTCTTGGCCAGAAGTCAAGGTTTATGGCCTCGCTTATCAATGTGAACGAGCCGCTTATAAGTGCCTGGCTGGCAATTATGGCCGCTCCTGTCGACATTATGATTCCCCCTATGAGGAACCCTTTTGGCATTATGGCGTAGAAGGGATTGGCATCGGCCGCAATCGCTCCCTGATGAGCTATGATCCATGCTCCCTGTCCGAGATAGTTGAGGATGAGCATTATCTTGACAAATATCCAGCTTACCGAGATGTTTAGGCTTCCGCAATGTCCGAGGTCGGAGTATAGTGCTTCGGCTCCTGTGGTGCATAGAAACACGGCTCCGAGAATGAACATCCATCCTGGATAATGCACGATGAGCCTGACCGCGTAGTAGGGATTGAACGCATGAAATATGGAGGTGTCGGCTCCTATGTTCATGATGCCGAGAATTCCGAGCATCAGAAACCAAATCAACATGAAAGGGCCAAACCATCGCCCGATGGCCGATGTGCCCGAGCGTTGAGCCAGAAATATAAGCGTTATGATTGTGAGTACAATCGGCACTACGGGGGTGCGTGGATAGATGTCACACAAGCCTTCTACCGCCGAAGTGACGGTGAGTGCTGGCGTTATGACACCGTCGGCCAACAGTGTGCTTGCCCCGACGGCGGCCACTATGTAAAGCCATTTGTGTGGTAGTTTGCGCACAAGTGAGAAGAGCGCAAGTATTCCTCCCTCTCCCTTGTTGTCGGCCCGCAATGCTATGATTACGTATTTCAGGGTCGTTTGCAGCGTAAGTGTCCAGATGACGCATGACACTGCACCTATTATATAATCGGCATCGTAGGCGGGATAAACGTGCATGATGGTTTTCATCACATAGAGGGGTGATGTGCCTATGTCGCCGAATACTATGCCTATGGTTACGAGAAGAACCATAGCCGTGATGCGGCGTACGGTGGGAGAGGCCGAGTGTGATGAAGTTCCGGTTGTCATATCAAAAGAAACGCATCGAGCATTTAAATTGTTGAATGAGCTTCTCCATCATGATGTGTAATAAAACAGGGGGGACTCCGCGTTACGGAATCACCCCTTGTTTATATATGTTTATGTAAAAGCAGACTTTTACATGTTTTCGTCAAATGTCATTTCATCAAAACCGGCGGCGTCAAATTCATCGTCATTGAACTCATCGCTTCCGTAGAAATCCTCGTCGAGGTCGTCGACCTGTGTTGCAGCAGCGTTTTTGGCCTCAAATTCCTCAAGATCCATGGTCTGTGGGGGAGGTGTGCCCATCGATGCTATGCACACAGGGTCCTTAAGGTTCTTTCCCGGTACACTCTTCTTCATTTCAATGAAGAAGCAGCGGTCGGTCATGTAGTCGAATACGAATATTAGGCGCTGTCCGTCGTCGATGTAGTCGCTCAATATCGTTTCATCCATGAGATAGACGTCTTCGTCCGATTCCGAGCCCATGTCCTCAAGGGTGATTTCCTTGCCTTTCTCCCAATTATCGTCACAGATGAAGAATGAACACATCTGGTTTTTGTCATAGTCGACCGAGTCGCAGATGGCGTTTCTTAGGTCGAGGAATGTTGCATCGGCGTCGATGCTGATTTCCCTGCGGAAATTGTCGACCTCGTCTGATACAAGTCTAAAGTTGAATATCATATTTTATAATTTATATTCGATTATATCGATACGTTTTATCATTTGCGAAATTAATAAAATTCCCATATAATGTACACAGTTCCTATGACAAATTTTGTAGCACTCCGCTGAAAAGAGTCGGCGACATTCATTTATGTCGCTCGGGCAATGAGTCGTGTATGGTGGCGTAGCTTCCGTCAAGTAACTGAAGCAGGTCATGTTTTCCGTTCACGGCCTCGATAGGCTTGTGTATGGTCAAGGTTATGTGTCCCCAATTGGGAATTTTCTTAAAGCGAGGCATCACCTCAAATGATCCGTCGATGGTGATTGGAACGACCGGAAGGCCGAATTCCATCGCAAGGACAAACGCTCCGCGCTTGAAACGCCGCATCTTACCGTCCCATGTGCGGGCTCCTTCGGGAAATACGACAAGCGACATCCCTCCGCGCAGCTGCTTTTCGGCTTTCTCCATCGTGGCCTTGGTGGCCGACGGCGACGAGTTGTCGACCATGATGTGGCCCGACACCTTGCATGAATAACCTACAAACGGAATCTTTTCAAGCGACTTCTTCATCATCCAGCGGAAATTGTGGTTGAGGTATCCGTAGATGGAGAATATGTCGTAGGCTCCCTGGTGGTTGGCTATGAATACGTAGGATGTGTGGGGGTCGATGTTTTCGCGTCCTTTGACAGTGACCTTGACCATGGACATGACACAGAAAAGGCGCGCCCACCAATGCGGGAAAAAGTAGCCCGCCCAGCGACCCATGCCCAGCATGCTCAGGATGATGGTGATTGTCGCCGTCAATATCGTGGCCGTCAGCAGAACCGGGGCCATGATTAAAATCTGATATATTCTATACAGTATTAACATCGTGATGCAAATATAACAAGCGTGATGCTAAATTGCAAAACATAATATGTATTTTTTGAATATAAGAGCCGGTACGACAATAAATGTTAACGGCAGGGCGGTCAATTGTTGAGTGATTTTCTTTAGCTCTTGAGGGAGCGATGGGGCTCCATCGTGACCGAAAGAGATGAAGAAAAGCGCCAACGAGTGGCCGAGGCGAAGGTAACTTTCGTCCCATCAAATATTGGGGCAGCATCTTCCACTGACATCCGGTGTAAACCAGATATACAATAGCTGTGAATATCTTATAGAGGTCTGTCCGTTCCTTTCCAAGGAAGCCTGACAAAAACTTACGGATGCGCTTCCGCTGGCAATGCTTAAACTTTATTTTCATGGAGTCAATGATTAATGTTACTGAGATATAACACGGTAGTTTGACAGTTGCATTTTCATGAATCTTTTTTGCTGGCACGCTTGCACGTGTCAAATTTTATTACTATCTTTGTAGCACCGTGTAGCAATCAACGGCAGGGCGGCATAATATGAAGCTGAAAATAACCAAGACAAAAAAGACTTCCATCCTTTATGTACAGAAGGCATACAGGGACAAGAACGGCAAAAGTACCTCAAGAATCCATGAGCGCCTTGGAACGCTTGAGGAAGTTCGTCAGAGATGCGGAGACAGAGATCCTGTTGAATGGGCCAGGGGATATATCGCCAGGCTTACGGCACAGGAGAAGGAGGGCCGGCAGGTGATAATATCACGTCTGTCGCCCACAAAGCTTATTGAAAAAGGCGAGGCTCAGAGTTGCGAGAGCGGATATCTGTTTCTTAAACGGCTGTACCATAAGGTCGGGATGGACAGGATATGCGAGGCAATCTCACGTAAACATAAGTTCGACTTCGATTTCAACAAAGTTCTGGAGCTGATGGTCTACGAACGGCTTTTGAGACCGGCTTCAAAACTAGGTAATTATCGCAGGAGCGGAAGCTATATCGAGCCTTTTGATATAGAAAAACAGCATATCTACAGGAGTCTGGATATCCTGGACAGACACGGTGAATACATCCAGAAGAGACTTTTCCTTAATTCGTCAAAGGTTGTCGAACGGGATACGACCGTCATGTACTATGACTGCACCAACTATTTTTTCGAGAGAGAATCTGCCGATCCGGACTATGTGACAGACAAAAAAGGGAACGTTCATGAACGTATACGCAAGTACGGAGTCTCCAAGGAACATCGACCGAACCCCATCGTACAGATGGGTATGTTCATCGACAACTCCGGCATGCCGGTTGCGATGTGCATCAATCCCGGCAATGCCAACGAACAGACTACCTTGATTCCAACTGAAAAGATTATAGTTGAGAAGATGGGGGTCAGCAAGATTGTAGTCTGTACAGACGGAGGTCTCTCTTCTGAAGGCAACCGGTCATATAACTCCACAGCAGAAAGATCATTCATAACGGTGCAGTCAATAAAGAAACTGGAGGATAATCTCAGGGACTGGTGTCTGGAACCGACAGGATGGAAACTTGTAAAGTCCGACACGGTACAAAAAGACAAGCGGTACCGGGATGCAGACGAGGATGAACTGGAGTTTGACCTGACTGATGCCGATACTGCCCGTTATTACGGAGACCGCACTTTTTATCGCGAGCGTTGGATTGTCAATGAAAAGACAAAGTTCTCTCAAAGATTGATTGTGACATTTTCATACAAATACCGCGACTACCTCCGATTCCTGCGTCAACGCGAGATTGACAAGGCTGACAGCAATGCACGTGGAAACAGGACATTGACCAAATCTTATAAGAGCCCTGACAGGTTCCTTTCCGAGACCTACGCCACAGAAGACGGCGAGGTTGCGGTATTCAGAACCGTCTCCCTGAATCTTGACGCCATATCAGAAGAAGAAAAATATGACGGCTTCTATGCGATATGTACGGATCTGTCTGACAATGTGACGAAAATCATCGAACTGAACCATAACCGCTGGGAGTCGGAGGATGCCTTCAGGGTCATCAAGACTGACTTCAAGGGTCGACCCGTCTTCGTCTGGACGGCGGAACACATAAGGGCCCACTTCATTGTCTGCTTTATCACACTACTGCTCTTCAGAATAATGGAAAAGGAACTGAACTATAAATACACATCCTCCGCTATAATTGAGAAACTACGGTCAATGACTATGAACATAGTCAAGGGAGAAGGCTACAAGCCTAACTTCACACGGGATGATCTTACCGATGACCTACATGCCAAAGCCGGCTTCAGACTCGACACCGAGATTGTTACTCGTCAGAAAATCAAACAGATTATTGCTAATATTAAAAAAGGTTAAATATAGATAACCCCATTCCAGTGCTACATATATAGACCCTTTTGCACATGGCTTCACGCCAATGTACAAAAGGGTTTGCTCGTTTTTGGACTGTAAAAGATGGGAAATATAACAAGCGTGATGCTAAATTGCAAAACATAATATGTATTTTTTGAATATAAGAGCCGGTACGACAATAAATGTTAACGGCAGGGCGGTCAATTGTTGAGTGATTTTCTTTAGCTCTTGAGGGAGCGATGGGGCTCCATCGTGACCGAAAGAGATGAAGAAAAGCGCCAACGAGTGGCCGAGGCGAAGGTAACTTTCGTCCCATCAAATATTGGGGCAGCATCTTCCACTGACATCCGGTGTAAACCAGATATACAATAGCTGTGAATATCTTATAGAGGTCTGTCCGTTCCTTTCCAAGGAAGCCTGACAAAAACTTACGGATGCGCTTCCGCTGGCAATGCTTAAACTTTATTTTCATGGAGTCAATGATTAATGTTACTGAGATATAACACAAATCAGACCTTTTCCCCTTTTGGTTGAACCGAAATTACCATCGCCTCGCATATTGCGGGCGCTTTTCCGTCTGTTTGTCAGTCGTGTACATCCAGTACACTCCTTCCTCGCAGACCAAAAATCGCTCCGCACTATGCGACCCTGCCGTTAATATTTATTGTCGAACCGGCTCTAAAAACAACGACGGCCGGAGCAGTTGCTCCGACCGTCAATATGAGTTGATTTATTGTCGTCGATTTAGTAGGCAAACATGGGGTAGGACTCCATTGTGGTGTTTACCTTTTCGCGTACTGCGGCTATTACTTTCGGGTCGTCATGGTTGGAGAGAACGGTGTCGATCATTTCTACGATTTCGCCCATAAGTTCCTCTTTGGCACCACGGGTTGTGATGGCCGGAGTACCGAGGCGTATACCCGATGTCTGGAACGGGCTGCGTGAGTCGAAGGGCACCATGTTCTTGTTGGCTGTGATGTCGGCTTCAACAAGCACCTTCTCGGCAACTTTTCCGGTGAGGTTGGGGAACTTGGTGCGGAGGTCGACGAGCATGCAGTGGTTGTCGGTTCCTCCCGATATGATTTTGTAGCCCTTGTCGACAAGTGCCTGAGCCATTACGGTTGCATTCTTCTTGACCTGGGTCTGGTAATCCTTGTAAGCGGGTTGAAGAGCTTCGGCGAATGCCACGGCTTTTGCTGCGATTACGTGTTCCAGCGGGCCGCCCTGTACGCCGGGGAATACGGCTGAGTCGAGCAGTGCCGACATCTTGCGCACCTCGCCCTTGTTGTTGGTCTTGCCCCAGGGATTGTCGAAGTCCTCTCCGAGCAGTATGATACCGCCGCGCGGGCCGCGAAGTGTCTTGTGGGTGGTTGAGGTGACGATGTGGGCATATTTTACCGGGTTGTCGAGCAGTCCGGCTGCGATGAGTCCGGCGGGATGAGCCATGTCGATCATCAGTATCGCACCGATTTCATCGGCAAGACGACGCATGCGTGCGTAATCCCATTCGCGAGAGTAGGCGCTTGCACCGCCTATTATGAGCTTCGGACGCTCACGACGGGCCACTTCCTCCATCTGGTCATAGTCGACAAGACCTGTATCCTCCTTTACGTTGTACTCCAAGGCTTCAAACATCAATCCCGAGAAGTTGACAGGGCTTCCGTGTGACAGGTGTCCGCCGTGGGAAAGATTGAGTCCCAGGAACTTGTCGCCGGGTTTCAGGCAGGCCATGAATACGGCCATGTTGGCTTGTGCTCCCGAGTGAGGCTGTACGTTGGCGTAAGCGGCGCCGAAAATTTCCTTAACTCGGTCGATGGCAAGCTGTTCGGCTTCATCTACAACCTGGCAACCGCCGTAGTAACGGTGTCCGGGATACCCTTCGGCATATTTGTTGGTGAGGCATGAGCCCATTGCTTGCATTACCTGGTCGCTCACGAAGTTTTCGGATGCGATAAGTTCAATGCCATGTTTCTGACGCTGATGTTCACGCTCAATGATGTCGAAAATACGAGTGTCTCTTTCCATTCAGTCTAATTGTTTATTGTGTATATTTAATCCAGTTACTTCTTTTTCTTGACCGACCATCCGAAATGTCCTATGCACTTTCCGAGTTCGTAGTAGCCTCCGTGGCTGTAGGCCATCAGTCCGGCGCGTGACAGCTCGAATGCTCCGCTTTCGGGATTGATGAGGCTTTCGTCGGCCAATACGTTCAGCACTTCGGCTATGAACATGTCATGGCTGCCGAGGTGTATTATCTCCTTGACCTTGCACTCGATGCTCAGCGGCGACTGCTCGATGTATGGACATCCTACCTTTACGCCTTTCACCGGTGTCAGTCCTGTTTCCTTCCACTTGTCGTAGTCGCGACCCGACTTTACGCCGGCCCAATCGGTGGCACGTGCCATGTCGAGGGTGGTGAGGTTGATTGTAAACTCCATCTCCTCGCTGATTATGTCGTAGCTGTGGCGCGACGGACGCAGCGAAATGTAACACATAGCCGGGTCGGTGCAGATTGTTCCTGTCCATGCCACTGTCGCCATATTGTAGCGTTCGGGAGTGTTTCCGCAGCTAACAAGCACTGCGGGGAGGGGATATATCATTGTTCCCGGTTTCCAGCTTTGTTTCATAGTGGGATGGGAGTTGTTTATTTTATTTGGGCATCCTTTGCACTTACCGTGTGGCCGCAGTAGTGACAGCGTATCACGCGATTCTCGGGGTCGATAAGCTCAAATTTTGTCTTCATCGGCTCGTTGTTGGTGATGCACTTGGGATTGTCACACTTCACGATTCCGATTATGGTTTGAGGCAATGTCACGTGATATTTCTCGACGACTTCAAAGTCGCGGATGATGTTTATCTTGGCCGTGGGAGCGATGAGCGCTATGCGGTTAAGTACATCTTCGGGGAATATGGTGTCGGCCACCTTTATGATACCCTTTGTGCCGAGCTTCTTGCTGTCGAGGTTGTTGCCGATGGTCACGTGCTTGTCGAGCTTCTCGATTCCGAGTATCTTTACGGCCTGGAACAAGGCCGATGACGGGATTCGGTCGATGACGGTGCCGTTGCGCAATGCGGCTACGGCAAGTTCTTTCTTACATGTTGTCATGATTCTTCTCCTTTAAAATGTCAATACCTAATGCACGGCATATAATGGCCTGACGGGCGTAGAGCCCGTTTTGTGCCTGTTGGAAATAGTAGGCTTTCGGGCTGTCGTCGACATCCTGGTCGATTTCGTTGACGCGGGGCAGCGGATGCAGCACTCTGAGATTGTCGCGGGAGTTCTCGAGCATTGCGGCATTCAGGTTGTAGAGATTCTTGACTTTCTCGTATTCCATTATGTCGGTGAAGCGTTCACGCTGCACGCGGGTCATGTAGAGGATGTCGCTGCTGTTGATCACTTCGGGTGAGAAGTCGGTGTACTCATTGTATTTTATTCCGTGCTCGTCGCAGAATTTGGTATATTCGCGAGGCATGCGCAACTCGTTGCAGGCAATGAAGTTGAATGTGGGGTTGAAGTATTGCATGGCCATGAGCAGTGAATGTACCGTGCGGCCATACTTAAGGTCACCCACCATGGTGATTGTCAGATTTTCAAGCGTGCCTTGTGTCTTGTATATCGAGTAGAGGTCGAGCATTGTCTGCGATGGGTGCTGATTGGCTCCGTCACCTGCATTTATTATAGGTGTGTCGGTTACCTCGGTGGCGTAACGTGCGGCTCCTTCAAGGTAGTGACGCATTATAATCAAGTCGACATAGTTGCTGACCATCTTGATTGTGTCCTTAAGGGTTTCTCCCTTGGAGGAGCTTGTGGTGTTGGCGTCGGAGAAGCCGATTACGCGGCCTCCAAGGCGGTTTACAGCCGTTTCAAAACTAAGTCGGGTGCGGGTTGACGGTTCAAAGAATAGCGTCGCTACAACACGGCCCTCAAGAATCTTGTGATTGGGATGTTCCTCGAAGTACTGTGCCTGTCCAAGCAAGCTTAAAATCTCGTCCTTACTGATGTCGGAGATTGATACAAGGCTGTTGCTGTTCATCGTAATGGTGATGTGAATTATTCTGATTGCAAATTTACTACATCCCACTTTTATAAGCAAATAATTTTTGCATTGATGAAAATGAATTGTGAATGATGAATAAGAGCCGTTAACATTTATTGTCGTACCGGCTCTAAATGCGGCTATTGCGGAGGTTGATGTAAATATTCAAATTATTTTAATGTATATTTCACAAGAAAATATTAATTTTGACAAGATTAAATTTAATGGCTATGTTCTCAAAGGAAACTTATGTAAACCGTCGTGCCGAACTTAAAAAGAGAGTCGGCAGCGGACTGCTATTGTTCTTAGGTAATGATGATTGTGGCGCAAACTATGAGGATAACACCTATCCTTATCGCCAGGATTCTTCATTCTTGTACTATTTCGGCCTCCCGTATGCCGGTCTTAATGCAATCATAGATATAGATGAAGACCGTGAAATCATATTCGGCGACGAGCTTACCATCGACCACATCGTGTGGATGGGTACTCAACCCACGATTCACGAGAAGGCTCTGCGCATAGGCGTAGGCGAAACTCTGCCTTCGCGCAATCTGCGTGATTATCTCGACAAAGCTGTCAAGAGCGGACGAACTATACATTATCTTCCCACTTATCGCCCCGAACACAAGCTTAAGTTGTGGGAATTCCTCGATATAAAGCCCGGTGCCGAGCAGCCTTCGATTCCCATGATACGTGCTATTGTCGACATGCGCAACCACAAGACCCCCGAGGAGATTGCGGAGATAGAGCGTGCATGTAACGTTACGGCCGATATGCACATCGAGGCAACCCGCGTGTTGCGTCCCGGAATGAGAGAGTATGAAGTGGTGGCTGCCCTTGAGGCTGTGGCTAAGGCCAACGGCTGCGGATTGTCGTTCCCGACTATAGCAACCGTGTGCGGGCAAACCCTGCACAACCACTATCACGGTAATATCGTAAAGCCCGGCGACATGCTGCTTGTAGACGCCGGTGCGGAAACCGAGATGGGATATGCCGGCGACATGTCGTCGACTATATGTGCCGACAAGTACTTCACTAATCGTCAGAAAGAGATTTACGACATACAGGTGGCTTCGCATTTGGCAGCCGTCGATGCGCTTAAGCCCGGAGTGCCGTTCAAGGATGTATATGAACTGTCGGCACGTGTAATCTGTCAGGGACTGAAGGATCTCGGAATCATGAAGGGTGATCCTGCCGAGGCTGTAGCCGCAGGAGCTCACGCGATGTTCTTCCCTTGCGGTCTTGGTCACATGATGGGACTTGATGTGCATGACATGGAGAATCTCGGTGAAGTGTGGGTAGGCTACGACGGTCAGCCCAAGAGCACCCAGTTTGGCCGCAAGTCGTTGCGCCTCGCCCGTCCTCTTGAACCGGGCTTTGTGCTCACCATCGAACCGGGTGTCTACTTCATTCCCGAACTGATTGACTACTGGAAGGCTGAGAAGCGTTTTGAGGAGTTCATCAATTACGACAAACTTGAAACCTACAAGGACTTCACCGGCATCAGAAATGAGGAGGATTATTTGATAACCGAAGACGGAGCCCGTCGTCTTGGCAAGAAGATTCCGTTGACCACCGAGGAAGTTGAAGCTTTGCGATGAATTCCAATACTAAGTCAATAGTACTCGCATCGGTAGCGGTGTTGAGTTGGTCGACTGTGGCTACGGCATTCAAGATAGCTCTGAGTCAGCTCACCTATTTTGAAATGCTATTGGTGGCGTGCATAACCGCATTCATGATTTTCACCGTGTGGATGACGGTTGAGCGGAAATGGGGACAGTTGCGCAAGGTGTCACCGAAATTGTGGGGCACATTCGCACTCCTCGGATTGCTGAATCCGGTGTGCTACTATCTTGTGCTTTTCAAGTCCTATTCGTTCCTGCCGGCTCAGGTGGCTCAGCCCATTAATTATATGTGGCCCATAGTGCTGCTTGTGCTTCTTGCCATATTTGACAAGCAGCCCATTCCGGGACGGAAGTACATAGGCATGGTTATGTCGCTTGGCGGAGTGGCTTTCATCTCGCTTGGCGGCAAAGGAATAACCGGCGATCTGTCGCCTGTGGGTCTTGGCTTAGCAGCCTTCAGTGCATTGCTTTGGGCTACCTACTGGATGTTCAACAACCGGTTGAAGGACAGCGTCGACGAGTGTGTCAGCCTTTTCCTGAGTTTTCTGTTCGGAACAGTCTACATGTGCATCGCCGCATGCTTCATGCCGGTGGATATAAGCTCTTGGTCGGGAATCCTGGCCGGAATGTATATCGGCGGGTTTGAGATAGGCATACCGTTCATCTGCTTCGGAATGGCCATACGCATTACGAGCAATCCGGCATTGATTAATCAAATGTGCTACTTATCTCCGTTTATGTCACTCTTCTTCATCGCGGTGATTCTTGGAGAGCCCATAATGTTGACGACCTATATCGGCCTGTTCCTGATTGTCGCCGGTATTGTATATAACCAATACTTTGCCGTGCCGTCGGGCAAGCCCAAGCGACAATTGTCGTGACATGATAAAATATTAGGACAATAAAAAAGACAAGGGTGCATGTAACGTGCACCCTTGTCTTTTTTTGTCATAGTGCTGAAAGTTCTCCCGTCAGCGAATCCATTATGTAGCCTTTGACCGTTACATCGGTTGGTATGAGCGGGTGGTTGCGCACGAGGTCGACCGTTTCCTCTACAGCCGCATGAGTGTCTTCAAATCCATGCAGCCAGCTCTTCAGGTCGATGCCGCAGTGCATCATCAGGTTTATGTGTTCGTCCGATATGCCTCGGCTGCGCATCAGGTTGAGCATTTCGTTGGCATCCATTCCCTGTACTCCGCATCCGGTGTGTCCTATTATCATCACTTCGGTCACGCCAAGCTCATAGATGGCAACCAACAGGCTGCGTACTGTCGAGTCAAAAGGATTCGTGATTGTGCCTCCTGCGTTCTTGATCATCTTCACATCACCGTTTTTAATTCCGAGGGCTGCCGGCAGAAGTTCTACGAGCCGGGTGTCCATGCAGGTGACGATTGCGATTTTCTTGTCGGGGTATTTTGAAGTCTTGTACTTCTCATACTCCTTTGTTTCTACAAATCTGCGATTGAATCGCAACATCTCTTCAATCATGGTCTATTGTTGTTTAAAAGTTGAATCGATTGTAAGCTTTATCGCTTTGCGAGTCGTTGATGTGACGGGGAAATGCCGTGATGCACGCATACCCATTACCCACAGTATTACACCGTTGCGGGTGAGCAGCCATGTGAGTTGCTTGTCGTACAACGACATTTTGGCGTCGGAAAATATGTCGCTCACAAGTCGGCTGCCTTTCATGCCGAAGGGTGACATCCTGTCGCCTTCGCGCCAGTGTCGTATTACGAATTTGGGGTCGCCTTCCAGTGCCGATGAATCGAGATACATCGTGTTGGCGTCACGTGTAAACTTTATGTCGTCGGCATTGACTGATTCGCAGGTCAATCCCCGGGGAAGTGACGACTTGTCGTTCAGGTCTATTTCAATCTCTTGATCATGGATTGTCGTATGTGGTGACACTATGAGTGTCCCACGGTCGATGAGCGCTTTATGGTCGGCTGAGAAGAACTCCTTTCCCGATGAGTCGGCCGATGCAATCATGTCGGCTGCCTGGGCGTGATTGAAGCCATATCGTTTTATCGATTCATACAGCAATTGAACGGAATTTTGGCACTCTTTGGCCATTCGGGCTATGTCGATGCTGTTGTCGGCCGACCGGTAGGGTGCCTTAAGCGCATTTACGCCTTCATTGAACAGCTGAAGGTTGTCATGCAGGTTGTCGATTGTCGTCGTAATCGTGTTTTCGGCATCGGGAAACAGCTCATATAGCTGTGGGAGCACAACGTTACGCAGCCGGTTGCGCTTTACATCGTTGATGAGGTTGGTGCTGTCGGTTACATACTCGATGCCGTTACGTGACAGATATTCGATGATTTCACGGCGTGACGTGTCGAGCAGCGGACGGATAATGCATCCGTTGACTGCTTTCATACCGGCAACTCCGGTGATTCCGCTTCCTCGCAGAACGTTCAGAAAGAATGTTTCGATGTTGTCATCGCGATGATGGGCTACGGCTACCGGAATGTCACCGTATTTTGCTGAAAGTTCCCGAAACCAGTCGTAACGCAGGTCACGGCATGCCATTTCGGTTGACACTCCGTGGGCTTTTTTGTATGACTCGACATCGAAGTGTATCTCTTCATATTCGGCATTGAATCGGGCTGCCGTCATCGCGGCGTGTCGTCGGTCACGTTCCGACTCCTCGCCGCGCAGGTGAAAGTCGCAGTGGGCTGCTGTGCACCGGTAACCCAGTGCGGTCAGCACGGCGAGCAATGCCACGGAATCGGCCCCGCCGCTCAATGCCACAATTACATGCTGCTCAGGGTCGAGCATACCGTTACGCTCGATATTCGCTTTTACTTTATCGACAAAATCCATGACTGCATCAGGTGCGGTTGTTTGATATTATTACTCGGCGATTGGATTTTATTTCCAAAGTTACAGAAAAATTTTGTAATTTTGTCGCAATAAAGTAATTGACACAGCTATGTTAGAAAAAATAAATTCTCTCAAGGCCGAAATCGAGCAGCTTACCGCTGCCAATGCCGGTGAGGTAGAAGCACTTCGCATCAAATATCTTAGCAAGAAAGGCGAGATATCGGTTCTGTTCAATGAGTTCCGTAATCTGCCCGGTGATCAGAAGCGCGTCATAGGTGCTCCGTTGAATCAGCTTAAGGACTTTGCCACCAACCGCATAAACGAACTTCGTGAGTCGATGGGCAATGCCGACAATGTTGATCTGGATCTTGACCTTAGTCGCACTGCGTCACCTATAAAGCTTGGTACTCGTCACCCGTTGTCGCTTGTGCGCAACGAAATCGTGTCGATATTTTCACGCCTTGGATTCTCAATCGCCGAAGGCCCCGAGATAGAGGATGACTGGCATGTGTTCTCTTCGCTTAACTTTGCGGCCGACCATCCGGCACGTGACATGCAGGACACGTTCTTCATCCAGCGTAATCCCGATGTGCTGCTCCGCACTCACACTTCAAGCGTGCAGTCAAGAGTTATGGAAAAGGCTCAGCCGCCTATCCGTATAATCTGCCCCGGACGAGTTTACCGTAACGAGGCCATATCGGCACGTGCCCACTGCTTCTTCCATCAGGTTGAGGCGTTGTATGTCGACAAGAACGTGTCGTTTGTCGACCTTAAACAGACACTGCTCTACTTCGCACAGGAGATGTTTGGCCCCGAAACCAAGATACGCCTTCGCCCGAGTTACTTCCCGTTCACCGAGCCTTCAGCCGAGATGGATATATCATGTAACCTTTGCGGCGGTAAGGGATGCTCATTCTGCAAGCACACCGGATGGGTTGAGATTCTCGGTTGCGGTATGGTCGATCCCAATGTCCTTGACGCTTGCGGCATAGACTCCAAGGAGTACACCGGTTTTGCATTGGGTATGGGTATCGAGCGAATCACCAACCTCAAATATCAGGTCAAGGACTTGAGAATGTTCTCGGAAAACGACACTCGCTTCCTTGAGGAGTTCACAAGTGCCCATTAACAGCGTTACCCTATGGCTATGACCGTCAAAGAACGCTACAGGCAGGTGATAGAGTGGTTCAAGACCGCTATGCCGGTGGCCGAAACGGAGCTCCGATACGAGAATCCGTTTCAGCTTCTTGTGGCTGTCATATTGTCGGCTCAATGTACCGACAAGAGGGTCAACATGATTACTCCTCCGCTGTTTGAGGCTTTCCCGACGCCCGAGGCGATGGCTGCCGCTACACAGGATGACATATATGAGTACATAAAGTCGGTGTCCTATCCCAACAATAAGGCCCGCAATCTGCTCGGAGCTGCAAGGATGCTCGTCGAGGAGTTTGGCGGCGAGATGCCATCCGACATGGATGACCTCATAAAACTTCCCGGGGTAGGGCGCAAGACCGCCAATGTCATGCTGGCCGTAGTGTGGGGAAAGGCGGCGATGGCCGTTGACACCCATGTGTTCCGCGTGAGCGAGCGCATAGGTCTTACGACCAACAGCAAGAATCCGCTGCAAACCGAGAAACAGTTGTGCAAATATATTCCCGAGGATATAATTCCGCTTGCCCATCACTGGCTGATACTTCACGGGCGTTATGTGTGCAAGGCTCGCCGTCCCGATTGCCTTAATTGCGGATTGACCGGTGTGTGCCGATACTATCGCCGGGAAAATAAGGAGAAAACAAACAACGAAATCTGACGCGAATGGATGTAGAACAGACATTCCTTTTTATAATAGAGGTCGTAGGCACTGTCGCTTTCGCAATAAGCGGAATACGCATGGCTGCAGCCAAGCATTTTGACTGGTTTGGCGCTTATGTCGTGGGACTTGTCACCGCGATAGGCGGCGGTACGGTGCGAGACCTGCTTCTCAACATTCCCGTATTCTGGATGCAGACATGGTGGTATATCGCCGTGACGGGATTGTCGCTTATCGTAGTTATTGTGTTTCGCCGGATTCTTGTGAAGACGCGTGTCCTGTTCCTGTTTGACACCATTGGTCTTGCCTTGTTTGTAGTCATAGGAATCCAGAAGACTCTCGCCGTTGACTATCCTTTCTGGGTGGCCGTGATCATGGGTATTACAACGGGCGCTTTGGGCGGTGTGTTGCGTGACATACTTGTCAACAATGAACCGCTGTTGTTTCAAAAGGATATATATGCCACCGCGTGTCTTGCAGGAGGACTTGTATATTGGGTGGCCTATTATTGCGGCTTGTCGATGCCTGCTCAAGGCATTGCCTGTGCGGTGACGGTAATTGCCATGAGATTGCTTGCCGTAAGGTACAGCTGGTCGTTGCCTGTGCTGGTTGATATCGATGAAAATACCGGAAATAAAGTGTAATTGATTATGGCTAACGGATTGAAGCTCCCCAACAAATCACTGATGCAGTTCATCAAGTATGCCTGTGTAGGCGTGCTCAATACGCTTGTCACGCTTTGCGTGATATACGTGTGCAAAGCTTTGTTTGGTGTCAATCCGCTTGTGTCCAACGCCATCGGCTATGTTTGCGGCGTTGTCAACTCTTTCCTGTGGAATAAGAATTGGGTGTTTAAGTCGTCGGGCAACTACTACCGCGAGGCTATGATATTCCTTATAGGGTTCCTTATATGCTACGGATTGCAGCTGCTTACCGTTTGGCTGCTGAGCTATGAAACCCGCCTTGAATACTTTGAACTTAAGATTGCCGCGTTCACCCTTTCAGGCTATGGCCTTGCAACGCTTATAGGCAACGTGGTCTACACCTTGTCCAACTACGGATACAATAAAATCATCACTTTCCGAGGATAGCGGCGTCATCTGACGCTTCGTGACGATTGCGCTTGCCAAACAGCTTGTCGACAATCAATGCGATGAATCCGTCGCCGGTCACGTTACATGCCGTGCCGAAGCTGTCCATTGCTATATATAACGCTATCATGAGCGCTTGATCCTTTTCGGTAAATCCAAGCATGGACGCGAGCAGGCCGAGCGATGCCATTATAGAGCCTCCGGGTATGCCGGGGGCGGCGATTATCGTGACACCGAGCATACATATAAATCCGACAAACATGGGAAAATCATAGGGCAGGCCGTTCATTATCATCAAAGCCACGGCGCATGACACTATTTTAAGTGTGCTGCCCGACATGTGTATTGTGGCGCAAATCGGTATTACAAAACCCGCTATGTCCTCGCTTACTCCCATCTTGATAGCCTGACGCAGAGTCACGGGTATTGTAGCCGCTGACGATTGGGTGCCAAGTGCGGTGAAGTAGGCCGGGAGCATGGTAACCAGCAACTTGAACGGATTGCGTCGCACTACCAGTGCCGCGACGCAGTATTGGAGTACAAGGATGAAGATGTGCATTGCAAATATCACGAGTATCACCATGAAGAATGTCGCGAGTATGTCGCCCACTTGTCCCGATACGGTCATGTTGAGAAATATGCCGAAAATGTAGAGCGGCAGCAGGGGGATGATTATACTCTTAATAACCTTGGCCACTATGTCACGGAACTCATTGGCGCATTTTCTTAGGGTATTTCCTTCAAGATAGGCAATGCCTACTCCGAGCATGAATGAGATTACCAATCCCGTCATAACGCCCATCAACGGAGGTATTTCTACAGTAAAATAGGGGAGTAGGTCGGCGGCGTTTTTGAGGCCGCTGTCGATTGGTCTCGGATTTATCAGATGCGGGAATGTGGTTGCGCTTGTGAAGTAGGAGAGGAATCCAGCAAATATAGTGGCACCGTAGGCTATGGCGGCGGTCACAACCAGAACTTTTCCTGCTTTTCGGCCAATATCGGCTATGGCCGGAGTCACAAATCCTACAATGATGAGAGGAACGAGAAATCCGAGGAACTGGCTGAACAGTCCGTTGAAAGTCATGAATATTCTTCCAAGCCATTCGGGAAATATATATCCGCAACCAATACCGAGGGCAATGGCAAAAACTATTTGAAGGAGCAATCCTATCTTAATCTTCTTTTTTTCAGGCATTATGCAGGATGTTAGTAGTGAAAACTTTACCAAAAATAGTGCATTTTCGCGTTTATAACAATATTCTGACGAAGAAAGATTAGAATTATTATTATGAAATGATTTTTCACTTTGCTTAACAGCACGCATCGCTAATTAGTTACTTGTCGAGGTAATAGTGATAAATTGTAACGATATTGGCCGTAACATCTAATAATTTTGCATGAAATCAATGGCAATATTAAATTTGCTTTAGTAAAATCAAATGAATGCCGTCAAATGAATAAAAGAATCCTACTATGTGTCGTGACTATTGCGGGACTGTCGGTTGCACAAGCTCGTGATTGGAGTTACAATGATTGTATCGAGTATGCGCGTCAGCACAATATCTCGTTGCAGCAGTCGCGGATCAGCGGTGAATTGAGCGAGTACACTCTTGAAGAGTCAAAGGCCCAATGGCAGCCTACACTTGACTTTGCCACATCCCACACCTTGAGCAACACCCCGTGGGGGTATGGCAACAAAAACAGCTACAACAGCAACTACGGGTTGAATGCGGGCTGGACTGTGTGGAACGGTGGCGAGCGTGAAAACACCATCAAGCGCAACAAACTTCAGACTCAAATTTCATCGTTGAATACCGAGGACATGTTCCGTTCATTGGAAACCGATATGCTGTCGGTCTACATGAACATTCTCTACGCCAAGGAGTCGATAGCGATATACGAGGAGGCTGTCAAGCTTAGCGAGGCTCAGGCCGACCGTGCCCGTCAGCTGATGGAGAGCGGACGAATGTCACGCGTCGATTATGCGCAGTTGCAGGCCCAATACGAGCAGGATCGCTATTCACTGGTAAATGCACAGGGCACTTACGAAACACGCCTCATGGAGCTGAAGCGACTTCTCGAACTGGGCATCGATACTGAAATATCGCTCCAGGCCATTGAGTGGACGGCGCAGGAGGTGCTTGCCGAAGTTCCCCCGATTGAGGAGAGCTATCAGCTTGCGTTGGCTACCGATTCAAGACTTAAGGCCAATAAGCTTGAGGAGGAGAGTTCCGACTATGACATAAAGATTGCCAAGGCGGGTGCCATGCCTCGAATATCGTTGAATGCCGGAATAAGCACCGGATATTTTGCTCCGGGCAACAACTTCGGAGAGCAGATTAAGCGGAGTGTCAGCGAATCGATAGGACTCACGTTGTCATTGCCGATACTCGACGGCAAGAGAACCAAAATGGCTGTGGCACGCGCCAATGCGCAGCGCATTAATGCACAGCTTGACACGGAGTCGCGCCTCAACGATATAGCTCAGCAGATTGAGTCGTGCTATATCGACCTGCGTGCCGCACAGTCACGCTACACGGCAGGCGAGGAGCAGGTAAAGTCGGCTGAACTCAGCAACGAACTTGTCAACGAGCAGTTCAATCTCGGTCTTGTCAACACCATCGAGTTGCTCACTGCCCACAACAACCTCCTCGAAGCGCGACACTCGTTGCTTCAGGCCAAATACATGGCTATACTCGAACATAAGATGATTGAGTTCTATCGCACATCATCGGTAACTATGCCTTAACAAAACAAATAATTATAAATTATGAGAATCCAGCAATTAATTTACACTGCTTCGATTGCCCTGATGCTTTCGGCATGTTCAAAGGAAGCCAAGATTTCGCTTGAAACGGCCAAGGTTGAGGTAGGGGAGATCAGTGAGTCGGTGACTGCTACCGGAACTGTTGAGTCGGTGACGCAAGTCGATGTGGGTACACAGGTAACGGGTATAATTGATAAGTTATATGTCGATTACAACTCAGTGGTGACCAAGGGCCAGCTTTTGGCCGAGATTGAAAAGACTTTGCTTGAGAGCGACCTGAAGAGTGCCGACGCCAACATGGAATCGGCCCGTCTTACCTACGAATACAATAAGACTAACTATGAGCGTGACAAGAAACTTCACGACAAGCAGCTTATAAGCGATTATGAGTTCCAGACTTCGGCCAAGGACTATGAAGTGTCGAAAACTTCCTACGACAAGGCGCGTGCCGACCGTGTGAGAGCGGCAAAGAACCTGAACTATGCCGAAATATACTCGCCTATCGATGGTGTTGTGATTTCGCGTGAGGTCGAAGTGGGACAAACAGTTGTGTCCAACATGAACGTTGCAAACTTATATGTAATCGCCGACCTCGACAACATGCAGGTTGTGGGAAATGTCGATGAGGCCGACATAGGCCAGGTGAAGCTCGGTCAGGCCGTGACATTTACTGTCGACGCTTATCCCGAGATGGTGTTTAACGGAACCGTAACGCAGGTACGACTCAATCCCACCACTGAAAGCAATGTGGTTACCTACGAGGTTATCGTTGCCGCTCCCAATCCCGAACATAAACTGATTCCCGGTCTTACCGCTAATCTCACGATATATGTGACTCAGGAAAAGGATATACTGACGATTCCAAACAAGGCGTTCCGATTCCTGCCTCATGACTATCCCGATGCAAAGAATCTGCCCGCGGCTCCTGCCGATGTAGAGCCCTTTATGGCTGCCGAGCCCGACATGAAGCGGGTGTGGGTGGTGCGTGACAATGCTCTTGTGCCCGTGACAATAAAAACCGGAGTGAGCAACGGTGCTGTGACCCAGGTGATTTCGGGTATAGGCGAAAACGATGTCGTAGCCGTTGAGTACGACATGGGAATGCCGCAAATGGGAATGCCACAGGGCATGGGCGACGGCGAACGCAGTCCGTTTGCTCCCCAACCGCCGGGACAAAGGAAAAAGTGACATGAATAATTCCAATAACAGGAAATCATCATGAATACAAATCGAGAGATAATAAGGATTGAGAATTTGCGCCGTGACTTCGTCGTGGGCGGTGAAACCGTCCATGCCCTGCGAGGTGTGTCGTTCACGATTCACGAAGGTGAATTTGTAACGATAATGGGTACATCGGGTTCAGGTAAATCGACGCTTCTCAATCTGCTCGGATGCCTCGACACTCCCACTACCGGCGAATACAAGCTCGACGGAGTGTCGGTGCAATCCATGAGCAAAAATGAAAGGGCTGTGACGCGAAACCGCAAGATAGGATTCGTGTTCCAGAGCTATAATTTGCTTCCCAAGACCACGGCCCTTGAAAATGTCGAACTGCCTCTGCTCTACAACCCGAAAGTGTCGGCACGACAGCGCCGTGACATGGCCACGAAGGCTCTTGAGGCAGTGGGACTGCATGACCGGTTGTACCATAAAAGCAATCAGATGTCGGGAGGACAGCAGCAACGTGTTGCTATAGCACGTGCTCTTGTCAACGACCCCGTCATCATACTTGCCGATGAGGCTACCGGAAATCTTGACACCCGCACATCCTACAGCATTCTCGTGCTGTTTCAGCAGCTTCATTCGAGAGGACGAACGATCATATTCGTGACCCATAATCCCGATCTTGCCGCTTACTCATCGCGTAACATAGTGCTGCGTGACGGAAAAATCGTATCGGATGTTATTAACCCAAATCCGGCATCGGCCAAGGAGGTCTATGACTCGTTGCCTGCCGAAAACGACTGATGAATATGAAATTTGGCAATCTGTTTAAAATAGCGTTGAAGGCTCTCAATAACAATAAGATGAGATGCTTTCTCACGATGCTCGGCGTCATCATCGGTGTTGCGTCGGTGATAACCATGCTGGCAATCGGACAAGGTTCAAAGGACAGCATAAAGGCGCAGATATCGGAGATGGGTTCCAACATGATAATGATTCATCCCGGTAACATGCAGCGTGGCGGTGTGCGTCAAAGTGCCGATGACACTCAGTCGCTTGAGGTTGTTGACTTTGAAGCAATACGTGACGAAGCTGCCTTCGTTTCATCGATATCGCCTACTGTCAACAGCGGCGGCCAGTTTATCAACGGTAACAACAACTATCCATCGACAATATATGGAGTCACTCCCGACTATCTCGATATACGAAAGGTAAAAGTCGCCGACGGAGCCATATTCACCGAGCAGGATATAAAGTCGGCCGCCAAGGTGTGCCTGCTGGGAAAGACGGTCATTGACAACCTGTTTCCAAACGGGGAGAATCCTATAGGCAGGGTGGTGCGATTCAACAAGATACCGTTCACCGTCATAGGCACTCTCGAACCTAAAGGAACCAACTCCATGGGTATGGACCAGGATGATGTAGTGCTCGCGCCTTATACTACCATAATGAAGAGGGTGCTTGCAATCGACTACATTCAGGGACTTTATGCGAGTGCTGTTGACGAAGACATGACCGATGACGCAATCGATGAGATAACTGAAATACTACGACGCCAGCATAAACTGAAGGATGGTGCCATTGATGACTTTGAGATACGTTCCCAACAGGAGTTGAGCGAAATGATGAACTCCACGAGCGACATGATGACGGTGTTGCTTGCCTGCATAGCGGGAATTTCGCTCCTTGTGGGAGGTATAGGAATCATGAACATCATGTATGTGTCAGTTACCGAGCGTACCCGTGAAATAGGTCTGCGCATGTCTATTGGAGCACGTGGAATCGATATACTTGTCCAGTTCCTTATCGAGGCTGTGATTATCAGCGTTACGGGAGGTGTGATAGGTGTCATAGTTGGTGCACTTGCTTCATGGCTCGTGAATGTCGTAGCACATTGGCCAGTTTCAATCCAAGTTTATTCAGTGGTCCTTTCGTTTGTCGTATGTACCGTTACAGGAGTGTTCTTCGGATGGTATCCGGCAAAGAAAGCTGCAAATCTCGACCCGATAGAAGCTATTAGATATGAATAGTGAAATAAATAGTTACAAACAGCCTTCTCAGACACTGCAGAAGTGGGTGAAAGTAGTCACCCACTTCTTGTGTCTTGGTATAATCTTCATTCTTCCCGAGGTGCTTGTGAGCCGTAGTTTCCCGGCCGGGAGCGGTATCCCATGGGGAATGTATGCCAAGTCGCTGCTATTTGTGGCGGTGTTCTACATCAATTATTACATCATAATAGACTATTGCCTCGGAAGGCGTCGATGGGTGTTGAGGCTTACTGGACTTAATGTCGTCATAATCATCGTGACGCTGCTATGCGCTTATTTCTTGATGGATATGCATTCGGGCGAAATGCCGCGCCGCGTACCCCGTCATGTTGATGCGCACGCCGATTTGCTCAGGCGAGTGTCATTTCTGATGCGTGACGTGGTTATGGCGATTCTCACCGTGGCGTTGAGCGTCGCCATGAAGCTTAGCGACTATTGGGTGAAGCTTAACCGTCAGCGGCAGGAAATGGAGATGGTGCAGCACAAGGAAGAGCTTGAGAGCCTTAAGAAGCAGCTTAACCCTCACTTCCTTTTCAATACGCTGAACTCGATATATGCTCTCATAGCCATAAGCCCCGACAAGGCTCAGCAGGCGGTTCACGAGCTGAGTCAGCTGCTGCGTTACGTGCTCTATGAAAATTCGCCTACAGTTCCCATCCAGGATGAGCTTACATTCATTGACAACTATGTCAAGCTCATGAAGCTGCGCATAGGCGATAAGATGCCTATCAATGTCACGCTCGACAGCGGCGACTGCAATGACTGTCACATAGCTCCGCTGCTGTTCATCTCGCCGGTTGAGAATGCTTTCAAATACGGCAATACAGGTCGGTCGGGCGACAGCATCGACATTTCAATCGTGTGCCGCGAAGGATCGATACATTGTCACATCGCCAACAATTTCATCGATTCGGAGAAGCGTGACATAGCATCCTCGGGAATAGGAAATGTCAATCTTCGGCGTCGTCTTGACCTTATTTACGGCAACAAGGCCGAAATGTCGACAAAAATAGATGGCGACCGATATATAGTTGACATGATAATAACGTTATAATATAAAAACAAAGACTATATGCTTACATTACGTTGCTGCGTAGTAGATGATGAGCCTTTGGCTCAGGAACTGGTTGCGTCATATATCGAGAAGACTCCTTTCATGGAGCTTGTCGGTAAGTTCAGTTCGGCTCAGGATTCGGTCAAGACGATTCTTGAGGAGGATATTGATGTCGTGTTCCTTGACATACACATGCCACAGCTCAACGGGATGGAGTTTGCGAGAATAGTGCCTTCCACCTGTCGCATAATATTCACTACGGCCTATGACCGGTATGCCATCGAAGGGTTCAAGGTCAATGCTCTCGACTACCTCATGAAACCCATAAGCTATGAGGAATTTGTGGGAGCGGCCAACAAGGCTCTGCAGTGGGTTGAACTGCGCCGTAGGGCCGACGAGCTTGACAACAACAAGCGTTACATCATTGTGAAGAGCGAGTACAAGCAGGTGCAGATACCCATCGACAAAATACAGTTTATCGAAGGGTTGAAGGACTATGTAAAGATATATGTCGAAGGTGAAAAGAGTGCCATACTCACACTTACGAGCATGAAGACGATAGAGCGTTATCTGCCGGCAACCGAATTCCTGAGGGTCCACCGCTCATTCATTGTGAACACATCGAAGATAAGCATTATTGAACGTAACCGCATCGTATTCGGCAACCACTATATCCCGGTGAGCGAGAGCTACAAGCAGGCGTTCAACGATTATGTGGCCGGCTACTCGCTGTCGCTACAGCGTGACAATCAGTCGGGCGAAGATTGATGTGACGATGTCGTCATTTTTCATTAACTTTGCAGTGTAATCAAAGTTAATGTTTATCTATATGGATCAACAGTTACGCATAAGCGCAGGCAAGAGTCTTGCTTTGTTCATTTGTTGGTGGGTGCTTTGCACCCTTCTCGGCTCGGTTATAATAGGATTGGTAGGCGCCGACGATGTTGTCAGGTTACGCTGGGCCACCGTGTTGCAGGACTTGTTCATATTCATTATGCCAGTCGCCATGACTGCATTGATAGCCGCACGCAATCCGTTGCGCTTTACGGGCGTTGACCGTTGGCCATGCAGCAGAGCCGTTATATGGACTATGGCTGTCGTGGTTCTGGCGATTCCGGCAATGAACGTTATCGTGCAGTGGAATGCATCGCTCACCCTTCCTGAATCGATGAGCCGTATCGAACAGGTGCTTCGCGCGAGCGAACAGGCAGCCAACGGCATGGTGATGATGCTTATGAGCGGTACATCGGTTCTCGACCTGATCCTGTCGATACTTATAATGGGATGCTTGACCGGTATTGCCGAGGAGCTGTTTTTCAGGGGGATGCTGCAAAAGCTGCTTCACGTGCAGCTGCGTAACGCGCACATAGCCATTTGGGCCACTGCCGTCATATTCAGTGCCGTGCATCTTCAGTTTTTCGGCTTTGTTCCCCGCATGTTGATAGGAGCCTTCTTAGGCTATCTTGCATGGTGGAGCGGCTCGTTATGGCTCCCTGCCATGGCTCATGCTCTAAACAATAGTCTTGTCGTTATAAACCAATGGCTTGTAAATACGGGACGGAGCAGTGTCGATGCCAATTCAGTGGGAGCCGACGGTTCGGCCGTCGACATGGCGATAGCAGCCATAAGCCTTGCCGCAACAATCGGCGCACTCTGGTATCTGTCGTCACGTGTCTTCGGAAAGAGCCGAAAAGCGACGATTGATTAGAGCCGTTAACATTTATTGTCGAACCGGCTCTTAATCGAATTTCTTGCGACGGAAGTTGAATCCGCGACCGAGATACTTCTCGCGCACAACGGGATTCTCGGCAAGCTCTTCCGATGTACCCTGAAAGAGTATCTTACCCTCAAAAAGCAGGTAGGCACGGTCGGTGATCGACAGTGTTTCGGGTGCGTTGTGGTCGGTGATTAGAATGCCGATGTTTTTCTCCTTCAATTTATAGACGATATACTGGATATCCTCAACCGCGATGGGGTCGACGCCGGCAAACGGTTCGTCGAGCATTATGAACTTGGGGTTGATGGCAAGGCATCGTGCGATCTCGGTGCGTCGGCGTTCACCTCCCGACAGCTGGTCGCCGAGGTTTTTGCGCACTTTCTGCAATCGGAACTCCGCGATAAGGCTTTCAAGCTTGTCACGCTGATACTCACGGGATGTGTTGGTCATCTCAAGCACCGAGCGGATGTTGTTCTCTACGCTTAGCTTGCGGAATACCGACGGTTCCTGGGCGAGGTAGCCAATGCCATTCTGGGCGCGTTTGTAAACCGGATATTTGGTTATGTTGAGGTCGTTGAGGAATATTTCACCTTCATTGGGGGTTATAAGCCCTACGGTCATGTAGAATGTGGTAGTCTTGCCCGCACCGTTAGGCCCGAGAAGTCCCACAATCTCGCCCTGCGTGACATTGATTGACACGTGGTTTACGACCGTGCGCTGACGATATTTCTTTACGAGATTTTCGGTGCGCAGCACCATTTTTCCTTCAAACAAGGTTTTTCCTGCATCGGGGTCGGTGACTTCACGGGTGTTGTCATCCATGTTCTCGACTTCGATAGCGGGAGCGTCATTTACAGGTTCGTTTATCTTTTCGTCAGACATATATTGAGGTTGGCTGATATTGTTTCGTGAAATTGTCATTTGGGAAGCCTTTTCAATCGGCTTGCAATGTAGTCGGTAAGCAGTTTTATGGCCACCGTGTTGTTGCCACCTTGTGGCACTATCAGGTCGGCCTTGCGCTTTGACGGCTCGATGTAACGCTCGTGCATGGGCTTCAGCACGGCCTGATAACGGTCGATTACCATCTGCGGAGTGCGTCCGCGCTCTATGCAGTCACGTGCGATTACCCTTATAAGTCGGTCGTCGGCATCGGCGTCTACAAATACCTTTACATCCATCAGCTGACACAGCGACGGCTGGGTGAGCACAAGTATGCCCTCGACAATGATGACGTCACGCGGCTCCACATGCACGGTTTCTTTCTGACGGGTGCAGGTGAGGTAGCTGTAGGTTGGCATTTCGATGGATTTGCCCTCCTTAAGCTCGCGCAACTGCTTTTCAAGCAGTGTCCATTCGATCGATGCCGGCTCGTCAAAGTTGATTTTGCTGCGTTCCTCCATGGGAATGTGCCCGGAGTCCTTATAGTAGGAATCCTGGGGAATGACAGCGACTTCGCCTGCCGGCAGACTCTTTATTATTTTGTTGACGACGGTGGTCTTACCCGACCCGGTGCCGCCGGCAATACCGATTACAAGCATTTTTTGCTACAGTATATGAGATTTTAGACACACAAAGTAAATAAAAAATCCCTTACAAGCCAAGAAAATCCTTAACTTTGCAGCATCAATCCTAATATAGATAATCAATAAACTATGATTATAGAATCGTCGTTGACCACTTTCGGTCAGTACTGCATTTTTATGTGCCGTGTATTCACTCCTCCTCAGAAGTGGAGGGTTTTCGGACGCAAGTTGTTGCAAGAGATAGGCAAGCTCGGTCTTGACTCGATTCCGTTGACGATAGTAATATCAATTTTCATCGGAGCCGTTATATGCATCCAGATGCAGCTCAACATGACATCGCCCATGATGCCGGCTTATTCGACAGGTCTTGCCACGCGTGACATCCTGTTGCTGGAGTTCAGCTCAGCAGTGTTGTGTCTTATCCTTTCAGGAAAGGTGGGCTCCAACATAGCATCGGAGATAGGCACCATGCGAGTTACCGAGCAGATCGACGCTCTTGAGATAATGGGTATAAATTCGGCTCAATTCCTGGTACTTCCCAAGATATTGGCCTTCATGTTCTTCATCCCCGTGCTGGTAGTGTTCTCGATTGCCACGGGACTGTTTGGCGGATGGTTCATAGCCGCATTTACCGACATGATTCCGGTGTCGCGTTACATATACGGAATACAGACAATGTTTGTCGAATGGTATGTTTGGTACACTATAATAAAGGCTCTCGTGTTCTCGGTGATCATCACATCGGTGGCTTCATATTACGGTTATTACGTTAAAGGCGGTGCGCTCGATGTGGGTAAGGCTTCGACCGATGCCGTAGTTGCAAGCTCGATTCTGATTCTCCTTTTTGATGTCATACTTACTAAACTGTTGATGCAATGATTGAAGTTAAGGACATTTATAAGTCGTTTGACGGAGTTCAGGTGCTCAAAGGCGTGAGCGCGACATTTGAAACCGGTAAGACAAATCTGATAATCGGACAGAGCGGTTCGGGAAAGACGGTGTTGATGAAGTCGATTGTGGGTCTTGTGCGTCCCGAAAAGGGCGAGATTCTATATGACGGCCGTGACCTGCTTCAAATGAATCGCGAACAGGTTCGGTCGTTGCGCACCGAGATTGGAATGTTGTTTCAGGGTTCGGCACTTTTCGACTCGGAAACGGTGCTTGGCAATGTCGAGTTCCCGTTGATGATGTACACCCGCATGAGCGATGCCGAGCGTCGCGAGCGTGCTCAATTCTGCCTTGAACGTGTGGGCCTTAAGGGAGCCGACGACAAGTATCCGAGCGAGATTTCGGGAGGTATGCAGAAGCGTGTAGCTATTGCGCGTGCAATCGCACTTAATCCTAAATATCTTTTCTGCGATGAGCCTAACTCGGGACTTGACCCGAAGACATCTATCCTCATCGATGAATTGTTGAGCGACATAACGCATGAATATCAGATAACGACCGTAATCAACACCCATGATATGAACTCGGTGCTTGGAATAGGCGAGAACATCGTGTTTATCAACAAGGGTTACCGTGAGTGGGTTGGTAATAAGGAGCTTATATATGAAACGACCAACGAGGCGTTGAGTCACTTCGTATTTGCCACCGACCTGTTCCAAAAGGTCAAAGAATACGTTATCCACAACGCACGCCGATAACAAAAAGAGCCGCATCAATCAATGCGGCTCTTTTTGTATCACATATTTCTCGATTAATCAGATTACTTCCATGTTGGATTGCAGGCGCTGGCGCACTACTTCGTAGATGATGACGCCGGCGGCTACTGAAACATTTAGCGATCCAATGTGGCCGAACTGGGGTATTGACACAAATGTGTCGCACAACTTCATGACCTCGGGTGATACGCCAACATCCTCGGCTCCCATCACTATTGCCACGGGAACGGTATAGTCGGCCATAGTGTAGTTTATATCGGCCTTTTCCGAAGCAGCCACTACCGTGTAACCGTTATCCTTAAGGAATCTTACAGCCGAAGCCGCGCTACGCTCGCGACACACCGGAATGTGCAGCAGCGCCCCTGCCGAGGTCTTTACGGCATCACCGCCAACCGATACGCTTCCACGCTCGGGAATGACGATGGCATCTACTCCGGCACATTCGCATGTGCGTGCGATGGCTCCGAAGTTGCGCACATCGGTTATGCCGTCGAGAACGACTATGAAGGGTAGCACACCGTCCTCATAGAGTTGAGGAACTATGTTGTCGAGGCTGTGGTAGGTGACTGCCGACAGGACGGCCACCACACCCTGATGATTTTTGCGCGTTATCTTGTTGATGCGCTCTACGGGGACGCGCTGCGTCACGATGCCGTGAAGGCGTATCAGTTCGTTCAGCTCGTTTATAAGGTCGCCGTGCAGATCCTTCTTGATATAGACCTTGTCGATGTCCTTGCCTGCTTCGATGGCTTCCATGACGGCGCGTATGCCGAATATGTATTCATTGCGTTCCATATATACCGTGGTTTAGAGCGTTATTTTTCGTTTATTTAATATTCAATAGTGACTTGGCGTTGGCCCGAGCGGCATTGTCGACTGTCGAGCCGCTTAGCATTACGGCGAGCTCGTCGATGCGTTCGTCGGTCGACAACCGTCGTATGCGGGTGTGGGTAGAGTGTTCGTCATCCTGCTTGTAGACCTTGAAGTGGGCGTTGCCTTTGGCTGCCACCTGAGGCAGATGAGTAATGGCCATGACCTGGATGTTGGCGGCTATCGACTGCATCATTGCGCCCATGCGATTGGCGACATCACCTGAAACACCCGTGTCGACTTCATCGAATATAATCGACGGCAGTTGCATCTTGTCGGCTATTATCGCTTTGATTGACAACATGAGTCGCGAAATTTCTCCGCCCGATGCAGTGCCTCCAACCGGCATCAAGGGCTGGTTTTTGTTGAAGGCGAATAGGAATCGGATGCTGTCGGCTCCGGTCGATGACAGTTCGGTCGGGGTAAGTTCCACCTTTATTTGCAGATTCTTCATGCCCAGCGGCATGGCACGTTCGCGCAGGTCGGCCTCAAAACGGGCGGCTTCCTCGGCGCGTCGTTTCGACAGTTGTGCGGCAAGCTCTTTGGCGAGGCTCTTGGCGCGGCGAGCTTCCTTTTCAAGCTCTTCGATGGTGAACGAACTGTTTTCGAGTTCGTCAAGCCTTGCGCGGAACGATTCACGCAGTTCTATAAGTTGGCCTACCGTCGACACATGGTGCTTGTGTTGCAGTGCATAGATGTCGTTTAACCGTTCTTCGATTGCGTCAAGCTCGGCCGGGTCGGCGTTTAGATCGCTGTCAAATGCACTTAGCGTGTCGGCTATGTCCTGAATTTCGATGCGTGCCGACTGCAGGCGCTCGGCGAGTGAATCGGCATTCTCAAGTATGCGGCCGAGAGCTTCGCAGTAGTCGCCTGCTTCGCTTAAGAGCGACAGGGCGTTGGAGTTTCCGTTGAGCAGTGCGTCAAGTGCGCCGTTTATGGTCGACTTTATGTCGGTCATGTTGGATAGAATCTCGCGTTCGTGCTCAAGCTGCTCCTGCTCGTCGGCGACAAGATTCATCGCATCGAGCTGTTCGAGCTGGAAACGCGTGAAGTCCTCGTCGCTGCGGTTCTGCTCAATTTTTCGCTTGGCTTCATGCAGTCGCTTCACTGCACTGCGGAAAGCAGCATAACGCTTGCGATAGTCGCTCAACAGCGTGTCGTTGCCGGCCATGCTGTCGATTACGCGAAGCTGAAATTCAGGCGAGGTGAGCAACTGGTTCTGATGTTGCGAATGGATGTCGACAAGCTGCATGGCGACATGTGAGAGCAGGTCGAGAGTGACGGGAGAGTCGTTGATGAATGCTCGCGAGCGGCCTGCGGGGGCCACTTCACGGCGAAGGATGCACATAGTGTCGTCCCACTCGATGTCGTTGGCGAGGCAATACTCCTTCAGGGTGGGGTAGTCGTCGATCTCGAACGTGGCTTCAATTATCGATTTCTTGCCCGAGTCGCGCACAGCCTTAATGTCGGCGCGTTCGCCGAGAATAAGCGACAAGGCTCCGAGCATAATCGACTTTCCGGCACCTGTTTCACCGGTAATGATGTTGAATCCGTTGTCAAACGTTATGTCGACGGTGTCGATTAACGCATAGTTTGATATGTGTAACGATTTGAGCATTTTATTGATTTTTACCATTTACCATCGCATCAATCCGTGATGATTCGGCCGGAAAGATGTAGGATAACAATTGATGGACTCTTTTGCGTTCACTCTCGGGCGAACGGGAGTATATGTTTATAATCTCATCGAGCTTCGCGTCCTTGAACATTGGCAAGGCTATCGACATGGGTGCTGTGTCATAGACCTTCTTCATGTTGTCGATGGCGGCCGTTATGTTGGCTCGTCCTTTATCGGGGCTCATCGACATCTCATCGAGCCCCTTGCGGTGATAGGTGTAGATGAAGTCACGCAACGGCGCTCCCGATTTGTCGGTGAATGTCTTGATTATCGCGCTGCGGTTGCGGTTGTCCTCAAGCATTCTCCATCCGCTTTGTCCCGACGACTGGGCCATGTAGACTATGTTGTCGGCCTTTGCGTAGAACCGGTCGCCGCCTTCGGGCGAAAAACTGTCGAAATCCAATCCTAAAATAAGGTAGGCATAGAAATTCAGCAGTGCGGTGAGATTGCTCTCAAAGGTATTTTCGGAGAATATAAGCGGCTCGCCTTCGCGATACTCAAATTCAATGCGGGTGTCCTTGTGGTTAAGCAGCGTTGTGGTGTAGGTGCTGTTATAGACCGGACGCGACGACTGTATCTGCAGGTCGCCCCGCATCATGGGTTCGTCATACTCCTTTATGGTGAGAAACAACCGACACTCGATGCGCTCGTTGGGCGAGAACCGTGCATCGCTCCAGTCGCGGTTGTTCATATAATCGGCTATAGCGCTCTGAAGTGATGTGAACACCGACAATCCCGCACCCTGCACTTGCGAGCGATCAATCTCGACGGTGCAGTTCAGCTCCCTGGCCAATAGTGATAACGGGAACAAAAGGGTTGCGGTAATCCACAATCGTTTCGTCATAGCGACAGCAGTGTATCGATTATGTCGGATGCGACTTCACGCTTTGGCTTCATGTCAAAGTGCAGCTCGCCGCCGTCAAGCTTATAGATGGTGACCTTGTTGGTGTCGGTGCGGAATCCTGCACCTTTGTCGCGCAACGAGTTCATCACTATCATGTCGAGGTTCTTGGCCTTCAGTTTATGGAGGGCGTTTGACATTTCGTTGTCGGTTTCAAGCGCAAATCCCACAAGTCGTTGTCCGGGCTTTTTCATCGCACCGAGAGTGGCGGCTATGTCGGAATTCTTTACCAGCTCGATTACCGGCAGGTCGTCGTGCTCGCGCTTAATCTTTCGGTCGGCGGGATGGGCCGGAGCGTAATCGGCCACAGCGGCACACATTATAGCTGTGTCGCATGACGGGAATATGCGTTCACAGGCTTCAAGCATTTCGCGTGCCGACTCAACATCGACAACCTTTATGCGCGGATTGACCGCCTTTAACGCCACAGGGCCGCTTACTATTGTCACATCGGCTCCACGCGAGGCGGCCTCTTCGGCTATGGCGTAACCCATTTTGCCCGAGCTGTAGTTGCCGATGAAGCGCACGGGATCGATTTTTTCGTATGTTGGTCCGGCGGTTATCATTATATGCTTTCCGGCAAGTGACATTCCTCGGTCAAAGAAGCGGTCGAGCACACTTGCTATCACTTCAGGCTCCTCCATGCGGCCTTTGCCCACAAGATGGCTTGCGAGTTCGCCCGAGGCGGGCTCGATGATGTGGTTGCCATAGGAGCGCAGCAATTCGAGGTTTCGTGTAGTCGACGGATGGGCAAACATGTCGAGGTCCATCGCCGGGGCTATGAATACGGGTGCTTTGGCCGACAGATAGGTAGTTATGAGCATATTGTCGGCAACGCCGTTGGCCATCTTGGCGATGGTTGACGCTGTTGCCGGGGCGATTATCATCGCATCGGCCCACAGTCCGAGGTCGACATGGCTGTGCCATTCGCCGGTGTTGGCTGTGAAAAATTCGCTGACAACCGGTTTGCCGCTTAATGCCGACATGGTTACGGGTGTTATGAACTCCTTGGCAGCCGGGGTCATGACAACCTGCACTTCGGCACCGGCCTTGACGAGCAACCGCAAGAGATAGGCCGACTTGTAGGCGGCTATTCCTCCCGATATTCCGAGTATTATATGTTTGCCTTTTAGCATTTTCGAGTTTACTTCATGCGAAGTTTTATGTTGGTGATTACTTGTTTGGTGTTGGCGGGGAATTCACCCTGCATCATCCATGAGTAGTAGCCTATGTCGCGGCGGAAAACATCCTCCACAAGCTGGCCCTTGTATTTTCCGAAGTTAAACACCTCCTTGCCGGCTTCGTTGTATATGATGCGGCCCATGAGGTCGACATTTTTGTTCTGTGACGAGAAGTCGGACAGGAACGCGATGTCGTTTTTCAGCGAAGGGTAGTGGTCGAGCTGCGCCTTCAGCACCTCGTAAGTGGCGCGTGTGTCGGCGTTGGCCGAATGAGCTTCGGTGAGGTCCTTTCCGCAATAGAATTTATAGGCTGCAATCAATGTGCGTTGCTCCATCTTGTGGAATATTGTCTGCACATCGACAAATTTTCTTCGTGACAGGTCGATGTTGACCCCTGCGCGCAGAAACTCTTCCATAAGCATGGGCACATCGAAGCGGTTGGAGTTGAATCCGGCTATGTCACATCCGAGAAACACGTTGGCGAGTTCCTGAGCCACCTGCTTGAACGGCGGGGCATTCTTCACATCGTCATCGGTTATGTGATGTATTGCCGTTGCCTCGGCGGGAATCGGCATTCCCGGATTTATGCGCAGGGTGCGTTCGGTTTCATTGCCCGAAGGCATGACCTTTATATAGGAAATCTCCACGATGCGGTCACGCAGGATGTTGGTGCCGGTTGTTTCGAGGTCAAAGAAAATTATCGGATTTTTTAGAGCAAGTTCCATTATGAATTTGCGAGAGAGGGATTTACCTGAATATTGGGTTTAGAAATCGGATACGGTCATCGGCATCAGCAGCATCAGCAGCTCGCTGTTTTCGGAGTTCTCCGAAGGAACGAACACTCCGGGACGGCTGGGGTCGGAGAGCTTGATGAGAATGTCGGTGGTCGAAATGGTGTTGAAAATCTCGATGAGGTAGGGTGCGCTGAAGCCTATGATTATTTCAGTGCCGGTGAAGTCGCAGGGAACAACCTCGCGAGCCGATGTGCAGAAGTTGTTGTCGGTTGCCTTCATTGTCAGCTGATCCTTTTCAATCTTGAATTTTACGAGGCCGTGGCCCTGGTCGACAAATACGCCCACGCGTCGCACGGCGTTGAGGAACGATTGACGGTCAACGGTGATGGCATAGGGATTTTTTACCGGAATGACACGGTTGTAGTCGGGGAATGAGCCTTTGATGAAACGGCAGTTGAACTTGTAGGAGGGGCTTTCAAATGTAGCGCTCTTGGGTTCAAGCGTCACCTTCACCTCGTCTTCCTTGGCAAACACGTTCTTGATTACAGTTGCCGGCTTTATGGGCAGGATGCAAGAGCCTTCAACGCCGGGAGCCGACATTGCGTTGCGATACTTCACAAGCTTGCGGGTGTCGGTGGCGACAAATGTTATGGCATCGGGCTTGATGTCCCAGAGAATACCCATCATCTGAGGACGCAGGTCGTCATTGCCTACCGCAAATAATGTGTTGTCGATACCCTTGATTATCTGCTCGGTGGGGCAGGTGAATTCGATGATGTCGGTCGACTCGTCGACGCTTTCATTGGAGGGGTACTCGTTGCCGTTTATTGCTATGAAGCTGTAATTACCGCTGGGATATACGATTTCAACCGCAAGGTTGTCGTCGTTGATGTCAAATGATATTCCCTGGTCGGGCATTTCCTTGAGCAAGTCGACCATACGGCGAGCGTCGACACAGAATTTGCCTTCGCCTTCGGCATCCATCACTTCAAGATGTGCCACGAGCGTATTCTCAAGGTCGGAAGCTGTAATGGTGAGCGTATTGTCGCTAAGCTCAAACAGGAAGTTATTGAGAATCGTCAGCGCATTCTTGGAATTGATGACTTTACTTACAGCCGAAACGTAGCTGTAGAGCGTCTTACTGGAAACATTGAACTTCATAACTGTATGATATTTGTATGTGATTTTTATTCTAACTTACAAAAATAGCAATTTCTGCTCACATATACCTTATAATACAGCAATAATATTTCGGCGTCGGGCTGCTGCCGTCGCTACCGCGCTGATTCAGCGGAGGTCGTTGAAACGATAGCCTATGCCTATCATGAGGTTGTTGGGATTCTCAAACTTGTTGAGCTGGTAGCCTATGTGCAAAAACAGGCTGCGGGTCATGTGTACCTTAAGCGCAAGCACCTGATATAGGTTGCGCGTGTCGGGGTTGCCCAGGATGTTGTAGCCTACACCGGCATTGATTGAGAATATGGGCATTACGAGCTCGCCACGCAATGAAAGTCCAGCCGAAACCTGATGAAAGAAGGGCGGGCGATGGAATTTAATGTCGTCGCCGTAGGTTCCGTCGACCCAATAGGAGGCCAAGTCGGAACTTTCGTCATATTGAATGTCGACCGACATTCCGGCGCGGAAAAATCGGTTGAAGTTATACATAGGCGAGAAGTTTATTCCGGCTATTCCGAATCGTCCGGGAAGCAGTTCAGGTGAATCGTGCAGCATTATCATGCGCTTGCGTGCCGCTCCATAGACGACAAGGTCGTAACTTATGTGAGGCTTAACGGGGTCGACTGCGGGGTATGGAGTGTCGAGCGACGATTTTGTCCTGTCGTCAAATGTGTAAGTCATTCCCACACGCGCTCCGAGTGAATTAACACCTGGATTGGGCCATGAGGTGTTGCCGTTGGAGTAGTGGGTCATGTCGATTCCTGCCGTAAGGCTCCATTGGCGTGACATGCGGTAGTTGAGCATGAAGCCGAGGTTGATGTAGGCGTTGACCTTTGAACCCACGATGATGTTTACCGGAGGGAGGTCGGGATTATACTTTTTCCAACCGAATGACGCACCGAAGTTCCACTCATAGTCCAATGACAATCGTGGTGACAACTTGATGATTGGAGCGCCTTGAAAGAGGTAGAGGTTTATAGGAGAGCCTGTGCGCGCGTTGTCGAAGAAAGTGGTGTAGGATAGGCCGATACCCTGATATGTGTCGGGGTATAGGCGACCGGTGCGCGTGACATCGGAGTATTTAAACGAATATTTGAGGTGAGCCGACATTGCGCTGTGGAGCTTTGTCGCACCCGTTTCGTCATAGTCCTGTGCCACATGGTTGGATGAAGATGCCACGTAACCGCCGCGGAGATCGGCACCGATGCGGTGTATGTATTTCGGCGCGTTGGCGCAAGTGTCCTGCTCCGATAGGTTGGCGGCGTTGACCGATGCCGATGCCAACAAGGCGGTTATGGCAATTATATATTTAAAAATCATGCGTGTAGATCTATTGCAGATTATTTATTTATCGGGTTTATTCGTCGATTGTCGCTTCTTCCCATTTACAACTGTAGTTGTAGGGCTGCATCACGGTGACCACAAACGGTAGTTTGATTTCCTTGTCGTTACGGTTGTTCACCAATGTCAATTCGCCGTTTGCTCTCATGATGATTCGGTTGATCGACAGGTTTAGCTCTCTTGCCGACATGGGAGGAACTTCGACGGGATAATCTACATTGAAGCTTCCCCCGTTGATCAGTGCGTTGTCGGGAGTGTCGGTGACTATTATTTCGCGTGAGAATTGAATTTCCCTACCGTTGAATCCGCCAGCGATTTCCTCGGCATCGTCACGGTGGATGTAGGATGGTATCTCCACTACGGGCATTTCGGCATCGGGATCGAGTTTCAGTCGGTCCATGCCGTTGGTATTGAATATCACCATGGTGGTGCAGTGTTGTTGAGGATTGAACACCTGTTTTGTCGCCGATTGCGTTTCGTTGATAATTCTAAAAGGAGTGCTCTGCTCGTCGCTGAATCCCTGTGAAAGGCTTGCCTTATTGTAGGATAATCCCTTGATTGAATATAAGGTAGGGCCATCAGGTGACGGCAATATCGAGAACGCAATGAACTCTTCCTTGTAGGTGTAGGATAACATTATACTGCCGTGTACATCGTAACCTGTCATATTCATGATTGAGCTGATTGTCAACTCGTTTTCGCCGGTGCGCGTTACTTCAAAAGCCACATCGTCGTTTTCGGCCAACATGCGCGTTATTTTGGGCATACTGCTCGAAATTTCGTATAGATAGATGTAGTTTCGGTCGTCGTATTTGTTATATATGTCGCCTGTGTGATCAAACAGCGTACAATCGAAAGTGGCATCGTTGTAGAATGCAATCTCTATGGACTTCAGTTGCGATGTCTGGAACGTGATTGATTTATTGCCTTGATCGGGAATCTCGATCTCGGTAATTGAAGGATGTTCGTCGTCAATGAAAATATCGTTGTTGCATCCTGTGATAATCATAGTAATGAGGATGGGTAGAATCCTCGATAATAGGGCTTTCATATTTAAATGATTGGTATTTTTGTGCAAATATAATGAAAAATACATCAAAAATTCTCGACTAACGATTTTTATCGTTTTTTAACCATCAATGATTGCCGGAGATTGCACTGTCAACAATATAGGATATTCGCGCTTTAGAGCCGGTTCGACAATAAATATTAACGGCAGGGTCGCATAGTGCGGAGCGATTTTTGGTCTGCGAGGAAGGAATGTACTGGATGTACACGACTGACAAACAGACGGAAAAGCGCCCGCAATATGCGAGTCGATGGTAATTCAGTTCAACCAAAAAGGAAAAAGGTTTGATTTGTGTTATATCTCAGTAACATAAATCATTGGCTCCATGAAAATAAAGCTTAAGCATTGCCGGGGGAAGCGCATCCGTAAGTTTTTGTCAGGCTTCCATTGAAAGGAACGCACAGACCTCTATAAGATATTCACAGCTATTGCATATCCGGTTTATACCGGATGTCAGTGGAAGATGCTGCCCCAATATTTGATGGGACAAAAGTTACCTTCGCCTCGGCCACTCGTTGGCGCTTTTCTTCATCTCTTTCAGTCACGATGGAGCCCCATCGCTCCCTCAAGAGCTAAAGAAAATCACTCAACAATTGACCGCCCTGCCGTTAACATTTATTGTCGAACCGGCTCTTATTTTTCCTGTGAATTTCTTTACAACCTCGCTGTAGCTGTGGCGCAACAGGCTGATTATTAGCTCGTCGGTCAAGGCTTCGCGCATTCTCACCTGATTCCAGTACTTTTTGTTCCAGTGCCACGCCGTGGTTATTTCAGGGTGGGCCTCACGCAGTTCCACTGCATAGTCTGGATCGCACTTCATTACGAGCCAGTCAATGTTGTCGAGGTCTATGACCGCGAATATTTTACCCAATATCTTGAATGCGAGAATCGATTCATTGAAAGGGAAATCCTCGGTCACCATAGGTAGTGACAGGCAGTAGTCGCGCAGTTCCGTTACGTTCATGACGGTTGTTGTTTATGTTTGGTAGCCATTGCTTTGTTCCCGCTATAATGGCGGACGCTTTAATTTATGAATTGCAAAGTTATGCAAAATCACGGATTTTCATTATCTTTGACCGCTCTATAAAGGCAAAACTTATTCATATCCAAGACTCAATTAGTATTAATCCAATTATCCCTCACATTGCAATGAAGCGTGTATTAATAATGATTTTTGTAGCTCTGGCAGTTATGTCAGCAGATGCCGCCGAGCGTAAAGCAAGGGTTCGGAATAACGTGCCTCTTGACTCAATAGTGCTGAGCGACCCGTGTGTATTGGCCGATAGTGCCACTATGACCTATTACATGACGGGAACAGGCGGCCTGTTATGGAAAAGCCGCGACTTGAGGCTGTGGGACGGCCCATACCGTGTAGCCGAAACCGACGATGAGTCGTGGATGGGGCCCAACCCCATGATTTGGGCAGCCGAGCTTCACAAGTATAAAGGAAAATATTACTACTTCGCAACATTTACCAACAGCAAGAACATACTCGGAGAGTATCGCGGCAACAAGCTTGAGCGTCGTGCGAGTCACGTATTGGTAAGCGACAAAGCCGAAGGCCCTTATCGTCCGATGGCCGATGACACATATCTGCCTGCCGACAAACTGACTCTCGACGGCACTTTCTGGGTCGACACCGACGGCAAGCCTTACATGGTCTACTGCTGGGAGTGGCTGCAGAATTGGGATGGTACGATAGAGAGCATTGAGCTGAAGCCCGATCTTCGCGGAAGTGTGGGAGAGGGACGAATACTGTTCCGTGCAAGTGATTCGCCTTGGAGTCGCGAGAAAATCGACGGCAAGGAGCGTCCCAATCGAGTGACCGACGGGCCCTACCTGTTCCGTACCGCTACCGGACGGCTCGGCATGATATGGACAAGCTGGATATATGATGTCTACACTCAAGGCGTGGCCTATTCCGAGTCGGGAACTCTTGAGGGACCGTGGATTCAGGAGAAGGAGCCTATTACGCCTCCCGATTTCGGACATGGAATGCTCTTCCGCACATTTGACGGCCGGTTGCTTATGTCGGTTCACAGCCATAAGTCGATTAACGGTCACTATCATCGTGTTCCGCATCTTTTCAATGTGGACGACAGTGGCGACAAGCTCGTGATTGGCGATGAATATCGCCCATGACCCGGGGCAGGGGTGCGATGATTTGGACAGCCGTGTTAAATTCTTACAACAAATCGATGGTTGAATGATATAAAACCATTAATTTTGTGTTTAGATAAGAAAGTATTTACATTTTGTCTGAAAAGAAACCATATAAGATAGGTCTGGCACTTAGTGGTGGAGGAGCACGTGGGTTTGCCCATGTGGGTGCTTTATACGCCATGGATGAATTGGGCATCAAGCCTGATATAATTGCAGGGGTGAGCGCGGGCTCCATTGCCGGCTCGATGTATAGCGCCGGTCTTAAGCCCCTTGAGATCATGAAGCTGTTCATGAAGGCCAAGTTCACCGATTTCTGTGAAATAAGCGTCCCAAAGGACGGCTTTTTCCGCATGAACGGATTCAGGTCGTTTCTCAACAAGTCACTTGGAGTGGAGCTGATTGAGCAATGCAGTACTCCGCTTGTAGTGTGTGCCACCGATCTTGACAACTGCTGCCCCGTGCAGTGGCGTGAAGGTGCTATAGCTGAGCGAGTGATGGCGTCGTGTTCGATTCCCATCGTGTTTCAGCCGGTAAAAATCGACGGATTGAACTATGTTGACGGGGGTGTGCTTCACAACCTTCCGGCGTGGGCGATACGTGATGATTGCGATTATCTGATAGGCATAAACTGCAGCCCCATGGTGAAGAAGAATACCTATAAGGGTACTTTGCTGGATGTGGCTCAACGCTCCTACATGTTGATGGCCAAGACAAACGCCATTGCCGACATGCATCTATGTGACCTTGTCATCGAAACAAAGTCCATAGCCGACATGCATGTATTCAATATGCATCAGAAGGAACTTGTGTTCCGAAGCGGCTACAAGGCGGCTCGCGATGCCATAAAGAAGGCCGGCCTCGTTTAACCGTGATTGCATTTAGTTGACTAAATCTATATAACAGAAGAAATGAGTAAGGAAAAACCGGTAATTTATCAAATGCTTCCTCGTTTGTTTGCCAATTGCAATGAGCATTGCATACCTAACGGTACGATCGAGCAAAACGGCTCAGGCAAGATGAACGACATCACTACCAAAGTGCTAAGAAGCATTAAGGATTTGGGAATCACGCATGTGTGGTATACAGGGATTATCGAACACTCCAATCAGACCGACTATTCGCGCTATGGAATAAGTAGAGATAATCCGCACGTAGTCAAAGGCAAAGCCGGATCGCCCTATGCGATAAAGGACTACTACGATGTGGATCCCGACATAGCTGTGGATGTGAACAATCGAATAGGGGAGTTTGAGGCGTTGTTGATGCGCACTCATGATACCGGTATGGGCGTGATCATTGACTTCGTTCCCAATCATGTGTCACGACAATATGTTTCTGACGCTAAGCCAGCCGAGGTTGTGGATTTCGGCGTGGGCGACGACAAGAATCGATTCTTTGAGCGCAACAACAATTTCTATTACATACCTCATCAGCTCTTTGCCCCGAGCATCGACCTTGGTGACGGAGATGACGCCTACGTGGAGTTTCCGGCAAAAGCGTCGGGCAACGACTGCTTCACGGCCTTCCCGTCGCAGTTTGACTGGTATGAAACGGTCAAGCTGAATTACGGTATCGACTACGGCGACGGTTCCCATCACTTCTATCCGATTCCGCGCACGTGGTTCCAGATGCTTGACATTCTGCGCTATTGGGCGTCAAAAGGTGTCGACGGATTCAGGTGTGACATGGCTCACATGGTGCCTATTGAGTTCTGGCAATGGGCTATCACCAATGTCAAGGAGCGTTATCCCCATGTCATCTTCATTGCCGAGATATATGATGTGTCGCTTTACCGTGATTTCATAAAGTACGGCGGATTTGACTACCTCTATGACAAGGTTAACCTCTACGACACGCTTCGCGGCATACAATGTTCCAACATTTCGGCAGCCCAGATAACCAATTGCTGGCAGACGGTTGACGGAATCTCCGACAATATGCTGAACTTCCTTGAGAATCACGATGAACAGCGATTCGGCTCAAAATATTATGCCGGCGACCCGTCGCTGGTCATCCCCTCGATGATTGTAAGCGCCATGATGGGACGTGGCCCGTTTATGATATACGCCGGTCAGGAGCTTGGCGAGCAGGCTCTGGATGCCGAAGGTTTCAGCGGTTACGACGGTCGTACTACAATATTTGACTACTGGAGCATTCCCACCGTGCGCCGTTGGCTCAACGGAGGAAAGTGCAACAATGACCGATTGACAGGTCAGGAGCGATGGCTGCGCGACAAATACCGTACCATATTGCGCCTTTGCAATAGCGAGAAGGCTATTTCAAGCGGCCGTTTCTTCGACTTGATGTATGTTAACTACGACAATCCCACATTGAATCCTCATCGCCAATATGCGTTCCTGCGCAGCTGCGATGATGAAACGTTGTTGATTGCCGTTAACTTCGGCAGCTCTCCCTGCAACTTGAAGATAAATATTCCGCAGCATGCATTTGAGGTGTTGAGCATGCCTCAGGGCGATTGCGTTGCCAAGGAACTCCTGTCAAAGGATATGATGCGTAAATCCATGTCGTCAGACAAGCCCTTTGAAACTGAAATAGGTCCCTACGATGCCGTCATTTGGAAGATAAAGCATAAAAATATACTTCCTGATGATAAAAAAAGAGGTGACGATAGGCGAAATAATATCAAAAAACAATAAATTTGCACAAAAATTCCAACATACTAAATATATTGTGTAATGTTACCACCATTTAAGATTTTTGCCGGAACCAAGTCCGAGTACATGGCCAAAGAGATATGTGCCTCACTCGGTGTCGAGCTTGGCAAGATGAACATCCAGCATTTTGCTGACGGTGAATTTGAAGTTTCTTTTGAAGAGTCAATTCGCGGATGCGAAGTTTATCTTGTTCAGTCGACATTTCCCAACAGCGACAATCTCATGGAACTGTTACTGATGATTGACGCTGCCAAGAGAGCTTCGGCACAATCAATTATAGCTGTGATGCCTTACTTCGGTTGGGCTCGTCAGGACCGTAAGGACAAGCCTCGTGTGTCGATTGCCGCAAAGCTTGTAGCCGACTTGCTGAGCACGGCCGGCGTCGATAGAGTAATCTGTATGGACTTGCACGCCGACCAGATTCAGGGATTTTTCAACGTTCCTGTCGACCATCTCTATGCATCATCGGTGTTTATACCTTATATAGAGTCGCTTCATCTTGAAAACATGGCCATTGCCACTCCCGATGTGGGTGGTGCCAAGCGTGCCAACAATTACGCCAAATATTTCAACGTGCCCCTTATCCTGTGCCATAAGCAGCGTGCCAAGGCCAATGTTGTGGCAACGATGACCGTTATCGGCGATGTTCAGGACAAGAACATCATTCTGATTGACGACATGGTCGACACTGCCGGTACTATCACCAAAGCTGCCGACCTGATGATGGAGAAGGGTGCAAAGAGTGTGCGTGCATTGTGCTCTCACGCTATCATGAGCGATCCTGCGAGCGATCGTGTAAACGAAAGCGGCATAACCGAGATGATCTTCACCAACAGTATCCCCTATAAGGGCAACTGCCACAAGTGTACGATACTGTCGGTGGCACACCTGATTGCCGACACTATTCGTCGCGTGCATGAAAATCAGTCAATTTCATCGCAATATCTGATTTAGGAAAAAATTGAATGGACATAAAAATGTGAAGGCCGGCAACTCGAAAGAGAAACCGGCCTTCACTATTTTGTGCTGACTGGAATGTCAGTCAATCATCACGATCTTGTATTCCTTTGAGCCAAGACCGATTTTCTCGGCATGGTCTATGGTGTGGTTGCCGTGACGGCTTTGGATGCGTTCTATCAACGGACGGTTGTCGTTGCCTTCAGTGGGCTTTACGCCATATACCAGTTCAAGGCAAGCTTCGTCGAGGGCTACAGGATCGGTTGACGCGAGGATACCTATGTCCTTCATCTCGGGGTCGCGGGGATGTGAATCGCAGTCACAGTCGACCGACAGGTTGTTCATTACATCGATATAGAGGATGTTGTCGCCGAAGTGGTCGGCCACGCTCTGTGCGGCGGCAGCCATCGATTCAAGGAATCCGTCCTGATCGCCGGTGTGCGACCACATGCCTTTGAGCTTGTCGGTGTATCCTGCTGTGTGTATGTAGGCTTTTCCGTTGGCCGATGCTATGCCTATCGACTGATTTTTCAGTACTCCGCCCAGTCCGGCCATGGCATGACCCTTGAAGTGTGCGAGGTTGATCAGGAAGTCGTAGTTGGCGAGATTGGCGCCTACGAGATTATACTTTATGTGGGTGGTGTCGCGCACGGGCAATTTTATCTCTCCTGCTCCATCCATTATGTCGACATCGGCAATGTCAAGAAATCCGTGTTCACGAGCCGCTTTGAGATGCTCCTCGGTATTGGAGCGACGGCCGCCGTAAGCTGTGTTGCACTCAACGATTGTGCCGTTGACTTTCTGCACAAGGCCCTTGATCAGTTCGGGCTTCAGGTAGTTGTGACCTCCGGGTTCGCCCGTGCTGATTTTAACCGCTACTTTGCCGTGAGCCTTGCGGCCTACTGCCTCGTATATTTTCACGAGTGATTCGGGCGTAATGTCACGTGTCATGTATACGGTCGACTGTGCCACTCCCGTGCAGCTTATTGCTGCTATGGCAATTGCTGTAATTAATTGTTTAATCATAATGTGTATTGTGATTTGGTTGTTATTGCAAAGATAGATAAATGAGCCGACAATACGGGTATATGTCATTGCATTATTTCATGACAAATATGAAATTTCATGGTGGTATATTGCCATAACTGTGTGTATTATTGCATAAATCACATAGTTATTCAATCAATTTCACATTTTTATAGTCAATATAGTTTAAAATGAGATGCGCCTTTATTAAATAGGTTTAAGTATACATTTTTTAATATACTACAATTAAAATAATGCGTTATTTTTGCGTCTAAATCACAAGAGTTAAAATTTAACACTGGAAAATTTAAAAATTAACATACCAATCTAAGAGTTATGAATTTGTATAGTAAAATTGCATTATTGGCTTGTGGGGTGGCTATTGCCAGTTCGGCTGTTACGGTATTTGCCGTAGATGTACTCAACGGTAATGACATGCCGTCGTCATCATCCTATACTTTTACCGAGTCGGGATATGACGGAGGCGGTATCTACAAGGTGTCGCAGAATGGTGTAACACCTCCTACCGACTTCACTCATGCCGCCGAAAGCACAATCAACGGCGTTGTGAGCATAAAGAGTTATGCGACTCCTCGCGGATATAACGCTTACGGCAACGGTGGAGGTGCATCGCCTTTCAATGATCCGTTCCTGGAGTTCTTCTTCGGTTCGCCCAATGGAGGAAATCGCCGTCAGCAGCCTCAGCAGAAGCAGGATAAGCCTGAGCAGCAGCTCGGACTCGGTTCGGGTGTCATCATAAGCCCCGACGGATATATCGTTACAAACAATCATGTCATTGACGGTGCCGAGCGACTTGAAATAACGCTTAACGACAACCGCACCTTTAACGCTAAGGTCATAGGCTCGGATGCATCGACCGACATCGCTTTGCTGAAGATAGAGGCCGAGGGGCTTCCCGTAATTCCTATCGGCGACAGTGATGCGCTGAAGGTGGGCGAGTGGGTGCTTGCCGTGGGTAATCCTTTCGGATTCACCTCGACAGTGACTACCGGTATCGTCAGCGCCAAGGCCCGCAGTATAGGTAGCGCCACACAGGGTCGTCCTATGGGTATCGAGAGCTACATACAGACTGATGCAGCTGTCAATCCCGGAAACTCGGGAGGCGCTCTTGTCAACATCAATGGTGAACTTGTGGGAATCAACACCGCAATATATTCACAGACAGGTAACTATGCCGGATATTCATTTGCTGTGCCCACATCGATTGTAAAGAAGATTATCACCGACATCAAGCAGTATGGAACCGTTCAGCGTGCCGTGCTCGGAGTCGCTTACAGGGAGCTCACTCCCCAGCTTGTAAAGGACATGGAGATTACCGCAGTCAATGACGGTATACTCATCGACGAAGTGGTTGAACGTAGTGCCGCAATGGAGGCCGGATTGCAGAAGAACGATATAATAGTAGGCATAAACGGAGTTGGAATCCACAATAGCGCACAGCTTCAGGAGCAGCTCAACAAGTATCGTCCCGGCGACAAGATTGTAGTGAAGTACATTCGCGACAACAAGGAGAAGTCGACCAACGTTACATTGCGTAACAATCAGGGTAATGTCAACATCACGGTTGCCAACGACTACACCGCACTCGGTTGCGCCTTCAAGACGTTGTCGGCCGAGCAGCTTCGTCAGTATCAGCTTACCTCCGGATTGCAGGTTGTAGGCCTTAAGGACGGTAAGTTCAAGAGTGCCGGTATAAAGGACGGATTCATTATCCTCGACATAAACAACATGCGTGTCAAGAGTCAGGATGATGTAGAGAAAATCTATGATGCCATAATGAAGAGCGACGAGGCGGATAAGGTTATGTTCATAACCGGAATCTATCCAACCGGTCGTAAGGTTTATTATGCAGTTGATTTAGCCGATTAATTTGAGCGTAACATAATTGGATGAGCGTGCCATGCCGGGCAAATCGGCGTGGCACGTTTTTTTATGTGTTAAAATACTTAAGTTTACCTATTAAATCTTGAAAATAGCTAATTGGGATGACTTAACATAACTTGAAAATGTTATAATATTAAATCCTTTATCCATAAATCTTACATTTAACGTGCGAAATTTGGATAGAATTTCCCATCTTTTACAGTCCAAAAACGAGCAAACCCTTTTGTACATTGGCGTGAAGCCATGTGCAAAAGGGTCTATATATGTAGCACTGGAATGGGGTTATCTATATTTAACCTTTTTTAATATTAGCAATAATCTGTTTGATTTTCTGACGAGTAACAATCTCGGTGTCGAGTCTGAAGCCGGCTTTGGCATGTAGGTCATCGGTAAGATCATCCCGTGTGAAGTTAGGCTTGTAGCCTTCTCCCTTGACTATGTTCATAGTCATTGACCGTAGTTTCTCAATTATAGCGGAGGATGTGTATTTATAGTTCAGTTCCTTTTCCATTATTCTGAAGAGCAGTAGTGTGATAAAGCAGACAATGAAGTGGGCCCTTATGTGTTCCGCCGTCCAGACGAAGACGGGTCGACCCTTGAAGTCAGTCTTGATGACCCTGAAGGCATCCTCCGACTCCCAGCGGTTATGGTTCAGTTCGATGATTTTCGTCACATTGTCAGACAGATCCGTACATATCGCATAGAAGCCGTCATATTTTTCTTCTTCTGATATGGCGTCAAGATTCAGGGAGACGGTTCTGAATACCGCAACCTCGCCGTCTTCTGTGGCGTAGGTCTCGGAAAGGAACCTGTCAGGGCTCTTATAAGATTTGGTCAATGTCCTGTTTCCACGTGCATTGCTGTCAGCCTTGTCAATCTCGCGTTGACGCAGGAATCGGAGGTAGTCGCGGTATTTGTATGAAAATGTCACAATCAATCTTTGAGAGAACTTTGTCTTTTCATTGACAATCCAACGCTCGCGATAAAAAGTGCGGTCTCCGTAATAACGGGCAGTATCGGCATCAGTCAGGTCAAACTCCAGTTCATCCTCGTCTGCATCCCGGTACCGCTTGTCTTTTTGTACCGTGTCGGACTTTACAAGTTTCCATCCTGTCGGTTCCAGACACCAGTCCCTGAGATTATCCTCCAGTTTCTTTATTGACTGCACCGTTATGAATGATCTTTCTGCTGTGGAGTTATATGACCGGTTGCCTTCAGAAGAGAGACCTCCGTCTGTACAGACTACAATCTTGCTGACCCCCATCTTCTCAACTATAATCTTTTCAGTTGGAATCAAGGTAGTCTGTTCGTTGGCATTGCCGGGATTGATGCACATCGCAACCGGCATGCCGGAGTTGTCGATGAACATACCCATCTGTACGATGGGGTTCGGTCGATGTTCCTTGGAGACTCCGTACTTGCGTATACGTTCATGAACGTTCCCTTTTTTGTCTGTCACATAGTCCGGATCGGCAGATTCTCTCTCGAAAAAATAGTTGGTGCAGTCATAGTACATGACGGTCGTATCCCGTTCGACAACCTTTGACGAATTAAGGAAAAGTCTCTTCTGGATGTATTCACCGTGTCTGTCCAGGATATCCAGACTCCTGTAG